>CAMDED010000102.1 GCA_945893365.1 Candidatus Sulfopaludibacter sp. SbA3 | reverse complement strand
TAACCATTTGGGTGACCTCCTTGGGGCCGGTTTCGCGAAGCCATCACTTCGCAAACTTCTGTTGTACCCCAATATCCACGGGGTCCCCAAATGGTTCGCTAGCCTTCCGCCCTCATGCCCAATGCCGCCGGGGCGCATAACTCAGGTGTAATCACTCGTCGATGCAAGGTATCTTTCAGTTGCCGAACTACTCTTCTTGAATGTAATGAGCGAAACGAAGTTCTCCTGCCCGAGCACTTCATCGAGCAGACCCCGCACGCGATGGACATTCTCATCGCCAATCTGGACAAACACCGAGCCAGAGTCGGCCAACAGATCCCGTGCCACCATCAGCCGATCCCGCAAGTAGGTTAAGTAGGAATGTACCCCATCGCGCCAAGTATCGCGAAACGCCTTCACCTGTTCCGGTTCGCGCGTGATGTGGTCGACATTCCCGTCCTTCACATCCCGGCTGGTTGTAGACCACTGGAAGTTGGAATTGAACTTGATGCCATAAGGCGGGTCGATGTAAATGCACTGAACCTGTCCACGCAATCCTTCCCGCTCCGCCAATGACGCCATCACTTGAAGGCTGTCGCCCAGAATCATGCGGTTAGACCAGTTGGCGTCGTGCTGGTAGAACTCGGTCTTGGCGTTCCCTTCCGGTACACCGTTGAAATCGGCGAAGAGGTCGAGTTGGTCCTCCTCGGCCTTCTGACCGGCGGCGCTCCGGCGAAGCAGTTCGTCAATCAGAACCTTTGGGTGAACCTTTTCCTGAATGTATATCGGCGGCGCGTGCGTTACCAGATCGGACCAGTCCTGTTCGTCCTTGCCGCGCCAGACCAGTTGCGGGTCGAGGTCGCGGTTGCGGCGCTCATAGGCGACACGGACGGGGCTCTGCTCGTCCTTGTGCATCACGGATTGGAATTCGGCGGTGGGAATATTCTTTCGCGAAGCCTCCTCGTGGGTAAGTGTTTCGACCGTCTTCTTATTCTCCGGTTTCGATGTCTTCTTCACCATACGGAGCCTTAGGCCGGAGTCGCCTGCGCGGAGACGGATTCGATCATCCTGTTGAATTCGGATTCAACCTTGGCTTCGAAGTCAGCCTGGATCTGGTAGGCGTCGGTGAACTCAGCGAACGCCCAGCGGCCGTACTGCCCATTGTTATTCACTCCCGGCACCCAATAGGTTTCCATGGTGAGCTTTTTGTCCTTGGCGTCCTCGCGCCGGTAACCTTTGATTTCGACGATAAGGTGCAGGAGGTCGCCCTCACCGCGGCCATCGTCCACAAGCACGATGAAATCCGGGAGGTACTTGCGCGACTCGGAGCCGTAGCGGTAGGGCACTTCCAGACCCAGGTTGTGATTCTTGACGTAGGCCTTCACGCGAGGGTGGGCTTCGGCTACACGGCAGAACTCGGCTTCCCAGTCGCTGTCGAGGATCACCCAGTTGATGTGGCAGCGGCGTGCATCGGTTTGCCAGCGGTCCGCGCGGGACGTGTTGAACTTCACGTGGGCGGTGGAGCCGGTGGGATTGTAGGGATCAAGCACGGCCTTGATGGGATTGGACCCAACCATGGTCTGGGTAATGGCATCGGTGATGCGGTTGCAGGCCATATAGGCCAGTTCTTTGTATACGAGTTGCGCCGGCTTCGTCTCGCCTTTACAGACAAGGTAGCCATCGAGCCAGCGCTTGGCGATGCGCTTAAGCTGTCCGAACAGGTGGAGCTTGGGATCTTCGCCTGAATCGCGCCACTTGGTATAGATCAAGTGCTTGGTCAGATGGAAGAGCACGGACGATTGGCGCATATCGTCGAGGTGTTTCATTGTAAGCTCGACGCCTTCTCCGATGATCCCTTCGTTCTTGGTGATGGACGGGCCTACCAAGCCGGGGGTCAGTTCCAGGACGGAGTCGGCAGTGAAAGCGGCTTCGAGGCGTTCCTTGGGCAGTTCGACGCGATAGCCGGCGACGCGTGGGAAGCGGATTTCGAGGGCGTCGCGGTCCGGGCGAATGGCTTTGACCTGGACGGTTTCGCGTGGCGCTTGTACGGGGGCGATGACGGGCTTGGCCGTGAAGTCGAATGGGATGCCGAGGACATCGGCATATTCGACGTTGAACCGGCCTTCTTCGTTGAGTTCGTACGACTGACGGCGGAGGGCCCGGCCGATGACTTGCTCGCAGAGGAGTTGCGTGCCAAAGGCGCGAACGCCGAGGACGTGGGTCACGGTATTGGCGTCCCAGCCTTCGGTAAGCATAGAAACCGAAACGACGCAGCGGATGGATTCGCCGAGCCGGCCTGGCTTGCCCACCGTGTTCATGACTTCGCGGAGCAATTCCTGATCGGTGATGTTTTCGGACTGGTGGCGGTCGCCGGTTCGTTCGACGATCTCGCGGCGGAAGCGATCGATCTCGCCGGCCGCCATAGCGCGGAAGTTGTCGTCCAGCGCTTCGTCCGATTCTATCTGCGTGCTATCGATCAAGAGCGTGCGTGGCCGGGGAATGGGATTGTCGTACTCGTCGAAATTGCGGAAGAGCTCCAGGCGTCCGTTTACAACGTTGGCCGATCCATCCTCGTTCTTGCGTTCGAAGCCCGAGATATAGTCGTAGACGAGTTTTGAAGTAGACGTGTTATTGCAGACCACAATGAAGCAGGGCGGGACACGGACCCCTTGCTTGGTCCACTCTTCGTACGTTGCTTTATAGTGACCGTAGAGGGCATCAAGCGCGGTAGTGAGTGTCGTGGGCAAGTCGAGCGGATCCAGAGTTTCGGCCTTGCCCCGCCCCTTCTTGGGCATCTTCGTCCGGATGTGTTCCCAGAGATTTCGGAACTTCGGCATGTCCCCGCCGGGTATGTTGTCGGCAACCGGCACACGGGGCAGCTTGACGATTCCGCATTCGATAGCATCCATCAGGGAGAAATCGCTCATCGTCCAAGGGAACAACGTTCCCTCGGCATAGCCCGAACCGCGCAGGAAGAACGGTGTCGCCGAAAGGTCCATGACTCGGGCAATGCCGAGCTTGCGTTTGACGGTTTCAAGCCCGGAGATCCAGAGCCGCGCGGCCTCGTTGTTTTTCTTGGCTTCTTCCTTCTCATCGCCCTTGAGGTGGCTTACCTCATCTACTTCGGGCTTTGCGCGGTAACAGTGATGGGCCTCGTCGTTAAGCACGAGGATGTTCTTCAGCCCCATCAGGCCGGGCATCACTCGCTGGATCATCTGTCCTTCGGTTTCCAACGTCTTCAGCTCCGGTCCCCGGCCCTGAAGCAGGGACCGCCCTCCTTTTGAAAGCTCGACGCGCTCACGGAGCTTGAAGGCGTGGTAATTCGTGATGACGATTTTGGCGCGATCGAGCTCGCCGAGCATGTCGCCGGGAACCAATTCGCGGTCTTTGAAATAGCTGTCCGGGTCGTTCGGCTGGAGGACGCGGAGCCGGTCACGAATGGTCAGGCCAGGCGTTACGACGAGAAAGCCGCGTGTGAATCTGCTACTTCCGGGCTGGCGGACGGCGTTGATGGTCTGCCAAGCGATAATCATTGCCATGACGGTGGTCTTGCCTGCACCGGTGGCGAGCTTTAGGGCCAAGCGCATCAACTCCGGGTTTGCATCCTTGTTGGCATTGGAGAGGTGGTCCAGAAAGCCCTTGCCGATCTTGCCCCATTGTGGGGCGACTTCGGTCAGCCAGATGGCAGTTTCCACCGCCTCGATCTGACAAAAGAACGGCCGAACATCGCTGAACTTGTGATGCCGCCAATGCTGGAGAAGACGTTGCGTATCGGGGGTAACCTTCCAATCGTTTGGATTCGAGAAGCCCCGCCACTGGTCCACGTGATGGCGTAGCTCATTGATGACAGCCGATGTCGGGTCGTATTGCTGCTTCTCGGTAGAGAGACCCTTGCCTTCGTCGAAAACCAGTTCCGCCTGGATCCCTTTTCCCTGGCGTTTCCGAGGCTTGGGAATAGGCGTGATGAACTCGGCTTTGCGCCGGCTTTCGATGATTTGCTGGGTCGGCTGGCCGGTCTCATCAAGCTCCCAGTATCGAGCCGGGTAGTCATATGGAGAGTTGAGAATCGGCCGCTCGAAAAATCGATTGTCCATGTTAACGGCGTTCTTGACGGCGAACGGGCCAACGCTGCCCGTGTCCTACGGAAGCCAGGGAAGCTTCCGCTCAAAGATAACATTTCGCGAAGTCCGTGACGAGGCGCTCGCCCGCGGCAATCAGGCGTTCCAGGAGAACCTGAGCCTCGGCCTTGTGCGGATGCGGCGCGCCGACAAGGTACATCGGGATATTGGAATCGATGAAGCTCAAGCCTGATAGCCCCGCTCGATCTCGCTGAGGATCCGCTCGATGTCCGCGCTGGGGAATGAAAATTCCGCGCCGCGCCGGACGGCCTTCAGTTTCGCCTCGGAATCGCTTACGGGTTCTTGCGCGCGCGCCTCGCGAAGGGTACGCCGCACCCACTCCCCAACGGTGAGGCGCTCCCGACGTGCAAGACGCTGGATGTCCGTCATTTCCCGGTCAGGCAGCAGAACTTGAAGGCGCTTACTCATAGAGTGAGCATAGCGTGCTCACGGTTGGGAGGAAGTAGCTTTCAGGCCGGTATTACCGGAGGTGCGGTCACGCGGGACAGCTATGGTTAGACATGGGCAATACATGGGGATTACGGAGTTGCGCATGGTTAAGAATCTTAACAGCCTGGCTTTGGTGACTCTATCGCCCGATCCTGGACCTCCCAAAGATCGATTCCGAAGCGCCCTCGATGTCACCACCGACGGGAGACATTGATTGCCGCTCCGTTTGGGCGGAGCACCGTTGGTCATTGGGTTACGACTCCCGCTAACCTCCCGCTCGGGAAACCCGTATGGCCGGTGTTGCCTGGGGAGCCACCTGGCGGACTCCGACGTCTTTCCGGCGTGCGGCTTTCGTATTGCGCTGAAGGAATGCCAGTCCATGTCCCGGCTCTCATGGGAGCTTTGGAACCGCCCATGCAGCGGGGAGCCCGTATTGCCGGTCCTCGCAAGGCGTCAGAGTCCGGCTGGCCGGGGCGGCATGCGCGACGAAGACGGATGATGCGATCGCGCGCGATAGCTTCGCCGATTGCTCGTCAGCTTGCTTTGCGGCTTTCGCTGTTGAGTCCCTGGCGCAGAAGCATCTTCATGTAGGTCTGGTACCCGAGTCCTCTCTCCGACGCCAGCTTCCTTGCGCGTTCGAGGTCCTCTATCGGTATTCGCAGCATCACCTTTTTCGAGACGGGCTTGACGACTCGTTCCGATTTTCGATCGATGGTGATACCAACCGTCTTGTTACCGATGCGGAGCGCGCCTTCTTTTGCCGCTTTATTGAACAGGTCCATCAGACGGTCCTGGTTCTGTTCGAACCACAGGGCTTCCTCGGCCTCCGTGCGGCATGCCGCCAGCGCCCGTTTGGCTCTAGGTTTAGGTTTAGACATTTCCTGCCTCCTGGTCGAGATCTTTGTAGACGGACCGCCATTTTCGATTTGCGGGAAACGCGGTGACCACCCGCACCTATCCGCACGCCAAGTCCATGCCACAACAACCAGCCGGCCCTCGGCGGTCTCGCCCAGGTCGGCGTTACGCCGTTCGCCAGAGTGCTCGCCACTCCGGATCCGAATCGGCACGCTCCCAAGCACCTCTTCAGCCTCCTCTCGAGTCACACCATGCCGGGCGATGTGGGCCAGATTCGCTTGGTCCCAATCGAACTCAGATGCAGCCGCCATCATTCACTAGCGTATACCCTTTGTCCATACCGAATCTACCTCAGCCGGGATGACGGCCCTGACGGCGCCAGACCCGTCCGGCGAGAGCGAGCCTTCCACCAGAGATGAGTCGCGTTCCCCCTTCGGATCGAGCGGCATGTTCGCGCGCACGCCGCGCGGGCACAGGCACGAAACGCGGATGCCGCGGTTCGCCGCAGGTTGTCGGGAGCCACGCGGCAAAAGCGGGCGCCGCGTACTTCGTCACTGAATATGGGGCCGAACCGATCTTCGAGAGCAAACCGGCTGCCGAGACGGTCCGCAACAGGCACGTTCACCGCGCGCGAACATGGGTTGCGCGCCGGTTGGCGGCAATTCGGCGCGACGAACCGGCCGGGACATCGGCCACGGCGGCTGTCCGGCACTACTCCCGCCAGCGAATCTCAAACCGGTCGCGCCCGCGTCCAGCCATGTGGATACCGGTGACCCGGTCGCGGCCGTCGAACTCGATGGTCATTTCCCCGCTAATTCCGTTGCCATTCATCTCGGCATAGATGCGGCCCTGGTCCACGCGTAAAACGCGCCCATTCAGCGTCAACGCGTAAGCGCGGTCCGTCTCAAAGCGTACCTCGACCTCGCCTCTCCGGCGGATCGAAACGCGGCAGTCGTGCAGGCTGTCCGTGGGACCGCGATTGGAACGGTACTCCCCCTGCCCACGCCCGCGAAAGCTTAGTTCGCGATTCCAGCCGCCAACGCCGCCGCCAACGCCGAGACCGTCAACGCCGGGTCCGCCATAGCCGGGGCGCCCGCCATAGCCTGGGCGCCCGCCGCTGTCCGGACGTACCCCGGTCGATCCGCGCCAGAAGATATCGAAGGTGTATCCTTCCCGTCCGCCCTTCGGGTCTTCGATCCGTACAACCGCCGCCCCCCGTCCGGGTTGCCGGATCAAAGTCTGCCGGCCTCGCCCATCGATCCCCTCAAAGCGAAAGTCGTATGGACTGCCGGGCATCGCCTGATTGCACACAAACCGGACTATCCGCGCAGGTCCGCCCGCAAGCGTGCGAATTTGGGCGCGACTCCCCATGATTTCGACCTCGGCGACGTCATCGACCTCCACTTCGATCGTGCACTTCCCGTCACCGCCCCCGCCTCGAATATCGGCGGTCCGGCTGTCGGTGATCCCCTGGCCGCACACAACGCCTGGCAGCCATAGCAGCAAGAGAGTAGTCAGTCTTCGCATAGCACTTTCATTTTACCGCCTGGACTCACCCAGTTCCGAACACCTTCGCCTGAAGCCGCCGCATGCCGCGCAGCCAGCGGTCGTAGTCGGAGGCCTTGCGGCGGAAATACTCAGCTACCTCGGGATGCGGCAGAATCAGAAATCGCTCCTCGCGCAAACCCGCCACCACGCATTCCGCCACTTCCTCCGGCGAGAGTGAGCCTTCCACCAGAAACGATTCGCGGTTCCTCTTCGGATCGAGCAGCATGTTCGTACGCACGCCCTGCGGGCATAGGCACGAAACGCGGATACCGCGGTCTCCGTAGGTTGTCGAGAGCCACTCGGCAAAGCCGAGCGCCGCGTGCTTGGTCACCGAATAGGGGGCCGAACCGATCTGCGTGAGCAAGCCGGCCGCCGAGACGGTCTGCAGCAGGTACCCTTCACCGCGCGCGAGCATCCCCGGCAGCACCGCGCGCGCGGCGAAGATGTGAGCCTTCACATTGATGCCCAGGATTCGGTTCCAATCCGCATCAGCCACCTCCTCGCCGCCCGCGATCGAGATGCCCGCATTGGAGCAGAACAGATCGATCGATCCGTAGGCCGTAGCCGCCCGTTCCACGATCCCGGCAATATCCGCTTCCACGGAAACGTCGGCCGCGACGGCGATGCCGCCTGTTTCCCGCGCCACGGTTTCCGCGCCCGCCGCGTCGAGATCGGCCACCACCAGCCCGCGCGGATTGTCCTTCGCGAAGCGGCGGCACAAGGCGCGGCCAATCCCGTTCGCGCCTCCGGTGACCACTACGACCTTGCCGGCGAGATGCATGAAACTACGCGTACTTCTTCAACTCGAGCTTCGCAATCGACTCCGCATGGACTTCGTCCGGTCCGTCGGCCAGCCGCAGAGTGCGGTTGTTGGCCCACATCGCGGCCAGCGGGAAATCGTCCGTGACGCCCGCGCCGCCATGGGCCTGAATGGCGCGGTCGATGACGCGCAACGCCATGTTCGGAGCGATCACCTTGATCATCGCGATCTCCGCGCGGGCCTCTTTGTTGCCTGCCGTGTCCATCATGTAGGCGGCTTTCAGCGTGAGCAGGCGGGCCTGCTCGATCTCCATCCGGGACAGGGCGATATCGGCGCGGATGGTTCCCTGCTCGGCGAGTGTTTTGCCGAATGCGACGCGGGATTTCACGCGGCGGCACATCGCCTCCAGCGCGCGCTCGGCCTGCCCGATCAGACGCATGCAGTGGTGGATGCGGCCCGGTCCGAGGCGGCCCTGGGCGATTTCGAATCCCCGTCCTTCGCCGAGCAGAAGATTCGCAACCGGCACGCGGACATTCACATAGTTCACCTCGCCGTGGCCGTGAGGAGCGTGATCGTAGCCGAAAACGTTAAGCATGCGTTCGATCGTGACGCCGGGCGCGTCCATGGGAACCAGAATCATGGACTGCTGTTTGTGCCTTGGAGCGGCAGGGTCGGTTTTGCCCATGAAGATCGCGATCCTGCAGCGAGGGTCGCCCGCGCCCGAGCTGAACCATTTGCGTCCATTGATAACGTACTCGCCGCCGTCGCGAACGATCGAGGCCTGGATATTGGTGGCGTCGGAGGAGGCCACGGCGGGTTCGGACATGGCAAAGCAAGAACGGATCTCACCTGCGAGCAGCGGCTTGAGCCAACGCTCCTTCTGCTCGGCGGCGCCATATCGCGCGAGCACTTCCATGTTGCCGGTATCGGGCGCGGAACAATTGAACACTTCGGGTGCGAGCGGAGACCGGCCCATGATCTCGCACAAAGGCGCGTACTCAAGGTTCGTCAGGCCGGCGCCGTCTTCGCTCCGCGGCAGAAACAGGTTCCACAGACCGGCTGCGCGCGCAACCGGCTTCAGCGCTTCGATGATTGGCACCGGCTGCCAGCGGTCGCCCTCGGCGATCTGGCGATGATAAAGATCTTCATTCGGATAAATCTGCCGGTCCATGAACTCCTGCAGGCGGACCTGGAGTTCCCGAACTTTCTCTGTGTGGTCGAAGATCATGACATCAATATGACACACGATACTATGGATCATGCGCGTCAGAGAACTGGCGGAGTGGCTCGGAGCCACGTTTGAAGGCGATGGCGAGAAAGAACTCGCGGGCGTCGCGCCGCTTGAAACGGCGGGAGCCGCGGATCTGAGCTTCGTGGGCAGCCAGAAGGCCGCGAAGCAAGCCGAAGCTTCGGGGGCCGGAGCGATGATCGTATCGCAGGAATTCCCGGAGGGCAGTGGGCGCACGCTGATCCGGGTAGCGGTTCCGCGCACGGCATTCGCGCGCGCCGTCAGCCGGCTGCTGCCCGCGCCGCCCGTCATCGCGGGCATTCATCCTTCGGCCGTGATCGCGGCGAACGCCGAGATCGGGCCGGGTGTCGCGATCGGCCCGGGCGTTAATATCGGTGCGGGCACGCGGATCGGCGCCGGGTCGAGCATCGGCTCGGGTTGCGCGATCGGCAGCCGCGTCCTGATCGGCGAGGGCGGCGTTCTACACGCAAAGGTTACCATCTACGACGATGTGGACATCGGCCGCGGCGCGGTTCTTCACTCCGGCTGCGTGATCGGCGCCGACGGCTTCGGATTCGTCATGGAGCAGGGCCGCTACCAGAAGTTTCCGCAGGTGGGACGGGTCGAGATCGGCGACGATGTCGAGATCGGAGCCAACACCTGCATCGACCGGGCGGCGCTCGGCGTGACGTCGATCGGCGAGGGAACGAAGATCGACAACATGGTGCACATCGGCCACAACTGCCGGGTAGGCAAGCACGTCGCGATCGCGGCGCAGACCGGCTTTTCCGGAGGCGTGGTGATCGAAGACTACGCGGTGGTGGGCGGGCAGGTCGGCATCGGCGACAAGGCTCGCGTGGAGTCGCGCGCGGTGCTCGGTTCGGGTTGCGGCGTGCTGACCTCGAAGATCGTGCGAGCGGGGCAAGTGGTCTGGGGAACGCCGGCCCGGCCGCTCAAGCAATATCTGGAACAGCTGGCGAACATGAGCCGATTGCCGGAAATACGGCGAACGCTGATCGATCTCAAGCGGCGCGTTTCAGAAATGGAAGCCCGAATCGAAAGGAAGCCCTGATGCTGGTTGTGGTGGGCGGGCACAGCCGGAACATTGGAAAGACGTCGGTGATGACGGGTCTGATCGCCGCGCTTCCGGAGCGGCGCTGGACCGCGATGAAGATCACGCAACTCGGTCATGGCATCTGTTCGGCGGAGGGCGAAGCCTGCGGCTGCGAAGTCGAACTCGACCATCCATATGCGCTGACGGAAGAGACGGAACCTTCGGAGCGAACCGACAGCGGGCGCTATCTCGCGGCCGGCGCCGAGCGATCGTTCTGGCTTCGGACCCGCGCGGGCGCGCTCGGAAACGCGATTCCGGCTATCCGCGCCATACTGGACGAAAGCGTGAACGCGATTGTCGAGTCGAACAGCATTCTGCAATTTCTAAAGCCCGGCATTTACGTTGTGGTGGCCGATCCGGCGACAGCGGATTTCAAGAACTCGGCCTTGATCCACCTCGACCGTGCCGACGCGGTAGTCGAGATCGAGCGGGAAGGCGCGCCTGCGTGGAAAGGCGTCTCGCCGCGCTTGTGGACCGCGAAACCGAGATTCGTGGTCAAGCCGGGAGAATACGCGAGCGCGGACTTGGCCGGGTATGTGCGACTCCGGTTGGACCGGGGATGATTTTCCGTGTGCGGGCGGACCGCAAGACGGCGCCGCTCAGACAGGTTTGCCGGTGTAGTGCTCCGCCCGGTGTACCTTCGCGTGGTCGTCGAGGGATTCCAGGTGCGTTACCACGTCAACGGGAATCGCCATGCTTGCGGAAAGCTCGTCTTCGAGAGCGGTCGCCTGCCTGTGCGCTTCGCCGACCGGCGTTTCCTGCGGGAACAGCAGGTGCACGTCAACCATGAGCCGTTGCCCCGCGTTGCGGTACCGCACGCCGTGGTATTCAAGATTCAGCCGTCCGCAGATCGCGTCCAACTTCTCGCGCAGGAGCCGGCCGGTGGCGGGGTCGGCGTAATCCATTAGACCGCCGATCGATCGCCGGACAAGACCGCCTCCGGACCACAGGATATTTAGCGCAACGGCGATGGCGCACAAGGGATCGAAGGGCTTCCATCCCGTTAACAGAACCAGGCAGAGTCCCGCGACGACTCCCAAACTGGTCCAGCTATCGGTAAGGACGTGTTGCCCGTTCGCTTCGAGGATCAGGGAGTTGTGCTGCCTCCCGGTTCGGACGAGATACCATCCAAGCAACGCATTGATCACCGTGGCGGCAAGCACGAACAAAGTGCCGGGCCCCAGATTCTCAAGCACAAGACCGCGCATCCATTTCTGAATGGCCGAGACGATGATGAACACGGCCGCGAGCGCGATCATCGCGCCCTCAAAGCCGGCGGAAAAAAAACTGACGCGTTCGTAGCCGTAGAGAAAACGGTTGTCCGCGGGCCGGGTGCTGAGACGCAGGCTGAAAGCGGCAAACGAAACCGCCACGACGTGGACCACGGATTCGGCTGCATCCGAGAGAATAGCCGCGGACCCCGTCAGCAGATAGGCACCGGACTTGCCGGCCAGCATGAGAACGCCGAATGCCAGCGAAAATCGCATGGCAAGACGCGTCTGCTTTTCGGCGGCCGTCAAGGAAGCTCCTCAGATTTCATTAGAGCACTTGCGAATTCCGATACGCATTCCTGATACACTACTCCGTTACCCGGAGGATCGGATGGTACGACGCGGATTCCTGAAAAACATGCTCGGCGCAGCCTGGACGGGCGGCGCTCTCCTGGAACAGGCGGTGTTCCGCGCCACTCAGGCGCGCGCCCAATCGCCGGGAGCGCCCACGAATCTGTTCGCGATCGAGAAAGTTGCCGAAGGGATTTATGCGGCGATCGCGAAGCCCGCCGCCCTGATCAACTGCAACGCGGCGATCTTCGAGAATTCATCGGACCTTCTGGTTGTGGACACGCACTCAAAGCCATCCGCGGTGGTGGCCCTGGTCGCGCAGCTGAAGAAGGAAGTGGCTACAAAGCCGGTCCGCTATATTGTGAACTCGCACTTCCACTGGGATCACAGCCAGGGCACGCCGACGTACCGGAAGATCGCACCGCGGGCGGACATTGTGTCGAGCGCGGCCACGCGGCGGCTGCTTGCGGAAAACGGCGCCGCCCGCCTCCGCGCTACTGTTGACGGAGCCCGGGGGAGCCTGGACGAGCTTAAGCGGAAGCTGGGGGCGGCCAAGACGGCGGAAGCGAAGGCCCACTTTGAGACGGCGATCTCCGAAACCAACGCGTACCTGAAGGAGATGGGCAATTACGCGCCCGAACTGCCGAACGTCACCACCGATGGCCGGCTTGTGATTCACGACAAGGCCCACGAGCTGCACGTGGTGTTCAGCGGCCGCGCGCATACTGCGGGCGACGTCGCCGTCTTCTGCCCCCAGAAAAGAGTAATTGCCACGGGCGACGCCCTGCACGGCTTCATGCCATACATGGCCGACGGCTATCCGCGCGAATGGCCCGCCACGCTGCGCGGATGGGCAAAGATGGATTTTGCGCATGTCATTCCCGGCCACGCCGCGGTTCAGCACTCGAAGGAACGCTTCATGCAGATGGCCGATTACATCGAGGAACTTACCGAAGCCGTGGCCAAAGGTAAGGAAGCAGGGAGATCCGCGGAACAATTGCAGCAAGCCATCAAGCCGGCAGCGTTGAAATCGTTGACCCGCGACGGCTATGGGGATTTCCTCGGCGAATCGCTTTCGAAGTACCGTTTCCTCGATCCTGGCATGTCCAAAGCCGATATCGTTTCCGGCGGCGTGAAAGAGAACATCAGCCACATCCACAGCGCGCTGGGGCGGGCGTAGACAGGCCGCCCGGACTGTCCCACTTTACTTCTTGCGATTGAACAGCCTGCGGATGCTGTCGACGGCGTCGTTCATCGTGCCCGGCGTGAGTTTCCCGGCGCTAGGCCGGATGCGCGGCTGCTCAATGGTGCCGGTGAGCTCAACGGGGATGCCGGTCCGGCTGATATCTTCGCGCCCGGTGAGCCGGGTCACAACATCGGCGAGACCGCTCCGCATACGCGCCACAAGCGCGAACTGAAGGGTGTGGTCGAATCCGATGCTTCCGCGGCCAGTCAGACCGAGCGACGGGGACTCCAGGTTGATGGAGTCCAATTGAATGCGGGCCGAACCGATTTTCATGTCGCCGGACAGAGTGGTGAACGCCGTCGATCCCGCAGCCGGCTGCGCCACGGGCGACTGCGGCTGGAGCAGCGCGGACGCCACGTTCAGAGCCCGCTGAATCGAAGTCGAGAAATCCAGCGCGGCAAACCTGCCCTGTGCGACGGCGAACCTGGCCGTTCCATTCAGGGAGTTCTGAATCGCAGCGGCGTCGCTGCCGCTGAAGCGGAGCGAATACGACGAGACTTCGAGTATGCCGCTCACCTTGTCGTTCGGTTCGGTGAGGCTGTTCAGGAATTCGTCGATCTCGACGTTACGGATCTTGCCTGTGCTCGTACCGGTGGTGACGCCGCCGCGAATGCGAAGGTCGAGCCCGCCGCTCCATTCGCCCTTGCCGAGTTTCAGGTTCGCGCCGGCCATGCGCACGTGGAAAGCCGGAGTGGAAGCCGGACGCTCGACGGAAAAGGTCAGCGGCGCCTTGCCTGAAAGCGGCATGACGTGGGCCTTGTCCTTGCCGATCAAGAGGTTGGCGATCGTGAGGTTCGCCGGGCCGCTAAGGGTTCCATGAACGTCGCCTTTGATCTCCGTGTCGAGCGTGACGCGCGCTTTCGCTCCCGGCGCGGCAAACAGTTTTCCAAACGCGCGCTCACGCACGGCCGCCGGGATTTCATCGGGAACTATGGCCATGAGCAGTTTGCCGTCAAGAGGCAGAGACGCGGGTCCGGACGGTCCGATGCGGCCCTGAAGGGAGAGATTCGATCCGCCGCCGAAAAGCCGGGTCGCCGCTTCGATCCTGCAACTGTCGCCGTCGAAATCGAGCAGGCGCAGGTTGAGATCCGAGAGCGTTGTGGCGCCGGGCAGTTCAATCTCCGCCGAGCGGACGGTCAGCTCCTCGACGGCGAACCGGGTGGGGCCCGCGGCGGAGTCGCCCTTTGAGCTCGAAACGCCGCTCGCCGCCGGCACGGGCGGCTTCAACAGCCGTTCCAGATTGGTGACCCCGCCCGGCCCCCGTTCGACGACGACACGCGGCCGCTCCACCGAGATCGACTGAATGAGCAGCCTATTCCGGAAAAGCGGCATGAGTTCGAGTTGCACCGACACGCTGTCCGCTTCGAGAAAGTGCTTACCGCGGAACCCGGGCGGATTGCCGGCCGAGATGCCTTTCAGCAGAATCGCGGGGCGCAGCCGGAACAGCTGCTCAAGATCCAGCTCCGCTCCGGCCACAGTCACGGGAACGCCGAGCCTCGCTTCGAGCGCGCGAACGAGCGAATCTTTTCCCGCGCCCGAGACCAGCGACCGCGCAGCCACGCCGATGCCCGCGACCAAGGCAAGGAGAATCGCCGCCACCGCGGCCAGCCACGTCAGGATCCTCTTCATGGAACCATCGTACTCCCGTGGCTGCGGCTCGCAGGCTACTCGAAAGCCCGTTGACGACGGTTCAGTCGAAATTCGACTCGATGACAACGATGCCGACGCGGGTTATCTTCATTGGCTACGCCGATGCAGCGCATGCGCGGCCGTCTCACCGCGCCGCCTTCCCTTTCGCCTCGTACTCCTTGAACTTCGCCTTGAACGGCTCGTATCCGGGTCTACCCATGAGGCCGAAGGTGAATCGCTTGCCCAGCTCCACTCCTTCCTGATCGAAGGCGTCGATGTTGAGCATCTCGCCGGCGAACGCGGTCTCAAACTCCATCAACTGCATGAAAGCGCCGAAATGAGCCTCATCCAGCCGATCGAGCGTGAAGGTACAGTTTGGTCTTTCGGCCGCCACCATCGCCGCGGCGGTCGAGCGGCGTTCCGCGTCGATCAACTTCGCGAGCGACTGGCCGGCCAGATAGTCGAAGGCGGGCAACCCCAACTTCGCGGAGGGAATCCTGCCCTTCTCCGCCGATTTCGCGACAGCCCAGAACGTGAATACCTTGTCGTTCGGCCCTTCAATGTAGAGCTGGACTTGCGAATGCTGGTCGGTCGTGCCGAGCGCGGCCACAGGCGTCTGACCGAGGTTCGCGATTTTCCCGTCGCGCGTCTTCGCTTTGCCGAGCGACTCCGCCCAGAGCTGACGGAACCAGAATGCCAGACCCCACAGACGGTTCGCGTAGGGAAACGCAACCTGAATGCTCTTGCCCTTGCGCGTGAGCAGCAGATAGTGCGCGAGCGCCGCGTGGAGCGCCGGGTTCGCGCGGAGGTCGGGCGTCCAGCATTCGTGCGTCATCTCCGCCGCGCCGCGGCAGAGCTTCCCGATGTCGATTCCGATGAGGGCGGCGGGCAGTAATCCAACCGCCGATAGAACGCTGAAACGGCCGCCCACGTTTGCAGGCAGCCCGAACACGCGATACTTTTCGCGCGCCGCGAGAGCGCCCAGGTCCCCTGGACCCTCGGACGTCACGACCGCGATGCGAGAGGTGTGCTTCTTGCCACCTGCCTTCGCGAGCCATTCGCGCACGATCAGGAACGTGGCGATCGTCTCAGCGGTCGAGCCCGATTTTGCCACGACTACCACGACCGTCTTCTTCGGATTCATCGATGCGAGGGAAGAAGCCGTAAACGAGGGGTCCACGTTGTCGAGGATCACCAGGCGCGGGTGCTTCGCGGTGAACGAGCCCTGCACCGGATGCGGACCGCGCATCCCGCAATCGAGAGCCCAGGCTCCGAGCGCGCTGCCGCCGATGCCCACGAGACATACCGTGTCAAAGCTGCCGCTCAACCCGGCCGCATAGCTCCGGATGGATTTGATGGTGGCCGTATCGAAAGGCAGGTGCGGAAAACCGTACCTCCCTTCCTCGCAGGACTTCCGGAAGCTGCCGAGCGCTTCGATTGCGAATGCGCTTTCCCGCTCCAGCTCCCCGGACGCGAGGCCGTGTTTCTCGCCCACCATGCCGGCGAGCAGGTTTGTGTCGTCAAACTGAATTTTCATGAGGGGGGACTCAGCGGCGTTGCCCGCCGCGGGGAACGATCGTCGGAAACGTCTTCGAAATATGGTCGTGCCAGGCGAGACTCTCTTCGTCGACCAGCGCCCAGAGCAGACCCAGTCCGCCTGAAGCGTAGCTCAACAGCACGCCGAAGAAGCGGATGCCGCGCTCGCGGCTGTCGGGAGGAAAGCCGTCGAAGTTGATGGTTTGCAGCCGCAGCAGGCGCATGCCTGCGGTGCCGCCGCCGGCGAGAGACCACAAGGCGGCGTAGAAAAGGGTGATCACCGCCAGCACGCCCGCGAAGACGAAGCCGCTGCCGCGGCCGCCGGGTATGGTCCCGCCCGCAAAGTAGAACGCCGCGATGAAGATTCCGTACGCAATCAGGATCATGCTCCAGTCGAACGCCGCGGCGACGGCCCGATGCATGGGAGTGGCAACGGGCGCGTCGCAGGAGATTGCGGCCTCGACGGTGGTCCGTAAAGTGCGTGGCGTGCGCTGACCGCGGACGCTCACCTCTTGAAACTCCAGTTGCGGTTGAACCGGGACGGCCTTCGCGGGCTGTGAGCGAGGCGCCTCCGCGGCGCGCCGGTTATCCCGTGGGCGAGCCGGCCGGCCGGCATCCGGTTCGACTCCCCGGAACGGAAGAACCTTAGGTGGAAACAAGAAGCCTTGACTCGGCGCGCCGCTCACACCGGCGCCCGCCGCGGCGGCTGAGGCGGCTGGGAGGAAGGCCACGGATCGCGACGCGTGCTCATCCATATCGGCGTCATCCACGCCCGCTTTCGCGGCGAGAGAACCCTCCACGGGATAAGTATCCACCGCGGCGCGGGCCGGCGCGGTCTGTAAACGGCGTCCGCAGACGCGGCAGCGGTGTTCGTCCTCAGCGTTCTTCGCCCGGCAGTACAGACATTTCATCGATCGTGACTCGCCGCTTGCGGCAGGCTTTTGTCCCGTGCTACGTTTTCGATTGACCCTTCCTCATCGAGCCCCAATTCTGAAACCGGAATTGAGCCCTATCCCTCTAACTAACATATTTGTGAAGCTTTGTCACGCCATCCCATTGTTACAGGTCCTATTCCTTTTGGCCAACGGTACTGGAACGGCATCGGGTCAGGTGTACCGGCCGAACCTTCCGCCGCCGCGGCCTCAAGCGCCGGCGGCCGTTACACCGAAGAACATACTACCGGTGCGGGAGAATCCGCCTGCGCGCGATGAGATTCTCATCAAGGCGGTAACGCAGATCGCCGAAGGACCGTGGCTTCGGCTTCGCGGCCACGCCGAGATTGAAACCACGGAAATGCTGATTCGCGCGAACGAAATGGATTACAACCAGGACACGGGGGATGCGGAAGCCCGCGGCAGCGTCTACTTCATGCACTACGAGCGCAATGAGGAACTTCGCGCGGATAAGGTCGAATACAACATCGCCGCGGAAACCGGCAAGTTTTACAACGTCCGCGGCACGGTCACGACGGCGGTCGACGCCCGGGCCGGTCTCCTGACTTCGACGAACCCTTTCTATTTCCAGGCCGAATGGGCCGACCGGTTCTCCGAAAAATTCGTGCTCCACAACGGTTTTGTCACGAACTGCAAACTGCCCAAGCCCTGGTGGACGCTGCGCGGACCGAAGTTCGACGTGATCCCCGGCCAGCGCGCCATCGCCTATCATTCCATATTCCGGGTTAAGGCGGTGCCCGTGTTCTACGCCCCGGCTTTCTACAAGTCGCTTGAGAGCGCCCCCCGCCGCAGCGGCTTTCTGGTGCCGAATATCGGCAACAGCTCCCGCCGCGGCAAGATGATCGGCATCGGGTACTACTGGGCGGTGAATCGCAGCCACGACGTTACCTACCGCGTTCAGGATTTCACGGCGAGAGGGATAGCGCATCACGTGGAAGTGCGCGGAAAGCCTCGCGCCGGCACCGACTATGACGCTGTGTTCTATGGGGTCGGCGACCGCGGCCTGCTGTTGAAGAACGGCGAACGCATCAAGCAGGGCGGATACAGCGTCTACATGGCGGGCCTATCCGATCTGGGACATGGATTCCACGCGCGCGGCACGCTGAACTACCTTTCATCGCTTACCTTCCGGCAGGCGTTTACCGAATCGTTTAATGAAGCGATCTTCGCCGAGGCGAACTCATCCGGCTTTGTGTCTCGCAGTTGGTCCACGTACAACTTCAACGTTCTTCTGGCCCGCATAGAGAACTTCCAGAGCAGCCAGCCCGGCGACTCGGTGATTATCCGCAAGCTGCCGGAGTTCAACTTCTCAAGCCGCGACCGCAAAGTCTCGAGCCGCGTGCTGCCCGTGTGGGTTTCGTTCGACTCGACCGTGGGCCTGCTGCAGCGAACGCAGCCGCTGTTTCAGACGCGTCAATTCATGGAACGGGCCGATTTCGAGCCGCGCGTGACGACCGCGCTGCGGTGGAAGGATCTTCACATTCTGCCCAGCTTCTCGATTCGCGGTACGCACTACGGAGAACGGCAGGAATCCGACGCTACCGCCGACGACCCCTTTCAAACCCGGATTCGGGGACAGAACTTCTACCAGACGTCGAGAGAGTTCTTCGTCGAACTCATTGCGCCGTCCCTTTCGAAAATCTACGAGCGCAAGCTGTGGCTGGGCGACCGGATCAAACACGTGATCGAGCCGCGCGCCTCCTTCCGGCACGTGAGCGGTGTACTCGATTTCAACAGATCGATCCGTTTCGATGAAACGGAGCTGTTGTCGAACACCACCGAAGCCGAGGTGTCCGTTGCCAATCGGCTCTACGCAAAGAAAGGCGATGCGGTCACCGAAGTATTGAGCTGGCAGGTATGGCAGCGCCGGTATTTCGACCCCGATTTCGGCGGTGCGGTAGTGGACGGCAGGCGCAATATCGTGGATAGCGTGGCGTCGCTCACGCCGTACACCTTTCTGTCGAGTGCGCGCAACTATTCGCCCGTGGTATCCGTGTTGCGGGCGACGCCGGTTTCGGGCATGGGCGTTGAGTGGCGCTCGGATTACGATCCCCTATTGGGGCAGGTGGCGAACAGCGGATTTACGGTGGATGGCCGCGTTTCAAACTACTTCGCGTCGGTGGGCCACAACCACGTGCACTCGGATCCGGTTCTCTCGCCGAGTTCCAATCAGTTCCGCGGCCAGCTCGGTTTCGGCTCGGCGACCCGCCAGGGGTGGACGGCGGCGTTCACGTCGATCTACGATTTCCGGCTTGGCATCATGCAGTTTGCGACCACGCAGGTAACGTACAACTCCGATTGCTGCGGCATCAGCATCCAATACCGGAGATTCAGTTTTGGAACGCGCAATGAGAATCAGTTCCGCGTGGCCTTCGCGGTCGCCAACATTGGGACTTTCGGGACGCTGAAGAAGCAGGAACGGCTCTTCTAGCGCCGTTGTGTATAATCTTCATTGACCAGGACGCGGAAATGCAGGTTCCTGGCTGCCGAGGGGGGATACTTAATGACTTTCCGTCTTGGAGCGCTCGTTGGTAGTTCCTTATCTCTCTTGCGCGTTGTCAGCCACTGCTGCGACAATCACTTTCACTTATCTGGGGGTGGGAAGTGGCATGGTGGGCTCAAACACGGTTTTCGGCCAACCATTCCGGCTCGATGCGGTTGGGGAAACGTCAACGGTCGGGGAGTTTCCCGGCCCGAATATCGGCATATTGCAGGTGAGTCCGGTAGTAGCCGTGTTCGAGTGGGGGCCATTTAGCGGGTCGATCCTAGGGTCGCTTCGGTGGTTCAACAACTGCTGGGAACTTGAGCGGCACATTTTCAACCCTAACGTTTGAAGCTGTTGTTGCCACACCCGAGTCGAGCAGTTTCCGCCTTGTGACCCTTGGCGGCGCGCTGCTGGTAATCTGCCGCCGTCGGCAACCGTGCCGCCCCGCAGGCTGGGACCGGCGCATTCCGTCGTCTGAAGGATAGCTGCCGTTCAACACAAGCCCGTAACCTAATCGGTTGCCCCAAAATCCAAGGATCTGCGAGCTCAAGCTGTGGCTCGGTGGCCGGGATTAAACTTGTGATCGAACCGCGCTCCGCGTTTCAAACTACTTCGCGTCGGTGGGCCCCAACCATCTGCACTCGGATCCGGTTCTCTCGCCGAGTTCGAATCAGTTCCGCAGCCAACTCGGTTTCGGCTCGGCGACCCGCCAGGGGTGGACGGCGGCGTTCACATCGATCTACGATTTCCGGCTGGGCATCATGCAGTTTGCGACCACGCAGGCGGCCACGCGGAAGCGATTTCCGGAACGCCACTTCCGAACCGCGAGGGTACAAGTCCGAGATGCCGGGCAACACGGCCATGCGGCTCCAATGAAATTATCGAGACGAGGATCGTCGTGTGAGATATTTCCTTCTTGAGCGACTATCTTCGTGTGAGCAAAGCGGGAAGCGAGCCGGGCTCCACGGAGGCCAGGCAAGATCGCCAATATCGGGAGGCTGCCGTCCAATTTGGACCAGCCCTGGGCCGCCTCGCTATCGCGTACGAAGCCGACGCCGATATCCGCGGCGACCTCCTGCAGGATATCCATCTCGCGATCTGGCGCAGCTTCGCTACTTTCGACGGCCGCTGCTCACTGAAGACATGGGTCTACCGCGTGGCTCACAACACCGCGGCCTCACATGTCCTCAGGCGTACCCGCCTGAAGCGGCAGACGCTTGTCACCCTCGACGAACTCGAGCAACTCCCGGATTGCCGCCCCGCCGGATCTGAGATCGCCGCAAGGCGGCAAGTCCTCGATCGAGTCTCCGGAATGATTCAGCAGCTCGACCCTTTCGACCGCCAGATCATCGTGGCCTATCTGGAAGACATGGACGCAGGGGCCATCGGCGAGATGACGGGCCTTTCACACGGCGCGATCGCCACCAGGATCTACCGCATAAAGAGCATTCTTGCTCGACGTTTTCAGCAAGGAGGATAGTTACGCCCATGTCCAACGTCTTTCAATCGCTATGGCAACATCAGGAACCGCCACTCAGCCAGATGTCTCTGGAGGTCATCCGCGAGAGGGCAGATCAGGCACTCGCACAAGATCGCAAGTACAAGTTCGTCGGCATCTTCACAGCCGGCATCCTAGTGGCATGCTTCAGCCTGTTTTTCCTTGTGAGCGAAACCACCTTGGGCCGCATCGGGGGCGCAGTCGGCATATCCGCGGGCGTTTCCCTGCCCTTCCGCGCTCATCGCCTTACACGCACTTATCCTTTGTTAGCCGTCGCTCTTTGCATCGATGCCTACCGCCGCATCTTACGGCGCGAGCAAAAAGCGCTGACCATCTGCTGGCAAACTATGCTGCTGGTTCAACTCGGTGTTGCTCTAAATCTACTCGGTGACTCCCGGCGCAACCTCTGGGCCGGCGTTACCATCCTTGCGACCGTCGCGCCAGTGGTGGTATTCGCGTTCCTCACGCGCTCGAAGGCCGAAGCTTATGGCCGGCGCATCCAGGAATTGGATCGCCTTTAGACGAGGGCCGCCAGCAAGTCGGGAAAGCAGTGGGCGAGTGGCGCGTGTACGGTTCCGGGCCGATTTGCAGACTGCTGAGGTCGTCCTGCGGGGGCAAAACACGGCGATGTTTTGCATGGCAAACCGCTATGTCGACGGCCTTGCGGCGTTCACCCCGAGGACGAGAAGGTCTACGATCGCATGGGCGCGCTGATGGCTCACAAAGGCTACACGATGCCGGGCAAGTTGGAGTTGTGGTTCATGGGCCTGTTCATGCGTTCCAAGAGGGATCGCAACGGCCCGCGATCCGGTCTCAAGTGAAATGACACACGGGAGGTCATAGGTTCGAGTTCTATCAAGCCCACTACCCCTCAAGTGAGTGGGCTCGGGAGCCCTGAGGTTCGGGGTCAGAGCCGTCCATGGTAGCAGTCCCTGCCTGACGGCGGTCCAAAACTTGCGGTTGGCGATGAAATCGGGAGCGCCGTCAGAGGATTCTCTGCTACCGCAGCTCAAACGTCATGCTGGCCCAGAAGCTCTCCCAGTCTGCAACCGAGGGCTCGGCGCACCGCTCCATCTTGATCGTATGAATCCTCCAAAGCCCGGCTGAGGGCAGAGGCACTTTCGTCCGGCCGTCCGGTCCGGTGCGGCCCGCGACAGTCGTCTTTTGGCCGCCTCCTGCAGCCCACGCGGACTCGATTTGGAGATCCGCAGCGGGCTTGCCCCGAAATAGAACCTGGACGGGAAGAAGCGCGCCGGGCTTGAGCGTGTAGGGGTCGGCCTCCGGAATAATCTCGATCACGTAACCGACGCGATGGCTCGCGAATCCGTTCGCAGCGCCCGCAATAAGCACTGCCTTCGCGTACTTACTGTAGCGCTCCTTGCCGGGCTTTCCAGACTCGCCATGTGCCGCGCGCCAGGCGATTGTTTCCGTCAGACCCTCTTCCTTCAGGTAATCCGTGAATTTCGCTGGATTGAGCTCGATCAAGTTGGGGATCGTCTGAACCGCGGCAATCAGTTCGCCGGTCCCTCCCGCGACAGCGTCGCCCGCGTCACGCTTTCCGTCGACGCGCAGATTGCCAATGGCCGCCGAGCCGTTCCGCCAGATCAGCCGTGGATCCTTGAGCCGGTCCAGGCGTCCGCCGACCTCGCTTTCCGGGAAGGAATCGCCGACATGGAAGCCGACCGTGATGGTGGCGCCCCCGGCCGGAAGGAAGTTCCCTGGCATGATGTACAAAACGTGTCCATGCGCGGCCACTGTGGCCGCGAGGAGCAAGGCGATCGAAGAAGGAGTCGTTTTCATGGTTTTAGAATTGAAGCTTTAGCGCCAACTGCAAAGATCGCGGCCCACCGACCAGAAATAGCGGATTCTGACCGCTCGCGCCGGCCAGGCCAGTGCTCAGCATCTGTGTCGAGACCCCAAAATTGGCGCTGGTCAGAATGCCGGTGGGATTCGCGAAGGTGGGCGTGTTGAACAGATTGAACGCATCCGCGCGGAAGTCGAGCGCCAGCCCTTCGTGGAGGCTGAACCGGCGGCGGATCGACAAATCCACCTGGGAGAGTCCGAACCCTCGCAGCGTCCCTCGGCCGAGTGTTCCTTGCCGGGCCTGCGCCAGGGGCGTTGCGCCATTAAAGGCCGCTGGATTGAATCGCTTGCCGCCCGGCAGGGCGTCGCCGTATAGATACAGTGGGACGCTGGGTACAAGGTCCGGCCGAGCTACGTTGGTCAAGCCCAAGCCCAAGGGGTCGCTGCCCGTGACAACGGTGATGGGTGAAGCGCTTCTGAGACGCACCACCGAATCGAGAGCGAATCCTCGCACGATGGCTCGGGCGACCGGGTTCGAAGCCGGCGCGGGCAGCTCGTAGCTGGCCGAGCCCGTGAAGGCATGACCTATATCGAAAGAGGAAGGGCCGCGGTCGGATGAGGGATCAAGCCGCGATGCCGGTGCATACAAATTGTTAATCGACTCGTCGGAAGCCGTATCGAGGGACTTGGACCAGGTATAGGATAGTAGCGCCTGCAAGCCGCGCGTCATGCGCCGCTTGAACTGCATCTGCAGCGAGTTGTAGTCCGAGCTGGCCTCATTGCCGACGGCATCGATTCGCGTGAAGTTGGGATTCTGAAGCGTTTGCGGCCGCAGACTCTCAATGCGGGCCAGGCGGCGCGCGGCCGCTCCCACGTAGGAGATCGAGAGGGAATTCGAATTTCCAAAGGGCTGCTCGACAGCAACACTGTATTGCAATGTGTACGGCAGCTTAAAGCCGTCGTAAAACGAAAACAGCCGCGGGTACGGCGGATTCAGGTTCTGGGGACCGACCTCCGCCAGGAAAATAGGATCGGAGATGGGCCGGTTGCTGACGGTCCGGCTTCGGGAAAAGGGATAGTTGGTCGGAGACAAGGCGGTTCCGGCAAACGTATAACCCAAGTCGTAGAACGTGCCGAAACCGGCGCGGATCACCGTGCCGCGGTCGCGGAACGCCTGGTAGGCAATCCCCACGCGCGGCGCGAAATTGGCGTACGTCGTGCCGTACAGCGGCGTGGCGGCCGGCGCAAGCGTGGCTGAGGGCAGGTTGCCGAGACCCCTCACCACCAGCGGAAGACTGCCGGCCTCGCCGGACGGGGCGGGATTGACTTCCCAGCGCAGCCCATACGTCAACGTGAATCGCGGAGCCATTCTCCAGGCGTCCTGAGCGAAGGCCGACATGTTGTGATAACGGGGCTCGAGAAATTTCTCGATCTGCCCGGTCGTGCCCGTGGGCGCGATTCCCGCCGCGAGTTGGGTGATGTTGGTGAAGGTTATCGTGTTGCTGAAGAAGCGCCCGCCAAGGGAAGGCGCAAGGCGCCGGTAATCCGCTCCAAACTTCAGCGAATGCGCTCCCACGTTCCAGCTCAGTGTATCGACGATGTTGATCTGGTTCTGCGTGTTACGGCTGAACGTGCCTGGGGTGATCGTGTTCTCGTCATTCGGCCCGGCCTGCAGGTATAAGAGCGAGGTGTCGGGATTCGCGAACGAGGGCAGCAGGAAGTCGCGAGGGAGAAGCTTTGCCCCGCCGAACGTGTCCTGCACGTAGATCTGCGAGGCCCGGGAGCGGCTCCAATTGAAGCGGAGATCGTTGGTCGTCGAAGCCGAGAGCATCATGGTCGAGCCGATTGTCGCGGTCTCGGTCTTCGCCGGGAGATTCGCGATGAAGCTGGGAGTCGCGTAGCGGGCCCGCTCCCGGACTTCCGACGGCGCATAGTTGAACCGGCCGAAAACGGAGATCCGCCGCGTAAGGGAGTGATCGATGCGAACGCTGGTGGCGTTGAGGTTGGACGGATTCGAAAAACCCGCGACGTAGGGTGTCTCGTCAGGGGCATTGGGAAGCGGCGGCGCTACCGGCAGCGGATAGGCCTCGAGGATGCTTTTCAGGACCCCGGTGGCGCGTTCGCGCGCAGCCAGGGAAGGCACACGCACCGGCGCGGAGATCACGGGCCGAATGAGGCGAAGTCCTTCGTAGGAAACGAAGAAGAACGTACGGTTGCGTCCGTCGTAGAGTTTCGGAATGAGCGTTGGGCCTCCGAACGTAAAGCCGAAATCGTTCTGGCGCAAGGCGGGCCGGGCCAGCCCATTGACGTTGCCGAACCAGCTATTGGCGTCGAACTTGTCGTTTCGAAGGTAGTCGAATGCCGAGCCGTGAAAGCCGTTTGTGCCCGAGCGGGTAACGATGGCGACCTGCGCGCCCGGCTGACGGCCGTACTCGGCGGCATACGTCGATGTTTGAATGGAGAATTCCTGCACCGCGTCCACGGACGCGAGCGCACTCGTCGTTCCGCCCGCCGAATAAGACGGCGCCCCGCCGCCGCTGCCGTCATAAGGGGAGGTAGCGAACGGGAGACCGAAGTTTGCGCTCACGCCATCCACCGTGAAATAGTTCGTGCCGGTGCGCTGGCCGTTGACGGAAAACTGCCCTGCCTCCGGAACGCTTGCGGGCGTGATCACAACTCCCGGGCTCAGGTTGATCAGCGTCTGAAAACTTCGCCCGTTCAGAGGCTGATTCTCAATAAACCCGCGGTCGACGGCCGTCGCGACGGCAGGCGCTTGTCGGACGAGCGGAGCGTCCCCGGTGACGGTTATCGCCTCGTCCCGCGCGGCGACCTTCAGCTTGATTCGCATGGATCGCTGGTCGTTCGCGTTGATTGTCAGGTTGCTGAATTGAGCCTTGGCGAATCCGGGTTGTTCGACGGCGAGTTCATAGGTGCTCGGTGCAAGCTGTGAGAATACGAACGCGCCGTTCGTATCCGTGACCGCCTGCCTGGTTTGACCTTTGCCCGGGTCGAGAAGCGAGACTCTGGCGGACGCGACGATCCTTTCCTGTTCGTCTTGTACCGTGCCGGAAAGCATGGCCGTGGATGATTGAGCGAAGACGGAGGAGGTACAGAGCAAGCCTGCAACCGCCGCCGCAAATGAACAGACACGTAACAGCTTCATAAGGCGTTCTCCGGTAACACGAAGTATAATATCTTGCTACGTTGGACAGGTCGTATTTGGATTTGCGACTTAGAGATGTGGCGCATGGTTTCCGCTGATCGTGGTTACTTAGGCTTCAACGGGAAGTCGCGCGCGAAACGCGGGTTGACCTTGCCGGCGAAATCCAAGGCTGGGTGCGGCGGTGACAGATCCACGAGGCGAAAAGCAGTACCGGCGTCGCGTTCCTTTCTCAGGTTGGCCGCCATCCCCCGCAGGTAGTGGACGAAAGCTTCATCGTCGTCGCCGCTGGCGGCTTTGAAGATGAGAATGTAGGCGTCTTCGCGAAAGGGTACCTGAAATCCGGTTGGAATGTTGTCGCCGAACCAGTAGAGGCTCCCCGGTTTCATGAGATGCCAGCGGCCCAGACTTTTCAGACCCCACGAGCCGCGGACCGTGTAGATAATCGACCCTTTCGCGTGCGGGTGCTCGTCGAGATAAAGACCGGCGGGCATGTCGATAAAATGTGCCCGCATCTCGGGCGTGCGCAGCAGAGGTCCTATGAATCCTTCGAGCGTGTCCACGCCGGCCTGATTGCGCGCTTCCAGAATATCGTCGATCAGGGTCAGCCCTGGAGCGAGGTGCATCCGCTCGGGCGAGACCGCTGTCTTCGGCGCAACCTCGGACCTCTGCAAGGCGCGCCCATAGAAGGCGGCGGCAGCTTCCGCGCGAGTTTTGGTCTCCTTGTGGTCGTCGTCATGATGATTGCCCGCAACCGGCGCCGCCTCATGCAGCCATTCGAGGATCTCGTGGTCCAACTGCGGATGATACGGCCGGTTAAACGATGCGAACGTGTATCGTTCCCGAAATGCGAGGTCCGAATCATTCGGGGCGACTTGAAAATTGTGATCCGCGCCTTCGATGAGCATCGCCTGCGATTTCAAGTTGCCGGCGCGCTGCATGACTGCTACCGCACAGGCGGCGTGGTGCGGGGCAACGTTCAGATCGCGCGTTCCGGCCAGCGCCAGCGCCGGGTTCTTGATGAAAGCAAACATCTCGTCCGGCGGATTGTCGAGCTCTTCGCGGCGGCGCGCCAGCCGGGCTGTTTCACGGAAACTTCCTTCGGCAACTTCGAATGTGTCCTTGCCGGATCGAGCGGCCGCGAATAGCTCCCGCCAGTGGCGGCCGAACGCGAGATAGCGATCGAGGTGGTTATCCTTGGCCCAGGCGGCGTTTTCCCGGTTCCGCGCCGCGTACTCGGCGAGCCGGCCGAAATTGTAGGAGAAGATCTCTTCGGCCTTGCCGCAGAAGCCGCCCAGGAAAAGATAGGCGTCCGCGTGCGCTCCCGCGCGAGCCGCCAGGCTGGCGATATAGGCGCCGGCGCTTTCCGCTGCCGCGATAATTTTGGTGCATTCGGGGCGGCCGCGCAGGTAGGTGTAGATCTCCGCGAGGACGCGCGCGTCGCCGGAGTAAAGATCGGTCCAGCCCGCTTTCGCGCGGCTTGAGCCGTGGCCCACCTGGTCATACCGGAAGCTGCCATAGCCCGCGCCGGCAAGACTTTCAGCGAACCTTTTCAGCGCGGTTCGCTGTGGGACGCCCGCCCGCTCCAATTCGCCGTCGCGAAGATTGGAAAGGGTGCCGCCGACGATCACGACGCAAGGAACAGGACGCCCGGCGCGCGGCAAAAGAAGCGTTCCGCCGACGGTGGCCGTACTCTGTTCAAGACTGAGCGAGATGGAATCGGCGTCCGGGCTGGCCAACGCCCGCGACGCCAACGCGAATAGAAGCACGGCTTGATTGCGCATACAATTCTGAGAATCGTATCACAGTTTTGCCCTTGTGGCGACCAGGCTCAAGAATTCGTCGACGTTGCCGCGAAGAGCGCTCCCAGTGGTTCCGCGCGTCGAGGCTCTGCCGGAACTCAGCGGATGCCCAACTGTCGCAATTGGAATGAAAGCATTGTTGCAATCGGCAGCCGGTGGGGCAGGCGATCGTCTTTCGTCGCCTGTTGGGGAGGGCCTACGGCCCGCGAAACTTCATGAAAAACCGATAGGCGGCAATGCAGGCCTGGCCCGAGCTTCGCTTTTTTGGGCTCTCGTGTTTTCATGGGGTTAGGTTGGTTTTTCGACCC
>CAMDED010000101.1 GCA_945893365.1 Candidatus Sulfopaludibacter sp. SbA3 | reverse complement strand
AGTTGAAGCTGAGCAACAAGGAGGCCGAAACACTCGCTGCGCTGTCGCAGTCGAGGAGCGAGCCGGCGGGCCGCGTGCAGCGGGCTTCGATTCTGTTGCGCTATCGCGCAGGAGAAACGGTTTCAGAGATCGCCAGGAGCCTGGCGACGAACCGGCCGCGGGTCGAACGGTGCGTCAGCAAGGCCCTGGAGTTGGGCGTGACTCAGGCGTTGGCCGATTTGCCAGGGCGTGGCCGCCGCCCGGCGTTGACTGCGGAAGGACGTGCGTGGGTGATTTCCTTGGCATGCCAGAAGCCGAAGGACCTGGGATACGCCCAAGAACTTTGGACTACGAGATTGCTTTCCAAGCATGTGCGGAAGCACTGTGAGGCGGCCGGGCACCCAAGTCTCAGTAAACTGGGGCGCGGAACAGTCTCCAAGATTCTCAATGCCAATCGAGTGCATCCGCACAAGATCCAGTACTACCTGGAACGGCGCGATCCCGAATTTGACGCCAAGATGGTGGAGGTTTTACATGTGTACAAGGAGGTGGAGATCTGGCGCGAGAAAGGCACGCCGCCGCCGGATCTGGTGGCCGTGCTCTCCTACGACGAGAAGCCCGGAATCCAAGCTATCGAGAATACCGCCCCTGACCTGCCGCCTGTACCAGGAAAGCATTCCTCCATAGGGCGGGATCATGAATACATACGGCACGGAACAGTGTCCTTGTTGGCTGGTATCGACCTGCTATCTGGTGAGGTCCTGGGTTTGGTCCGCGACCGGCATCGCAGCGCGGAGTTCATCGAATTCCTGAGACTGGCCGATGCACATTACCCAGCTGGCGCACGCATCGCCGTGGTACTGGACAATCATTCCGCACATATCTCCAAAGAGGCGCGCGCCTTCCTCGCGACGCTGCCGAACCGATTCGAATTCACCTTCACGCCCAAACACGGTTCCTGGCTTAACCTAATCGAATCTTTTTTCGGCAAAATGGCGAGGACTCTGTTGCGCGGTATTCGAGTGGCCTCGACCAACGAGCTAAAGGCGCGCATCGAACTCTACCTCGGAGAGGTCAATGAGACACCCTTGGTCTTCCGCTGGAAGTACAAACTGGAGACGCTCTCCGTCGTGTAGTCATTAGATATATTATTTCAGCAGCGCTATGCTAGAGTTCAGCCGTTATGGGTATTCGAGGGTCAGGACTAGAGAACCAATTCTAATAGTAATTTTGGTTCTTCCCCTCAATCGTCTGATGGTAAGCCGTTTCAGTTGATATCTCACCTCCTTTTGGGCGCCCGGCTGCAACCGGGCGCTCTGTTTTTAGGGCAGAGCTTTTTCGGCGGTCCCGCTTAAGGGCTGCTCGGACTCTGGAACCGGATACCACTTGTTCCGTCGCGGTCGAATTGCAGCTTGCTTCTGAAGCCGTTGTACAAGCGCATAAATATACGGCTTTTTGATCGGGATTCCCGCATCCTGGAATTCTTGAGCGTTTCCAGCGAGCTTCGATCAGATGGCATTCTTCAACGTTAAGGCGACACCGGCGCGAAAGCAAGCGTTTGCTGTTTCTGGACCAACGCAGATTTCAGACACTACCCGTGGCGCCAACCATAACCCGGTGTGTGATATTCTCCTACAGTGAAAGGCATTTGGCTAGTTGCATGGGCCGCCGCTGGAATTTGCTTTGGCCAGACGGCGAAAACCAATCCCCTAGCGGGGGACCCGCAGGCCGCCGAGGCGGGGCGCGGCGTGTTTCGCGTCTACTGTTCACCGTGTCATGGAATCAAGGCCGAAGGAGCGCGCGGTCCCGACCTGACGCTCGGCGTATTCAATGCCGGCAGCGGCGACGCGGACCTGTTTGCCGTCATCGCGGGCGGCGTGCCGGGAACTGAAATGCCAGCTTTCGCGGCGCGATTCGCCGACGAGCACGTCTGGCGGCTGGTCGCCTACATCCGGTCGGTGAAAAAGGAATCGGCCGCAGCCAAGGGCGATGCCGAGGCCGGCGAGAAGCTGTTTTGGGGCAAGGGCGCCTGCGGGCAATGTCATATGGTGAACGCCAAAGGCGGACGGCTGGGCCCGGACCTGTCGCGCGCGGGCCGGCAGCGGAGTCTGGCGTACCTCCGCTCGTCCGTCGTGACTCCGGGCGCGGAGATCACACCCGGGTTCGCGACGATCACGGTAGTAAAGAACGACGGAAGCAAGGTGGTGGGAGTACAGAGGAGCATCGACAACTACTCCGCGCAGTTAATGGACATGAAAGAGAACATCCAATCGTTCTGGAGAAGCGACGTGAAGTCGATCGGCCGGGAGTTCAAGAGCCTGATGCCGGATTACGGCAAGACGCTCAGCGCAACCGAATTGGACGACATGCTGGCGTATTTGACGAGGCTGAAGGGCGAGGAGACGAAGCGATGACGCGAACCATAACGCGCGCAGTCTTATTTTCGGCGGCGGCCCTGGCGGCCCTTGGAGCGGAGAGCGTGCCGGAGTCGAAGCTGCGCGCGGCTCAGGACGACTCGTCCACGTGGCTCCTGTACGGGAAGAATTATCTTGGGTGGCGTTATAGCGATCTAACGCAGATCAACTCCGCGAATGTGGCGCAACTCACGCCGAAATGGATCTTCCAGACCGGGATTGCGGGGAAGCACGAAACCACGCCGCTTGTGTTCGACCGGCTCATGTACATGACCGGGCCCTCGAACCACGCGTGGGCGCTCGACGCGGTGACCGGACGGGAAATGTGGCACTACTCGAAGCCGGTTCCGGCCAACGTGAATCTCTGCTGCGGTCAAGTGAATCGCGGATTCGCGGTGCTCGGCAGCAAGTTGTTCAAGGTGAATCTGGAAGCGACGCTGGTGGCGATGGATACAAAGACAGGCGGCGTGATTTGGGAAACACCGATAGACAACATCAAGAAAGGCTATAGCGCGACGCTTGCGCCGCTGGTTGTGAAAGACATGGTGCTGATCGGCATCGCGGGCGCAGAGTTCGGAATACGCGGATTTATCGACGCCTACGATGCCAACACGGGAAAACGCAAGTGGCGGTTCTGGACCGTTCCCGGACCCGGCGATCCCGGCAACGAGAGCTGGGGCGGGGACTCATGGATGCGCGGCGGAGGATCCATTTGGATTCCCGGCACTTACGATCCGGAACTCAATCTGACTTACTGGGGGACGGGCAACCCCGGCCCCGACATGTACGGAGACGAACGGCCGGGCGATAACCTCTATACATGCGCGATCGTGGCGCTCGACCCCGATACGGGGAAGCTTAAGTGGCACTACCAAATGACGCCGCACGACGTGCACGATTGGGACGCGATCGCGGACCCGGTGCTCTTGGACGTAACCGCGGGCGGAAGGAAAGTGAAGGCCGTGGTGCAGGCCAATCGCAACGGCTTCTACTATGCGCTCGACCGCGCAACCGGGAAGCTACTGGCGGCGAAGGCGTATACGAAAGTGACCTGGGCGGATTCGATCGGGCCGGACGGCAGACCGGTCCTCATCGCCGGTCAGGACCCCACCGAAGAGGGGAACAAATCCTGCCCCGGCCTGGGCGGCGGTCATAACTGGCAGGCAACGGCTTACAGTCCGAAGACCGGACTCTATTACATCCAGTCGACGGACGGCTGCCAGACTTACTTCAAGACGAAGCAGGAATTTATCGAAGGAGCGTGGTATCAGGGCAGCACGGTCAGCCCGCTTCCCACGGAGCCGGCGACGGGGTCCGTGCTGGCGCTCGATCCCTCGACGGGCGCGACAAAGTGGAAGTTCCCGATGGTCAGTCCGCCAACGAGCGGCCTACTTGCGACGGCGGGAGACCTGGTGTTCACGGGCGACCGCGAAGGGTACCTGGCGGCGCTCGATGCGAAGACAGGCGCCGTAAAGTGGAAGTTCCAGACTGGAGGCGTGATTATCGCGCCGCCAATGACCTATCTGCTCGACGGCAAACAGTATGTGGCGGTCGCGGCCGGCTCGTCGATGATTACCTTCGGCTTGCGCTGAACGGTACGGGAATCGACGAGGTTCACGAGCATGAATACGTCACGAAGAGACTCGTTCCGCCCTGGAGCGGCGCTGGCCAAGGCGTCTCCGCCTAAGGTCTATACGCGCCTCGGCGTGCGGCCGTTTATCGATTTGACCGCGACGCACACCATCAACGGAGCCCGGCATTCGTTCGAGATCGAGATGAGCGGCAACCGCATGACCGGGACGCATTCCGCGCGTGTGCTGGAAGGACAGCTTTCAGGCGTGGCCGCTGGCGGCGGCGTGCGCTTTCAAAGCGGAATGCCATATGAAGGCACGCGCTTCAGCCAATCATTCACGGGGCCCGTTTCCGGCGGACGGATGTCCGGAGGTTGCTTGCCCGGGGAGCACACAATGGCGCGCTGGACGGCAGCGAAAACGTGAACCGGGAGAAACTGCGGGGCTTGCCCTCGGTGGACGCCGCGCTTGCCGGGCTGAAACCGTTGACTGCAAGGTTCCCGCGCGCTCTGGTGGTTGACGAAGTGCGGCGCGCCATCGCCGGGATGCGCACGGAACTTCAGGAAGGCAACGATGCGGAGGCGGGACTGGAGTCGAGCGCCGAAGCGAGAGTCAAATCGAAAGTCGAGGCCGCGCTGAACGCGCTCGATACGCCATCCCTCAGCCGCGTCATCAACGCGACCGGCGTTGTGTTGCACACGAATCTGGGACGGGCGCCGCTTGGCGCGTTTGTTCCCATCGCGGGCTATTCGAACCTCGAGTACGACGTCGCCTTGGGGAAGCGCGGAAAGCGCGACGTTCACGCGGGCGCCCTGCTTCAGCGCCTGCTCGGGTACCCGGCTATTGCCGTCAACAACAACGCGGCCGCCCTCTATCTGGCTCTGCATGAATTGGCCGACGGACATGACGTGATCGTTTCGCGGGGCGAGTTGATTGAAATCGGCGAAGGCTTCCGTATTCCGGACATCCTGCAGCGATCCGGCGCGGCGCTCCGTGAAGTGGGCGCGACGAACAGGACAAGTATCCAGGACTATCGCGCCGCCATCACGGAACGGACAAGATTGCTCTTGCGGGTGCATCCGTCGAACTTCCGCATGGAGGGATTCACGTCTCGCGTCGAACTAAAAGACCTCGTGGCGCTCGGGCGCGAACGCGGCATTCCCGTTTACGAAGATCTTGGAAGCGGCTGCTTCGCCGACCTGAGTGCGTTTGGTATTCACGAACCGCTCGTGACCGGGAGTCTCGACGCCGGCGCGGACCTGATCTCGTTCAGCGGAGACAAGCTCCTGGGCGGGCCCCAGGCGGGCGTGCTGGCGGGAAATCCGGAACTGGTCGCGCGGCTGCGCCGGAATCCCATGTTCCGCGCGCTTCGGCTCGACAAGCTGATCTGCCAGAGCCTGGAATCGACGCTGCGAAACGTGCTTTTCGAACGGTGGGACCAGATTCCGGCGCTGATGATGATCCGGCTGAGCGCGGAGGAAATCCGTGAGCGCGCCCTGCGATTGGCCGATCGCATTGGCGGCGTGGTGGAGCCTGGACGGTCGATGATCGGCGGCGGCTCGACGCCCGAGCAATCGATTCCCACCTATCTGATTGCCGTTTCCAACAACAGCGTTGAGCGTCTCGAGCGCCGCCTGCGGGAGGCGAAACCGCCCGTGATCGCGCGCATGGAGAATGACAGACTCATCCTCGATCTGAGGACGGTGTTTCCGGAAGAAGAAGAGGAGCTGGTAGCCGCGCTCGCTTACGCGCGTTCCTGATACGTGCCTTCGGCGGTATTCACGCGAATTTTCTCGCCTTCCACGATGAAGGGCGGAACCAGCACGACGAGTCCGGTTTCCATCTTCGCGGGCTTGGTGACGTTCGAGACGGTCGCGCCCTTCAATCCCGGTTCGGTCTCGACCACGGTCATGTCGACGGTGGCCGGCAGTTCCACGCTCATCGGCTTGCCCTCGTAGAACTCGACGTGCACCTTGAGCTGAGGAATCAGGTAATTCGTCGCATCCCCAAGCAGGTCTTTCGTCAGGTGCATTTGCTCGTAGTTGACCGTGTTCATGAAGTAGAAGTATTCACCATCGTCGTACAAATACTCCATCTCGATCTCTTCGAGGATGGCCTTTTCGACCTTGTCTTCCGAGGAGAAGCGGTGCTCCGTCATCGATCCGGTGCGCAGACTGCGCATGCGCGCCTGCACGAATCCGCGCAGGTTTCCCGGAGTCCTGTGATTCACGCTGAAAATGGAATAAAGTTCGTTGTTGAACTTGATTACCATCCCCGGGCGCATCTGTGTCGACGAAATCATTACCCTTTGCTCCTTGTTCTTGAAGGGCCCGTTCGTCTGCCGCAGCCATGACAAACGGACCCTTTCAATATACCAATCAAAGAGGCAGGATTTCTTCGCGCACGGAGTCGAAGGCCAGTCTTCGCTTCTGGATATACGCGATGTTGCCCAGATGCGAAGCCTGCGCGGAGCGATGGCCGATCAGAACGTCGGCATTCGGCAGCTTTCGCGAACGCACGCAATCGATGAAATTGTTGACGTGATCGATCGTCATATCCGGCGGCTCGCCCTTCACGACTACGGGCGGCGCGCCCTTTTCGATGGAGTGAAATTCGTAGTGTCCGCGGTCGATGAAAAGGCGCCCATTGGTCCCGCAAATCTCAACCGCCGCGCCGCGGATTCCGGGCGCAAGTGTGGCTTCGAACGTGGCCGTGAAGCCCTCCGCGTACTCGAGTAGAACGTTGATGGTGTCGGGCGCGGTGCGTCCGTCTTTGTAATGATAGATCCCGCCGGCCGCGACTGCCGAGGTGGGTATTTCGTGGCCGAGCAGCATGTGGACCACGTCGATCCAGTGCGTGAACAGGTCGGTCACCTGCCCGCCGCCGAAATCGAGGTATGCCCGGAAGTTGTAATACTGCTGCGGATCGTAGTCGCGCCACTTCACCGGGCCGAGGTACCGCGCCCAGTCGAGGTTCGAAGGCTTGCTCTGGAGAGACGCCGGCGCCCGGCGCAGGTGATAGCTGTTGCCGTGCCACCAGGTGCGCGCGAGCGTAACCTTGCCAAGCTTTCCGGTATCGAAGTATTCCTTCTTGGCCTGAATATAGTGGCGTCCGGAGCGCTGCTGCATGCCGACCTGGCAGATGCGGTTGTTGATGCGCGCCGCCTTGACGATCGGCGGGCCTTCCTCGATCGTGAGCGTCAACGGCTTTTCGACGTAGACGTCTTTGCCGGCGTTCAGCGAGTCGATGGCGGTCTGCGCGTGCCAGTGGTCGGGCGTCGCGATCAGGACGGCGTCCACCTCTTTCATCTCGAGCAGCTTGCGGTGATCGGAGAAGTTCTTCGCCGTGGTCGCTTTCTGGCGCGCCTTGTCGATCTGCTCCCCGTAGATATCGCAGACAGCCGAAACGTTGACCGACGAATTCAGCATGAACTGTGTCATATCGTGGCGGCCGCGCTCGCCGCAGCCGATGAGGCCGAGGTTGATCTTGTCGTTCGCGCCGAGAACTCGTGAATAGGAAAGCGCGGTCATCGCGGCCGCTCCTTTCCAGGAAGCGTCAACGAGAAAGTCGCGGCGGGGGACTCTTGAAAGTGGCATGAGCGGATTATAGCAGCGTGCGATCGGCGTCCGGTGCTAACCTGAACTACAGATGCCGCAACCGTTGCTGGGCATGGAACTTCACGAGATTCAAGAGATTCTCGGGCCCGGGCAGCCGAAGTTCCGCGCCAAACAAGTCTACGACGCACTGTACCGCCAGAACGTGGGCGACCTCGTTCAGATCTCCTCGCTGCCCGCGGCGCTGCGCGAGGGGCTGGGAGAGGAGCATACGGTAGGGCTTCCGGCGATCGATCGGCGTTACGAATCCATCGACGGCACGCGGCGTTATTTGCTGCGGCTTGACGACGGAAGAACCGTTGAAGCCGTGCTGATGCCAGAGCCCGGGAGGGACACGATCTGCATCTCGACCCAGGTTGGATGCCCGGTCGATTGCAAGTTCTGCATGACGGCGTTGATGGGGCTGGAGCGCAATCTCACGGCCGGCGAGATTGTCGGACAGGTGCTGTCTGTGGCTCGGGACAACGGGCTGCTCAAAGAAGGATCCCGCCTCAATGTCGTCATGATGGGAATGGGCGAGCCGCTGCTGAATCTGCCGGCCGTGCTGCGCGCGACCCGCCTGCTTACCGACAGCAACGGCGTCGGCATTTCGCCGAAACGGATTACTCTTTCGACATCCGGGATCATTCCCAAGATCGCCGAACTCGGGGCTGAGCCCGTGCGCCCCAAGCTGGCGATTTCGCTGAATGCCTCGACCGAGGAGATGCGCCAGGAGTTGATGCCGATTACGCGCAAGTATCATTTGGCCGACTTACTCGACGCGTGCCGGGCGTATCCTCTGCGGAACTGGGAGCGGCTTACGTTCGAATACTGCCTGCTTGGCGGGGTTAACGACACGGACGCGGACGCGAGACGGGTTGTACGTCTGCTGGCGCGCTTGAAATGCACGGTGAATCTGATCGCGCTCAATCCGGGGCCTGGCATTCCCTATGAAACGCCGGAACCGGAACGGGTGGCTGCGTTTCAAGCCATCGTACGCCGGTCGATGCCCTGCTTCCTGCGAAAACCTCGCGGAAGGGATATTTATGCCGCTTGCGGGCAGCTAAAGCGGAACTCGTAGCGGCGATTCGCGGCAATTTACGCTATTGGAAACCGCGAGCCTGTCCGAGTCGGGGCTTGGGTAGCATTGGCTGGCGAGGCCCACCTTCGCCGTACCGCCTGCATCCAGTGGCGCCTGCGCCCCGCCTGCCGCTCCCGATACGAGGCGCAGGACTGAGAAGGTATCAAGCCTTCAGCGGAAAGGCCTGGCATAGTTCCTTCGGGTGGTTTTTCCCGGCGCCATTCCATGAAATCGGCGTGATCCGCTTTGGGTTCAAGATTCCCGAGCGCCCGCCGTAATATGCAGCCCCGCCATGCGCCAAAGGCGCTCGATGGCGCGGTCAGCCGGCGCGTGAAACAAATGATGAAGCTGCAAGGTACGGGTGAGAACGTTGGCATCGATTAGCACGAGTGCGCCTTAACGCGGTCCGGGTAAATGCTCTCGCGGCTGACGGCTTCATCGTAGAGCAAGGTCGGCGTGCCGTCTATTTGCCGCGAGACCGGGAAATCGTACCCGGCTGCGGCCTGGATTTTCCCAGCGTCCGGGGCCTTGACGGCGGACAGCATGGGCGAGCGCCATACGTGCATCTAAACCAGGGTAATGGGAGCTTTGCGGCGGCGGAAGCGGGCATGCTTCTGCTACTGTAATTCAAGTGGTCAAGATGTTCCTCGAAAGGCTGGGAATGAATTTCCCGAGCCTGCGCCAACCGGAAGTGTGGCGCGCGTTCGCCTCCACTACGATCGAGACGCGGGCAACTAGAGTCGCCGACAGGCGGCCCAACGGCGCAGCGAGAGCCGCACTATCGTTGGTAAGGTCCTCGCGGGCGGAACCGAAACATTTGCAGGCCCCGTGCTGAATCCTCCTCAAGACCAATGACACCGATCCCGTACAATGAGTCAAAGTCGGACGGTCGGCCCCGCGCGGCCGTTGTCGTCGCCCATCCGGACGACGAGACGCTCTGGTGCGGCGGCTACATCCTGACCCATCCGGAGTTTCGTTGGCGCATCGTCACATTATGCCGAGCATCGGATTCGGACCGCGCGCCAAGGTTTTGCCAGGTCTTGCAGCAGATGGGGGCGGAAGGTGAGATGGCCGACCTCGATGATGGACCGGACCAGGCGCCGCTACCCGTCGAGCAGGTTCGGGAAACCGCCGCGCGGCTCCTGGGCGGAACGAGCTACAACCTGATTTTGAGCCATGGCCCTAACGGCGAGTACACTCGGCACCGCCGGCATGAGGAGTGTTGCCAGGCCGTTGTCGAGCTTTGGCGAACGTGCGGCATCGACACAGGGCGTCTATGGCTGTTCGCCTACGAAGATGGGGGCCGGGCGTACTTGCCGAAGGTTCGAGGCGATGCCGACCGGCGGGACGTGCTGACAGATGACGTCTGGCTCGAAAAGCGCCGGCTGATCACGGATCTTTACGGATTTGACCCCGGCAGTTGGGAAGCACGGAGCACTCCGCGAGAAGAAGGGTTCTGGTGTTTCGACTCGGCGCAAGCGGCGGTAAATCGCTCCCTGCCCTGGGAAGGACAATCGTGAAAGTGCTTGTGCTGACCGAATACCCGCCATCGGCGGCCGGTCTGGCGACGCAGGGTAACCTCTTGTGCAAGGGCTTGCGCGAGATCGGCGTGGACGTCCACCCCGTACACTTCGAATCGCCTCAGGAAAAGGAGTGGTACTATCGCTGGTTCCAACCGGACGTGGTGGTCGGCGTGGGGTTCTGGGGCCATATTCCCCACTTGGTCCTGCACCCGGAGCGGTTCGGGATGAAAGCCGTACCTTGGCTTGTCGCCGATGGTTATGTCGCGGCGCACCAGGAGGTGCTCAACGCCCTGCCGCTCATCCTGGTCACTTCCAACTGGGTGAAGGAAACTTACATCAGAGATGGCCTCAAGGGAGACAACATCGAGGTGCTGCCGGTCGGTTGCGACACGGACGCCTTCGCGCCGCGCAGCCGCGACGATCTGAAGGTGCGGTCCATCCGCGAGGCTTTGGGAGTGTCCGACGATCGGATCATGATCCTGACCGTCGGCGGCGACGCGGCGTCCAAAGGGGCGCAGGAGGTCATGCAAGCGCTGGCTCTAATCGATGCCGAGGCGCCGGGCTGGAGATATATCTGCAAAGTTTGGCCTCAGCCACGCACGGTCCAACAGAACCGGATCGACCTCCAACTGGCGGCGCAGCTGGGCATCGACAAGAAAGTCGCTTACTCCACTAACGTGGTCTCTCACAACTTCATGCCCTATTTGCTGGCGGCCTGCGATATCTACGCCGCACCGTCACGGCTCGAAGGTTTCGGAATGATTCAGGTGGAGGCTAACGCCTGTGAAAAACCGGTGATTGCGATCGAGGCGATGGCATTTCTCGACACGATGATCCACGGTGAAACGGCGTTCCTGGCGAAAGTAGGGGAGGAAAGGAAGATCGGTGAGGCGGTTTTCGGGGAAGGGCACGGGATCGACGATACCCATCGCATCGTGTTTCCGAACCCGCGGACCGCGGAGTACCGGGCGAGCGTCCCCGACATCGCCAAGTACCTCCTCATGCTGATCGAAGACAGCGGTCTGCGGCGGCGGATGGGCGAAGCGGGCCGGCAACGGGTGGTCGCGTTGTTCGACTACCGCCAGGTGGCCAGACGTTTCGTGAAGGTCGTGTCGGACCGATTGGGAATTCACTAAAGAGCTTGCCGGCGACGTCCGCGTGTTCTCGACGCCGTCTCGCGCGTCTTCGAGGTGGCCATGTTTATGGACGAGAAGTCGATTGCCTCCATTGATCGGGCCAAAGAGGCGGCCCTGCGCGTTCTGCTTCATAACGCGCGAGGGCCGTTTCAGGGGCTGCCGCGGACGGCCGGGTGGGGATACCCGGAACCTTACACCCGGGACCTGATGATTTCAGCCCTGGGATTCTTAGTAACCGGCAACGAGGAACTTGCGGATGCGCTGCGGCGCACGCTGGTGGCGCTCGCAGCCAATCAGACGCCTCGCGGCCACATCCCCTCGCTCGCGCACGATCCTGCCGACCGTGGCGCAAGCGATACGACGCCGCTGTTCCTCATCGGCCTGGCGCTGTACAGGAAATCGGCCAACCGGCCGGCGTTCCTTGGCGAGGCCGCTGAGAACGCCCTGAACTGGATGCGGTACCAGAGCCCCGACGACACGGTGATGGTCTCCCAGTTACCGACCAGCGACTGGCGCGACGAGCAGTGGGTGATGGGGTTTGGACTGTACGTGAATACGCTGGTTTACGCCTATCTTCTGCTTTACGGAGAGCACGAGTCCGCCGGTCGACTGTACTACTTGATGAACCGTGTGGAGATCCAGGGTGAGGTGAAAAACCCCCACGAGCACGAGGGTCTTGTGGTGCCGGCCAAGCCCTATTACGCCCTTTACTCTTATAAGCTCTTTAACAGCGACCGTTTCGATCTGCTTGGCAACAGCCTGGCGATCCTGACCGGCGTTGCTTCTCCCGATCGGGCGCAAGACATGGTGTCCTGGATCGAGGGCGAGTGCGAAGCCATGCGGAGCCGCGGAGAGCTGGCCGTGGATTTGCCGCCCTGTTTGTTTCCTTACATCCTTCCCCATCATGACGATTGGCGGTTGCGATACGACCGGTATAACAGACCTGGCGATTACCACAACGGGGGGGTCTGGCCGTTTGTCAGTGGATTCTATGTAGCGGCCTGCGTGGCGGCGGGGCGGATGGATCTGGCGAGGCGGAAACTGTTGGCTCTGACCGAGTTGGTCAAGCCGTGGCACGAAAATGAGGCCGAGTGGGGGTTCAACGAGTGGATCAAGGCGCAGACCGGCAAGCCAAGCGGGCGGGATTGGCAGACGTGGTCGGCCGCAATGTACCTTTACGCTGCTGAGTGTGTGCGGCTGGGGGACACCCCGTTCTTCAGTGAGATGCGGGCAGGTAATCCGAGCGCAGCCGCGTAGCAGCGGCCCTGCGAATCGGCTGGACCGGGGTCGAATATCCGCCGCCAGTGACCCGGAACGACGGCGCGCGGACAACGTTAGAGCTTCCGGGCGCCTTCGACCTTCGCGAGCGTGCGGTCAAAAGTGCCGAGCGGCAGGTGTCCGGCTTTCTTTGCCAGGTGCAGCATTAGACAGTCGGAGAAGCCAAGCGCCGGCCGCGCGCGGTAGAGATCGAGCGCTGCCAGGACGACGTCGGAATCCTGCAACGTGAGGTCCTTGTGATCGAGGAGCATGTCTACAGCAGTTGCAATGCCTGCGGCGTTCATGCCGTAGACGGCTGACAGCACCGAGACGGTCTCGGCGAGCGCGAGTACCGGCGCCCACGCACCCTTTTCGATGAAGTGGTCGGCGGCGGTGGCTTGGCGGACGTCGTCGCGAACGATGAGGCGGACAAGAACGTTCGTGTCAACGGCGCGCATAGCGCTCCCGGACGCGACGACGGATTCCTTCCTCCATCGCCGCGACGGTCTTCGCTTCCGGCGCGTGATTGGGAAACAAGGCGCGATGGATATCGAGGGACGTGAAGCGGGCAGCGCGCCGCACGACGATGTTGCCGTCTTGCTCGTCCCATTCCAGTATCGAGCCGGGCCCGACGCCCAGTTTGCGGCGGACACCTGCTGGGACGGAGATCTGGCCTTGGCTTGTAAGCTTCGAGTGAGCGAGCGCCATGCGTTTATCTTACCAGGGTAATGCATCCATTCGCAGCATCGAAAACGCAACGGCGGCCGGGGAATTGGTCCTTAGAGGCGCACAGGCCGCGCGGCCGGCGCGGCCGTTGTGCGCGAGTTCCTCAGAACGCGTCGCTCTTCCTGCTGATCAGCGAAAGAAACTCGTCGCGGGTTTCCTTGCGGTCCCGGAACGCCCCGAGCATGGCGCTCGTGATCGCGCCCGAGTGCTGCTTTTCCACCCCGCGCATCATCATGCAAAAATGCCTCGCCTCGCACACCACGCCGACGCCGAGCGGCTCGACCATCGTCTGAATCGTCTGCGCCACCTCCTGCGTCAGGCGCTCCTGAATCTGAAGCCGCCGCGCAAATATATCCACGATCCGGGGAATCTTGCTTAACCCGATCACGCGATTCGTGGGCAGGTAGGCAACGTGCATTTTCCCGAAGAACGGAAGCATGTGGTGCTCGCACATACTGAAGAACTCAATATCCTTGACGATCACCATTTCGTCGTACTTCACGGAATAGAGCGCGCCGTTAACCACCTTCGCGGGGTCCATGTGATAGCCGCTGGTGAGAAACCGCATCGCCTTATCCACGCGCTGCGGCGTGTTGCTCAGGCCCTCACGTTCGGGGTCTTCGCCCAATTGCAGCAGGAGTTCGCGGATATTCGTTTCGATGGAGCGAACCTCTCGCTTGGGCGTAATGATCCTCACGGCTGCGTTGTTCTTCTTCATATTTCCGCCACTTCAAAGATGTTCCGTTCGGTCTCGGCGATTCGGACTTTCTCAAGCGCCGGCCACGGCCCGGGAAACACGCTCGCCCAACGGTCCTTCAGGCGGCGATAGATTTCGCGCCCGAAATTCTCCGTGGTTGGAACTTCCTGGGCGAAGCGCGCGACCTCGGAGTTCAGGTTGCGGTGGCCGAACGGCCGCAAGACCGTCTCCTCCACCAGGCGGTCGAGCGCCGCCGGGTCGAGGGCGCGTCCCGAATCGTCCAGTGGTCCCCGCGCGCTGATTTCGAGGCGATAATTGTGCCCGTGCCCGAATGGATTGTTGCATTTTCCGTAGAGGGCGCGGTTCTCCTCCTCGCCCAACTGCGGAGCGTGCAGGCGGTGCGACGCCGCTAAACGGTAGACGCGGGTCACACGGATCACGCTTGTTCTCCGAAGTAATCGACGAACAGGTCTTCGGTTTCGTAAACCCGCACGGCTTCGAGACGGGAGCGATCGCTCGACAGGCGCGGGGCGATTCTCCTCCAAATTTCGATCGCGATGTTTTCCGTGGTTGGAACGACGCGGTCGAACGGCGGCACTTCGTGATTCAGGAAGCGATGATCGAAAGGCTCAACCACTTCCTGATTGAGGATCGTCTTCAGCACTTTCAGGTCGAGCACCATCCCCGTGACCGGATCCGGATCGCCGCGCAGCGTGACCTCCACGACGTAATTGTGTCCGTGTCCGTGCGGATTAGCCGCGGCGCCGTAGAGTTCCCGGTTCCGCTCGTCCCCGAGCGCCGGGTTGCGGCAGACGTGCGAGGCGGAAAATTCCACTTTTCGGGTAATCAGCATTTTGGCAGTTAGTATAAGCCGCGGAAGGCGGACCCTGTTATGATGTCCCAGACCGCCGTCGAGATGCACTAAACTCATTATAGATCGCAATGAACGCACCCCAATCCGAGCGCACCTTGAAAGCGCTGATCGGACTGCTGCTCGCAGTCTTCGTATTCGTCATTTACGACTCCGTCCACGAGAATATCGTCGTCGTGGGCGACAGCGCCCCGGGGTTCACGGTCACGACGGACTCAGGCCGCTCCGTTACCCTGGGGAATTTCGGAGGGAAGCTCCTGGTGCTGAATTTCTGGGCAACCTGGTGCCCGCCCTGCATTCAGGAAATTCCGTCGCTCAACCAGTTTCAGAGGAGATTCAAGGACGCCGGCGTGGTGGTGCTGGGCGTGAGTATCGACAAGGACGAGAAGGTGTACAAGAGCTTTCTTTCGAAGGCGCAAGTCGCATTCCTCACGTCGCGCGACCCGGAAGCCAAGATCAACGCGGAGTACGGTACGGCGAAGGTTCCGGAAACGTACATCATCGATACCAAGGGGAAAGTCGTGCAAAAGCTGATCGGACCGCAGGACTGGAACGACCCGAGTATCCTGCGGGACGTTCAGGCGCTGCTGAGGAGCAGCGCGTCGTGATTCCCGCCGAGGCGAGGAGGAAACTGACAGCCGTGGTAGGGGCGCGCGGCTATCTGGACCGTCCGGAAGACCTGCTCCTCTACGAATACGACGGAAGCGTGGACAAGGCGCGTCCGGACATGGTGGTGTTTCCGCGATCTACCGAAGACGTCGCCGCGATCGTCGGGATCACCGCCGAATACTCGATTCCGATCGTCGGGCGCGGCTCGGGAACAGGCCTCAGCGGCGGCGCGATCCCGCGCGCGGGAGGCATCATTATCGGGTTCTCCAGAATGAACCGCATCCTCGAGATCGATCTCGACAATGAGCGCGCCGTGGTTCAGCCCGGCGTGGTGAATCTGGACTTGACGCTCGCGGTTCAGGGCGAAAAGTACTTCTATGCTCCCGACCCTTCGAGCCAGCGGGCATGCACGATCGGCGGCAACGTCGCCGAGAACGCCGGCGGGCCGCACACGCTCGCCTACGGTGTGACGACGAATCACGTCCTGGGGATCGAAGTGGTGTTGCCGGACGGCACGGTTTTCGAAACCGGAGGTAAAGAGCTCGATGTGCCCGGGTACGACCTGACGGGCCTCCTGACCGGCTCCGAAGGCACCATGGCGCTCGTGACGAAGATCGTCGTTCGGCTGATGCGCGCGCCCGAAATGGTGAAGACGCTGCTCGCGGTTTACGATTCGGCGGACGACTGTGGACGCACAGTGGCGGAGATCACGGCACGCGCCATTACGCCGGTCGCGGTCGAGATGCTGGATGGCGTGATGCTGCGGATGGTCGAAGAAGCAACGCACGCGGGCTTCCCGATGGATGCGGCCGGAGTTCTGCTTATCGAGCTCGAAGGTCTGAAAGAAGCGGTGGAAGAACAGGTGGAGCAGATTCGCGAAGTCGCGATGCTCTGCGGCGCGCGTGAGCTTCGGGTCGCGCGTACGGCTGAGGAGCGCGATCTGCTGTGGAAGGGACGGAAGAACGCGTTCGGGGCCGTCGGCCGCGTCAGCACGTCCTACTACGTGCAGGATGGCGTCGTTCCCCGCAAGCAGATCGCCGCGACGCTGCGCAGAATCGGCGAAGTGGCCGAGGAGAGCGGCCTCACGATCAGCAATATTTTTCACGCCGGGGATGGCAACATGCATCCGATTATTCTGTTTGACGCCCATAAGCCGGGCGACCTGGAGAAGGCGAAAGCCGCCGGCGAATCGATCCTCGAATATTGCATTTCCGTGGGCGGATCGATCACGGGAGAACACGGCGTAGGCATGGAGAAAAACGAAATGATGAGCCTGTTATTCCCGCCGGAGACGCTCGAAATGATCCAGAACTTCAAGAACCTTTTCGACCCGCGAAACCGGCTGAATCCGGGTAAGGTATTGCCAACCGGAAAAGGCTGCCTGGAGATCCGGCAGCCCGCGCTTACGGCGTCAAGCCAGGTGTACTGAGGAAGCTTGTTGAAGGGAAGCCTACAGAGAGGGCATATGCTGAGAAGAGCTTTTTTGGCGCTGCCGGCCGCCGCGGCCGCCCAAACCGCGGCAAAGAAGAGTGCGGCGGAAAAGGGTTCCGCCGTAAAGACCGCGGCGCGCGCGGGGCTTGGCGCAAAGGAACGCGTGAACCGCGCGCTGCGGGGCGCTGAGACCGACCGGCCTCCGTTCACTTTCTGGTATCACTTCGGCCTCGAAAAATATCCCTTCGAACGCCACGTCAACGCCACCTTGGAGTTTCATCGCAAATTCCGCACGGACCTCGTAAAGGTGATGAGCGACTACGCCTACCCGAAGCCCAAGGGGAAATGGTACGAGCTGAAGGTGGAAGGGAATCCGTTTCCGGAGCAGATCAAGGCGCTTGAGGCAATACACGACGGGCTCGCGGGCCGCGCCCACTTCGTCGAAACCATATTCAATTCCTGGACCGTGGCTGAGAAGCTGTCTTCGAAAGAGGAAGTCCTGAGAATGAAGGACGAGAATCCGCGGCGGCTCCTGGCCGCGCTCGAGATGATCGCGGAATCTCAGACGCATCACGCACGGAAGGCGGTTGAGGCGGGCGCGTCGGGGATCTTCCTCGCGGTCGCGAACGCGCAGGAAGGCGTCCTGTCGCGGGCGGACTACGCGAAGTTCAGCGAGCCGTTCGACCGGCTGATCCTGAAGGCAGTGGATTACGCGCCTCTCAATACCCTCCACCTGCACGGCGAAAAGGTCTACATGGACCTGTTCTATTCCGATTGGCCCGTGGCGGCTATCAACTATTCCGCGCACGCGACTGGAGTGGGAATCGGCGAGCTGCGGCAGAGATTCTCGGGACTGATCATGGCGGGGATCGACGAAGTGAAGTACCGCACGCTTGCCGACGCGGTCTTGAAAAAGCAGTGGCAGGCGGCGCAGGAGGCGGCGGGGAAGCGGTTCCTGCTCTCTCCCGGATGCTCGGTTCCAAACGAGACGACGGACGAAGAGATGCTGCGCCTTACGAAAACGATCAGAGCCTGAGCGGCAAATCCAGAATGACGAACAACGGCAGGATCGCACTAGTCACCGGCGCGGGCAGCGGCATTGGACGCGCGGTGGCGATCGCGCTGCAATCGGCGGGGTATTCAGTGGCGCTCGCGGGGCGGCGCGCGGCCGAACTGGAGAAGACCGCTGGGCTTGCGGAACCTTCGGGCGGAAAGATGCTCGCCGTCGTCACCGACGTGAGCCAACCCGATTCCGTGCGGGCTCTATTCTCGACAACGGTGGCCGCGTTCGGGAGGCTTGATCTTCTCTTCAACAACGCGGGCACAAACGCGCCGGCCATTCCGATGGAGGACCTGACGTACGAAATGTGGGAGAAGGTGGTGGGCGTCAACCTCACCGGCGCCTTCCTCTGCGCGCAGGAGGCGATCCGGGTCATGAGGGCGCAGGATCCTCGCGGAGGCCGCATCATCAATAACGGCTCAATTTCAGCCCACACGCCCCGGCCGAACTCGGCGCCCTACACGGCGACGAAACACGCGATTACGGGCCTTACGAAGTGCATTTCGCTCGACGGCCGTAAGTACGATATCGCCTGCGGGCAGATCGACATCGGGAATGCCGCGACGGAGATGACCCAACGGATGACCGCCGGCGTGGTGCAGGCGAACGGCACGACCATGGTTGAGCCGAGGATGGACGTCCGGCACGTCGCCGATGCCGTCCTTTACATGGCGAATTTGCCCTTGGACGCGAACGTCGAGTTCATCACGGTGATGGCTACGAAAATGCCGTTTGTCGGGCGCGGCTGATTCGCCGCCGGATGCCGGAATTCCGGCGAGCCGCGATCTACCTGGATCTGCGCCGCCGCGCGATCCAACCGTCAGGCCATCTCGGGAGGCCGCGAAGCGCTTGGCAGTGGGCTGCGGTAGCATGGCAATTTGACCGTAATCCTTTAACAAGGAAGATAATGATAATGATGTACGAGAGCAATTTGAATCTGTTCCGTTCGGTGCGCGCGGAAACGCTGCGCATCAGCCAGGGCTTGAGCCAGGCGCAATTGGATTTCACGCCCGCCTCCGGCAAGTGGGGGGCCGGAGAAGTGCTTGATCATCTACTGCTCGCCGAGAAGCTTTACCGCGAGTTGATCGGACAATTGATCGATCTGACCAAGGCGGGACGAGCGCCGCTGATCGACAAAGGCTTCGAAGACGTCAACACATCCGTTATGTTCATCCCGCAGGCGCTGCTGCCGTACTTGGCGGCGCCGTTTACCGTTTTCAACATGTTCGTGCCGAGTTTCGTGCGCGAGGCGATGACGCAATTCCGCCTCATGCCCGCCCAGGTGCCGGATATTGCCATCCCGCGCAAGGGCCGCCCCGGCGCGGAACTCCGCGATGAATTGCGCGCGTCGATCGCCGCGACTGAGGCGCTGCTCGCAGCCAACCCCACGCTCGACTACAAAAAGATGCGCTACCGGCACCCACTGATGGGCGACAATAACGTACTGCAGGTCCTTCGGATTCTCGCCTTCCATGAACAACGCCATCAGTCGCAGTTGAACGACATTCTTCGTTCCCGGGCCTTTCCGAGAGCGGCCTGAGATGCGCCCGCTTACGCTCATCCCGATTCTCTCGACCCTGCTTTCCGGCACAGCGGGGGCGGAAGACTGGATTCGCATCGGCGCACCGGAGAAGGCCGCGTTCGAAGTGCTGACCACGGCGGGCGCGCATGCCGGACGCGAGACCCTGGTGCGCTTCGAGCAGTTCCGCCACGCACTCGGCGGGATTACCGGCAAGGCGGACTTGAGAGGAGACGTGCCGGTTCGCGTAATCCTGTTCAAGAGAGCGCAGGATGCCCGCGGCTGGCCGGAGGGCGTGACAGTGGCGCGCGACCGGAATGCGATCGTCCTGGTCGCGGGAACACCGACTTCGCGGGAAATCCTCCGGGACACGGCGCGCCTGCTGCTTGAGACGGGCGTGGAACGCATGCCGCAGCCACTTGAGACCGCTCTCGCGGCCTTGATGTCCACTCTGGAGGTGACAGGCATTCGGATCACGATCGGGCGTCCGGTGCCGGCCGCCGAACGCACGCGGGACTGGGCCCGCCTGCACATGCTCGCGACCAATCCCGACTATGCGGGCAGGATGCGCATCCTGCTTTCCAACATTCGCAAGGGGGTGGATGAAGAAACCGCTTATCGCAACGCGTTCGAGAAATCGCGAAAGGAGATCGAGCGCGAGGTGGACCTTTACGTAGCCGCGGGCCGGTTCCAGACCAATCCCGTCTCAAGCCGGCCCATGGCCGAGAAGGATTTTCCGGAGAAACCGATGGCGGCCGAAGCGATGCGGCTGGCGCTTGCGGACCTGCTCGTCGAAGGCAAATCGCGGGCGCTCTATGAGGCGGCTGTTGCCGAAAAGGCTTTCGCCGCGGAGGCGAACGAAGGACTCGGACTGCTCGATCTGCGGGAAGGGCGGAAGCCGGAGGCGCGAAACCGCTTCGCGGCGGCAGTCGAGGGCGGAGTCACAGGCACGCGCGCTTATATTGAATACGCAAAACTCGAGACCGATCGCGCGAAGGCCGTGGCCGCCTTGGAGAAGGCGATTAAGCTGAATCCGAAATCGGCCGAGGCGCATTTCCTTCTGGGAGGTATCGAGCATTTGAAGACCGCCGCGGCGATCGATCCGAGACGCGCCGACTACTGGGAGGCGCTGGCCGAGGCCCAGTTGCGGGAGCGGGAGTTCGGCGGCGCAGCCAAGGCGTTCCGGTCGGCGGAACAGGCCTCGACCACCGAAGAGCAGCGCAAACGCATGCAGGCGGCCCGCATGGCAATAGAGTCCCAACGTCTCGACTGGGAGGCCGCGGAGAAAAAACGAGCCGCGGAAGAACAGGAACGCGAGATCCGCAAATTGAAGGATGCCGCCATCGGCGAAATACGAGCGCTTGAAGCCAAGGCGAATCAAGGTAAATCGCCTGAGGCGCGCGGCAAGGACGTGGTGGAGTGGTGGGACGGCCCCAAGCCTTCGGGAAGCGCGCGCGGCAAGCTCACGCAGGTGGATTGCATCGCCCGGCAGTTTCGCCTCGTGATTGAGACCGCGGACGGCAAACCCGTGCGGCTGGTGGTGCGCGAGCCCGCGAAAATCGCGATCATCGGCGGCGGGGAACAGACCCTCGGGTGCGGCAGACAGAAACCGCGCGCTGTGATCGTCGAATACTTTCCCAAACCGGACGCCAAGCTTGGTACGGCGGGCGATGTAGCGACCATCGAGTTCCAGTGACGCGGAATCGCTGGTTCCTGCTAAGCGTGTTCCTGCTCTCGTCTTCGATCAACTACCTGGACCGGTCCGCGCTCGCGGCTCTGGCTCCGCTCGTGCGCGCGGAGTTCCGGCTCTCGAACGCAGAGTACGGTTTCGCGGTCACGGCCTTCTCGATTACATATGCCGCCGGAGCGCCGGCAGCGGGCTGGCTCATCGACCGTCTGGGGCTCGCGCGCGGCATTACGCTGGTGGTTTCGGCGTGGTCGATTGCCTCGGCCGGCGTGGGCCTGGCGTCCGGTTTTGGCGGATTGCTGTTTTGCCGGGCGCTGCTCGGGCTGGCCGAAGCCGGCGGCATCCCCGCGGCGGCTAAAGCGATCCACGCGTATCTGAAGCCCGAGGAGCGCGCGCTCGGCAACAGCCTGAATCAGGGAGCGATCAGCCTGGGGTTGATGATCGCGCCTCCGGCGGCAACGTGGATTGCCTCCGTTTACGGCTGGCGCGCCGCCTTTCTCGCGACCGGAGCGATCGGGCTGTTGTGGATCGTGTTGTGGAGGGTGGCCGATCCCGCGGGCGCACTTCAAACGCAATCGAAGCCCGCGCGCAGTCCGATCGACGCCCGGCGTATGTGGGGATTGCTTGCAGCGAACGCGCTGAGTATGGTCCTCTATTCGCTGTGGACGAACTGGACGACCCTTTTTCTGACGGGCCCGGCGGACCTTAGTCTGGAGGAAGCGGCCTGGTATGCGTGGATACCGCCACTCCTCGCCGCGCTCGGCGGATTGACAGGCGGGTGGTTCTCCTACAAATGGATACGCGGAGGAATGGAGACCATCGCTGCACGCACGCGTGTCTGCTTTTTCGCGTCGCTTGCGGGGCTGTTCACCGCGGTTGTTCCCTGGTTGGCGGGTTCGGCGGCCTGGGCGACGGCCGGCATTTCGCTGAGTATCTTTTCGGTTGCGGCATTCAGCGTGAACGTCTATTCGATGCCCCTCGATCACTTTGGCGGAGCTGCCGCCGCCTTTTCAGTGTCTCTGCTGGTGAGTTCCTACGGTGTGATGCAGGCCATCGTCTCGCCGCTCTTCGGTTGGGCGATCGATGCTTGCGGGTATGCGCCGGTGTGCGCCATTGCGGCGCTAACGCCGCTTGCGGCTTACGGCGTACTGCGATGGACGGAAGTGTGAGGCGGACGCGATTTCCTGCAGGATCTTCGCGCGGATATCGTGTGGACCACTCTCGGGTAACGAACCTGGGTGGGCACGGCTACTGAAGCGTCTGATAGCCGGGTGTGCCGATCGCCAAGCCCTCCAACGTTCGGGATTGATCGACAATCTCTTCCGCTCTTCATGCGGCGTTCGGATCGCCGCGCCCCTGAGTGGGATATTTGAGACGTGGAGGACCTGCATGATCATAGCTCTAGCCGGCAGGCGTGTGGACGGCGCCGACGCGAAGAGCCGCGGTTTCCGCTGGGGAATGTCGAGAGAATGCGGACGCTGACTCGGATTGTTCTCAAAGAGAAGGGCGCGACTGCGCTGGTATCGTCCGCCGCGTGCGGAGCCGAGTTGATCGCGTTGTCGGAGGCGGGCCGACTCGGTCTCAGGCGACGGGTGATCCTGCCGTTCGAGCGAGCGCGTTTTCGGGAGACCTCCGTGACCGACCGGCCCGGCCGAGTGGGGTCCGCTCTACGACCGGGTTCTCGATGCGGTGGAGGCGGCGAGCGATCTCGTCGTTCTCCGAAACGGACCGGACGAGGAGGCGCTGGCGAAAGCCGTTCGTGAACCTGCGATCGCGGTAGTCATATGGGACGGCGTCTCCCACGGCGATCGCGACATAACGGAGGAGTTCGGCGCCGAAGCCCGCTGGCGCGGACTGGAGCTGACGGAAGTGCGGACCCTGCGCGGCGCGCGTGACTTTAGACGAGCGATCCGGTGTGACTCCCTCGGCTATCCGGAGAATATCCTCCGTGGTCCGAGACGTCGCCGGCGAGTTTCTGCCGCACCAATTTCGCTAAGGCTGCGATGAAGCGCGGCGAATCGTTCAGGCCGGGCATGAGGCGGAAACCCGTTATGCCCAGGCGCTCGGCCAGGATCCGATGTTCAATGCCGATCTCGTGCAAGGTCTCCACGTGGTCGGAGACGAATGAAATCGGTACCACCAGGACATTACGAGCTCCTTCCGCCGCCAACCGCTCGATGGTCTCTCCCATCGATGGCGCGAGCCACCTGGCGCTGCCCACTTTGCTCTGGTAACAGAGGTGGCGCCTTCCTGGCCAACCTCCTGCGGCCCACACCAGATCGCAGGTCCGCTCGACATGTTCCTGGTATGGATCGCCCGCCTGGACGACGGAGACCGGCAGGCTATGAGCGCTGAACAGGAAGTCTACGTCCGCGGCCGGGTGCGGGAAGCCCGCTAGAGACGCGTTTACGGCCGCGACCAGCGCGTCCACGAAATCCGGATCGGCGTGGTATTCGCGCACCGTATGTAAGTTTGGACGCCAATCGTCCGAGACCCGGAAATGACGGTTCCATTCATTCAGACTGCTGCCGGTGGTGGTTCGCGAGTACTGTGGGTACAGGGGCAGCAACACCAGATCGCCTGGCGCGAGCTTCTGAAGTTCCGCGAACGCTTCGTGCGTGAACGGATGCCAGTACCGCATCGCCACCACGACGCGCGCGTCGAGACTGCGCCGAAGTTCGCATTCCAATGCCGCCGCCTGCCGCATGGTGTGCTCGAGAATCGGAGAACGGCCTCCGATTTCCCTGTAGTGCCGGCCCGCGTGGCGCGCCCGGGCGCGGGCGATCAAACGCGCCATTGGCCGGCGTGCGATAGAGGCCAAGGGGAAATCGATAATGTCCGGGTCGCTAAACAGGTTGTAAAGAAACGGCTCGACGGCGTCGAGGGAATCGGGGCCTCCGAGTTGAAACAGGACGACGCCGACCCGGCGGCTCGAAGAACCGTTACCAGAAATTCCCATGAGGGTGAGTCTACACCATTTAGAAGCAAACGCGACCGTGGAACCTTCGAAGATGGCTGCCCATCGCGATAAGACCGCCCGCGGCGCGGGATTGTGAACTGCACGACGCGGCACACGAACGTGTGCAGCTTCGACTCGCCGCGAAAATCCGAAACAGACCGGATAAGCGAGAGGTAAGCGTCGTGCAGCACGCCATCCGGGTCATCCGGGTTCCGCACTTCGCGGGCAAGCGGGCCGCGAATCTGCTTGTTCTCCGAAAAATAGGGGACGTAGAGCGTTTCGCGCGCCGCCGCGTCGCCCCCTGCGCCTTTCCGAGCAACTCCGATTCGTCGATATCCGCCCTCGGGACTTGCTCATGTCGGCACTGCCGAGCGGGAGTTGTCGAGACGCCGCTCCTGATCCGAATCCTGGGCCCTCGCGCGCAGGCGAGCCGGGGCCCCGGCAACTTTTCGGCCCCACGCGGGTATCATTAAGTAGCGATGAAGTTGTTCCTTAGTCTAGCGGCGGCTTCCATCTGCTGGGGCCAGTCCTGTGCACTTCCGGAGATTCTCAGGCCCACCGATACCATCCAGGCGGTCCTGACCGACTTAAAGTGCCGAATGACCGATGGGACCCCCTACGTGCAGTACGCCGTCACTTTCCCCACCGAAGGCGAGGTCGAGATTGCCGTCGAAGCGAAGGATCCGGATCTCAAGCTGCTCCTCCGGAACACAGCGGGCAGAAAGCTCGATATGGGTAAGACTGTCCGCCGCCGCGTCGAGCGTGGCGTCTACACGGTCCTGGTCCAGGCGCCTAAACCGGAAGACGGCGTCCCCTTCACCCTGCGTTCCGCCTTCACCTCCGAACCGAATACGCTCTGCCGGGTGTTTCCGCCGGTCGGTCCGTACCTGACGCTCACTGGACAACTGAACGCCGCAAGCTGCCGGATGCTCGACAATTCCGCCTTCGATGGGTATTCCCTGGAGGTTCTGGGGCCGGGAACCATCGAGATCGCGCTGGAGTCGGGCGACTTCGACCCTTACCTGATCCTGCGAAGCTCCGGCGGACATGCCATCGCGGTGGACGATAACGGCGGCGGCTCGAAGAACGCGCGGATCTCGATTCCGGTGCGCGGGCCGGAGACCTATACGCTGATTGCCGCGGCCGTTTCGGAGTCCGAAAAGAGCGGGAGCTACCGTCTCTCCCTCCGGTTTGAACCGGACCCCGAGGACCCCTGCCGCCCCCAAGGGAAACTGGAAAAGCCGGAATCCGTTAGCGCCAGGATGGGCGGCGCGGCTTGCTCTACTTCGGCAGACGCGCTTTTTCACTATTACGACCTCAACCTAGATAACGCGGGCCAGGGTGAACTCACTCTAACGAGCGCCGCGTTCGACACGTTCCTCAGCGTGGTCGACGCCTGGGGACGCACGGTTGCCTACAGCGCGGCCAATGGATCTTCAGCCGGCGGTCCCGGAAGCGCCGTCATCAAGCGCCAGCTTGAACCCGGCAGTTACCGCGTCCTGGCCTTCAGCGTGAAGGGCGCCCCAGGCGACTACACTTTGAAATACGACTTTCGGCCCGGACCTCCGGACGTCTGCTCGCAGATCACGCTTGAGCCGGGACAGACGAAGTCGGGCACTCTCGGCGGCGCGTCATGCCGCAATGAAAACGGGCTTGCGGACACCTACCGGATTGAACTGCCTTCGTCCGGCGGCTTACTCGTGGAAGCGATATCGTCCGATTTCCCGGTAGCGCTGGTGCTTCGAGACGAGCAAGGAAGCAGGATCGTCGAAGATTCCGAGACAGTGGAGCTCGGCGCTACCGGCCGGATATACCGGTCGCAAGTTCCGGCGGATCTGCCGGCGGGTGTTTACACCGTCTCCGCCGAATCGAGCGGTACGCCCGGAAGCTATTCGATCGGGCATCGGTTCATCGCAAAAACGCTGCCGCCTTGTTCGCAGTTCCAAAAGCTGGAGTTGAATTCCGCTTACAGGAATCTGCTCGGCAACGATAGCTGCCGTGGAGGGGACGGACAGCCGGTCGACTACTACGAATTCACGGCGCCGTCGGATACGGCCATTGCGGCGCTGATGACTTCGGGCGATTTCGACGGCTTTCTGACCGTCGAAGACACAAAGGGCAACGTGCTTCGCGCCGACGATAACAGCTTCGGGTATGGAGACGCCCTGGTTGTACAGTTTCTGCCCGGGGAGACGTACCGGCTTGGAGCGCGATCGGCGCAGAGCGGATCGGGCGGCCTGTACCGCGTGGACCTGCTCTCACTCCCGGGAGAACGCGCTCCCGGATGCCTCCCGAGAGGGGCCTTGACGGTGGGAGAGCCTCTCGCCGATTCCCTGCGGTTCACCGCCTGCCAGTGGCGGGATGAGACCTTCGCCGACATCTACCGTCTCGCCGTCGCGGCGGACGGGGATTTCGAGGTGAGCCTCAAGTCCGAGCAGTTTGACGCAGCCGTGCTGTTGATGGACGAAAGAGGGTCGGTGATCGACGAAGACGACGATGGAGCCGGTAATACGGACGCGTTGCTCAAAAGAAAGCTCGATGCCGGCATCTACCATGTGGCCGTGAAGGCCTCGTCGGGTTGGGTGACTGGATCTTACACACTGGCCGCGCGTCAACTGCCGTGACCCTTCGGAAGCGTGCGCTTTCAGAAGCGAACCTTTACCGGAAGCGAACCTTTCGCATGTAATCGGCGCTCATGCGCAGGCTTGCCAGCGGATCTCCCGGGCAGCGGTCCTGCTCGACAAAATAGTGTTCGACGCCGGAATCGGCCGCCGCGGCGAGAATGCCGGGGAAGTCGAGCGAGCCGTTGCCGACTTCGCGGAAGGTCTCGTGCGGTACGTCTTCGGAGAATCGAACGGGCGCCCCGCGCAGCTTGTCTTTCAAATGAACGAGCGGAACGCGGCCTCTATACTTGCTCAACATCGCGGCCGGATCTTCGCCGGCCATGCTGATCCAGAACACGTCCATTTCGATGCCGACGTTGGTCTTGTCGAACCTTTCCATTAAGAGGTCAAAGGGCCGGACGCCGCCGATAGGAGCGAACTCAAAGGCGTGGTTGTGGTAGCAGAGCTTTAAACCGGCTGCGCGCGCCCGTTCTCCGGCGGCGTTCATCTTGTCGGCGAAGCCGCGGTAGTAGTCGAGGCCGCCCCGTTCTTTGGGCCGAATGTAGGGGATTGTGGCATAGCGGAGACCGGCCTTCTTCGCCTCGTCGAGGGCGGAGTCCCAGGTGTAGTCGTTCGGGGGGCGATTCCGCCCCCACTCGGTCCAGTCGCCGGTAACGAGAGCCGTTTCGAAGTGGCTGCTGACGGGGCGGAGCTTGAATTCGCGGAACAAGGCGGCATGGGCCGAAATATCGGCGCGGCCGATCTCAAGCTCCTTGAAGCCAAGGGCCGCAATCGCCTTCAGGGTTTCGCGAGGCTGTTTGGGGAGCACGTCGCGGACCGTATAGAGTTGAGCGCCGAGCGGTTTGGTAAATCTGCGCCTGCCGGCGGCAAGGAGAGATCCAGCGGAGGTAGCCGAGCCGAGGAACGCGCGCCGCGTCGCGCCCGGGATGGGTGAAGTATTCAGGAGTGTCATTGGGTTTAATCCAGAATACGTTAGGATGGTTGTCGGAAGCTATTCTTGGCCGGTGCCGGGCCCGGACTTCAAATCCGCGCGTGCGGTGCTTTGCATCGCAGGTGGGTTCGACTCCCACTAGCTTCCGCCAGCTATCTTGTCGCGGATGAGAAGCTTAGAAAGACGCTCTTGCCCTCGACTGGCGTGCGATGAGACGGAGAAGCGACTGCTGTATGCCATGGGGTTAAGATCAGCGCGTCGATTCAGGACGTGGCGCAGACACTAGTAGATCGATTCCTAAATAACATTGCAATACAGCCGGTTGGGTAGTAAGCTCCTTGTATACCATTACAAGGAGGCTAATCGCTTGCCTCTTGTCAGTCGCCGGGCCCAGTTGAAGCTGAGCAACAAGGAGGCCGAAACACTCGCTGCGCTGTCGCAGTCGAGGAGCGAGCCGGCGGGCCGCGTGCAGCGG
>CAMDED010000100.1 GCA_945893365.1 Candidatus Sulfopaludibacter sp. SbA3 | reverse complement strand
AATCTCGCGGGCGTCGAGATCATCCTGAACATGCGCGAAAAAATGAGCGAGATGCAGAGCCAGATCGAAGAGTTCATGACGCGCCTGAACCAGGAACTGGCGCTCCACAACCGCCCCGCGCCGAAAGTCGAAAAGAACTCCCTGATTCCCGTGATACGTTTGCGTGAGAGCTAGACACGGACGCCGGTTCCCCGATCCTCCCGGCATTCTGTAAACCGGCCGGCCTGCAATCCCGCCGATCGCATCTACATCGCCTCTTCAATATCACCCCACGGTTGAGCGGTCCCCTCTCGAGAGGCGGCCCCATCGCGAACGGATCGGTCCCTTCAAGGGTTACGGATTTGCTGAAACGGGATTGCCGCCCGGACCCGCACGCCGCGCCGAAGGAATAACCGTGCCTGCCGATTCGGTGACGACACGCGTCACAGCGATACCGTTCGCGACTCCGGCTTCAACTCCAGCGGTGGCCGCCGGAATCCCGATATTGAACGTCTCGAGATTCCCGGTACCGATGGGTTGTACCGCCGCCGCCAAGGTTTTGACCGGCGCGAGCGCGCCGCCGGCCGCCACTTCCGTGAGATTCTTCTCAAACCTCACGGCACTGTCAGGTTTGCCTCCAATCGATCCATCGTTCCAGCCCCTCTGGTGATCCGCGAACGTTTGTAGTATCGTAATGGGAAATTCCCCAGGAGGAATGCTATGTCTCGCTTGCCTCGTTCGCTCGCTTTACTTGGACTCTTCGCGGTGTCCGTCCCGCTGCTCGCTCAGTTCGGCGCCGGCACTATCCTCGGCACCGTCACCGACCCTACCGGCGCCGCAGTCCCCAACGCAACAGTGACGGCGTTAAAGAACGCAACCAACGAGTCGAGAACGTTTACCACGGACGCCGAGGGCGCTTACCGCTTCAACGCGCTGCAGAACGGCGGCTACACCGTCACGGTGACAGCTCCGTCGTTCAAGGCCGCATCCATTTCAAACGTAGTTCTGACGGTGAACACACAGGTGCGCGTGGACGTCACGATGCAACTCGGGTCGATTAACGAGAGAGTGGAAGTGGGCGACACGACGCCGCAGCTGCAGACAAACACAGCCGTGCTCGGCACCGTCATCGACAACCGCACCATGTTGGAGCTGCCGCTCAACGCGCGCAACTTCTTCGACCTCGCCGCGCTCACTCCCGGATCCTTAAGAACGTCCGGGACCTCGAGCGTGATGGACGAGCGCTCGATCGAGATCGGCGGCGTCCGCAATACCTCGACGGGCGCGAGTCTGGACGGCGTGGATTTCACCGTGCTCAACCAGAACAATCCGGGGATCGCTTTGTCGCTCGACGCCCTGGCGGAGTTTAAGGTCGTCGCCAATTTCATGGATGCGTCCTATGGCCATGGGGCGGCGTCGATCGATATGGTGAGCAAACGCGGCAGCAACTCTTTTCATGGAGTCGTCTACGATTTTGTCCGCAACCGCGCGTTCCAGGCAGGCCAGTTCTTCCGCCCTCCCGCCGGCGCTCCGCGATTCACCTATAACCAGTTCGGCTTCAATGCCGGCGGGCGCATTCGCAAAGACAAGACTTTTTACTTTGGCAACTACGAAGCGCGCCGGCGGAGGACGGGCGTAATCCTGCAGGGTCTGGTGCCCACGCAGCAAATGCTGAACGGAGACTTTTCGCAATCGGGAAAGATCGCGCGGGATCCGCTCAACGGCAACGCGCCCTTCCCGAATAATGTCATCCCGAAAGATCGGTTCGACCCCATTACCCAGAAGTTGATTCAATACTTTCCAACTCCGAACCTCGTTGGGCGCCCCGGCGTGAACTTCCTCGTGGCCCCTAGCGATTGGGAGCGCCGCGACCAGTTCACCGGCCGCATCGATCACCGGGTTTCCGAAAGAGGCAACCTGTTCGGAAGATACTCGTACGCTAACGACGACTTAGCCAATACAGCCTATATCAAGGGCTTGGGCTTAATCCGTCCCGACCGCACCCATCACATGTCTATCGGTTACACGCATGTCTTTAGCCCGACTCTGATCAGCGACACGCGGCTCGGCTATTTCCAGGCTTATCTCGCCCGGCAGAGCGATGGCGACCGGTATTCGACGAATTACGCCGCGGAAGTAGGTTTGAAAAATCTGGCGGCGGGTCCGGGGGATTACACACTCCCCAATATCGGGCTAACCGGTTATGCTCCGGGGTTTCCGACCGGGACCAGCGGGTTTGTGGGATACGGTCTGCGTATCGTACAAAACAACATCTACTACCGCGGAAGCGAGTCCCTTACCTGGATTCGCGGCAACCATACGGTGAAGGTCGGCGGTGACTTTTCGCACCTGATGGTCGGTTACGACCAGGGCAACAGCCAAAACGGCAGCATCAGTTTCAGCGGCAACTACTCGGGTGATTCCACCGGCGATTTCCTGCTCGGATTTCCTGCCGCGGCGACCGGAGGAGTAGGTAGCCTGGGGAACTACGGCGGGGTCGCCAAGTACGCCTTGACCGATCAAATCTACTGGTACGTTCAGGATGACTGGAGAGTCAACAGCCGGCTTACCTTGAACCTCGGATTGCGCTGGGAATATCAATCGCCCTACCGGGGCCGCCTTGCGAACTTCGATCTGGGTACCTTGCGGCAAAACTTAGCCGGACGGCCCGACTACTTCATACCCGGTACCGGCCTGTTTACGGGAACCGGCCCCGTTGTGTTGCCCAATCCTCCCGTACGGCCGGACAAGAACAATTACGGACCGCGTTTTGGACTGGCCTACCGTCTCACCAACAACACGACGATCCGAAGCGGCGCCGGCGTTTTCCATGCCTACACGGGCGGCGGCGCGGCGGTAGGTAATATGTTGAGCACCGCGCCGTTCTTTGTCTTCGTGACCTTGAATTCGGACCCAACCAGGCCGACCTTACGCGTGGCGGATCTTTTCCCCGGCCCCGAACGAACAACCACGGCAGTGGGGAGTAACCAGGACCTCAACCAGCGAACTGGTTACCTCTACAACTACAATTTGAATATCCAGCAGCAACTCCGGCCCGGACTGCTCTTCGAAACCGGCTACATGGGGAACACGGGGCACAAGCAGTACGGCTCCGTGTTGATGAATCAGCCTAGATTGCCGGTGAACAAGGTCACGCCGGAGTCGTATTTGACACGAATTCCGTATCCGAGCCTGGCACCCGGATTCAGCCAGAACACGAACTATCAGTGGAGTAATTACAACGCCGTCTACGTGAAATTCGAGCAGCGCCCGTGGCATGACCTTTCCTACACCGCCGCCTACACGTTTTCGAAGCTCATGGACAGCGGCGGGGCGGGCATGAACATGTACAATCGCCGTCCCGAGCGGGAGCCTGCGCCGAACAACGTGCCCCACAACTTTATTTTCAGCTACGTATGGCAACTGCCCATCGGCAAAGGGAAGGGCGTCAACATTCAAAATCCGATTCTCGACGGGTTCCTCGGAGGATGGGAAGTAAGTGGAATTACCAACTTCCGCTCGGGCTTTAACTACACGATCGTCGTAGCGAACGACATCGCGAACGTGCTTGCAGGCGAGCAGCGGGCCGACGGCACGGGAGTGAAGCCGAGCCGGCTCGATCCGCGAACGAATGGGCTGCTGGCCCTTGACCGCGCGGCATATGCAACGCCGGCTCGAGGCGTTTTCGGCAACTTGGGGCGCAATACCCAATACGGGTTCGGCGTCAACAACTGGGATGTCGGAGTTAACAAAAATTTCGCTATCCGGAAGGTGGGCGAAGCCGGCCGCCTGCAAATTCGCGCCGAGTGGTTCAACTTCGCGAACCACACGCAGTTCAACAATCCGTCCGCAACAGTGAACGTGACCGCCAACTTCGGCTTGGTGAACAGCACGCGCGATCCACGGATTCTCCAACTGGCCGGCAAGCTGTACTGGTAGGGGATCAACGACCAGCGGCGCCCGATTCGCGCGCCGCCCCGACGTTCAAGGTCTTGCGCAGCCACTCGACCAGAACCGCTTTGTAGGCGTGTCGATCGGGATTCTTCTCCCAATTGATCACGCCGTGGACGCCATCCTGAACGGTGTAGAAATCGCAGGGCACGCCGGCCGCCTTCAGTTGCGCCGCAAACCGGACCGATTGATCGTAAGGCACGGCTTCGTCTTTCGTCCCGTGGATGAGAAGGAACGGAGGCGCGCCTGCTTTGACGTACGCGGCGGCGGAAGCTTCGCGCAGCGCAGCGCGCGACTTCTCGCTCAGATCGGAGATGCCGAGAAAATTGGTATACCCGCGCGAGACTTCTCCTCTCGCGACGAGCAGGGCTTCGAGGTCGAAGGCGCCGTAGAACGGCACAACCGCGGCGACTCCGGTGTCCGGCTTATGGTGCAGGGCCACCAACCCCACGAGGTGGCCGCCGGCGGACTCGCCCATCAGTGCGAGACGCGTGGGATCGACGCGGAACTCACGTGCATGGGCCTTCACGTAGCGGATCGCCTGCTCCACATCTTCGGCGGCCGCCGGGTGCTTGTATTTGGGCGAAAGCCGGTAGTCGATACTGAACCACGCCAAGCCGCTGTTATCCAGAACGGGGAACAGAGGCTTGATGAATGACGCCTGCTTACTCCCTGTCGACCAACCGCCGCCGTGCACCAGAATCACCGCGGCGAAAGGTCCCGGCCCTTGCGGGATGTGGGCGTCCATCAGCAGGACTTCGCCGGCGACTCTCGAGAATTCGATATCGTTCCTGACCTCGACGCCAGCGGCGAGCAGAAAGGGGCACAGCAGGAGCCCGGAGGTTCGTAATCTCATAATTGTTTCACCGGTTTACGCCAGGATCTCTTTTACCACCCGGCCATATACGTCCGTTAAGCGGAAATCGCGGCCACTGTAACGATAGGTGAGCTTCTCGTGATTCAACCCGAGCAAGTGGAAGATCGTCGCGTGCAGATCGTGCACATGCACCTTCCCATCGACGGCCTTCCACCCGTATTCGTCCGTCTCGCCGAGAACCATGCCCTGCTTGACGCCCGCTCCGGCCATGAACATCGTCCAGCAGTAGGGATTGTGGTCCCTGCCGGGTGCATCCTCCTTCGCGCCCGCGGCGGACTGGTCGTAGGGCGTTCTGCCAAACTCGCCGGTCCAGATCACAAGCGTATCGTCGAGCAGTCCGCGCGCCTTCAGGTCCGTCAGCAACCCTGTCAAAGGCTTGTCGATTCCCTTCGCACTTTTCCGCAAAAGCGAACCGATCTGCGAGTGGTGATCCCAGCCATTGTCGGTCACCTGGATGTATCGCACGCCAGCTTCCGCCAGACGCCGCGCCATCAGACATTTCCGTCCGAAGTTGTCTGTCTCTTTATCGCCGATTCCGTAGAGGTCGAGTGTCGCTTTCGACTCCTTCATGACGTCGAACACTTCCGGCGCCTGCGCCTGCATCCTGAAGGCGAGCTCATAGGATTGGATGAGACCCTCGATGTTGCGATCCTCGCCGGATTGCTCCTGATCGAGCCGATTCCGCGCCTGAATCAAATCGAGATGCTGCCGCTGCAAAGCCGGCGGCAGATTGGGATCGCCCAGGTAGCCGATCTTCGATTCCTTCACCGGAGTGCGCGCGTCGCCGAGCCGCGTTCCCTGATAGATGGCCGGAAGAAATACGTTCGAGTAGTGCAGCGGGCTGCCATCGTCGCCATACAACATGGGACTGATCACGACGAAACCGGGCAGGTTCCGGTTCTCCGTGCCCAGGCCGTAAACAACCCACGAACCCATGGACGGGCGCACGAACTGCAACGAGCCGGTTTGGAAAATTCGAATCGCACCGGGGTGAGCCGGGCTGTCCGTCTGCATGGCGCGCAGGAAGCACAATTCGCCTACCTTCCCGGCCAGGTTCGGCAACAGGTCCGACATCCACATGCCGTTCCGGCCGACCTGCTTGAAGCCGGATATGGATGGCATCAGACGGGCGTGCTCCTCGAAGCGCTCTTTTGCGGCGTTCACCTGGAACGGGATCTTGTTTCCCGCTTCGCTTTTCAGGCGCGGCTTGAAATCGAACAGGTCCATCTGGGACGGGCCGCCCTGCATCCAGAGAAGGATCACGCGCTTGGCCTTGGGCGAGAAATGCGGCTGCTTCGGCGCCAACGGATTCTCCGGCTGCGCCCCTGCGGCAGGGTTCTCGGCAGCCATTGCGGCCATCGCCACGGAGCCGAAACCGCCTCCGACGGAGCGAAGGAAGCCTCTGCGATTGGTGGGCATGGGGGCGATGGGATGAATCATGACGGCTATCTCCTATACAGAAACTCACTCGAAGCAAAAATGGCCTGGCAGTAGCGCGCCCAGGCTTCGATCACCGGATCGGGCCCGTTACCGGACTTGCCGAGGCCGGCCTCGAAATCGGACAGAAACTGGCGGGCCTGCTGGATATCGCGTTCGGTCGACGGACGGTTCAGCGCGAGTAAGGTTAGTTTCGAAACGCGGGCGGCATCGTCGAGACCTGCGTCTTTTACGAGCATTTCGGCGAGATGCCGCGCCTCGTCCTTGATGAAAGCCGAATTCATCAGGTACAGCGTTTGCGTGGGAACAGTGGTCGGCGAGCGCGTACCCACCACTTGATCCGGATCGGCGAAATCGAACAGGTTCAGAATATCGACATCCGTCATCTGGCCGCCGCGCATAACCGGCTGATACACGGTGCGGCGGTTTCGCACGCGATCCTCGATGATGGAATCTTCTTCGAGAAAGAAGGGAGCGATGGTGTGTACATTCTGAGCGGTCAGGGGCAGCGACGGACCGCCTCGCGCGGGATCGAGCCGGCCGCTCACTTGCAGAATCGTGTCGCGAATGGCTTCCACCTCAAGCCTTCGCCGGCTGGCGCGCCAGAGCAACTTGTTATCGGCGTCGGCCTCATTGGCCTTAACGTCCTGCATGCTCGATATCCGATAAACGCGGCTCAGCACAATCTCGCGGATGGTCCTTTTCGTCGACCAGCCGTTCTCGACCAGCCGTGTGGCGAGATATTCGAGCAGCTCGGGATGTGTGGGAGGCTCGCCGCGGGCGCCGAAGTTTTCGGTGGTGGCGACGATCCCATCGCCGAACAGATGATGCCAAATGCGGTTCACATAGACGCGGGCGGTGAGTGGATTTTTTTCATCGGCAATCCAATCGGCCAGTTCTTCGCGCCCGCTCGTCTGGGGATCGATCGAGGGATGCGGGCCCTCGGTGACGGCGCTGAGAAAACGGCGCGGCGTGGAATCGCCCAACTGATGCGCGTCCCCTCGGACTGCAATGCGCGCGTCCTCGGGATATTCCATATCCTGAGCTGCGTAAACTTCCGCCAGCTTAGGCTTCATGTAGCGGGTGAAAGCGGCGATCTGGCGGTCGGAGGCGCTGCCGCTTTTCTTCTTCGCGGTGGCTAGCTGCTTCTCCGCGGCCGCAATCTCCGCCTCGTTTCCTTCACCCTTCAATTTCAACCCGTCGATCCGTTTCTTGAGCTCCGCCTGCTCTTTCCGGTTCTCCTTTTCGGCAGCCTCGACTTCGGCGACTCGCTTCTCCCATTTCTCCAGATCGTCCGCATAGCGCCGCACATCGGCGGTGGTCTCCGGCAGCGGGACGAGGTTGATGCCGCCATTCGAGTTGCTGGACGAGAGTGTCTTGGTGCTAAGGAAAATTCCAACAAGGCCAAAATAATCTTTGTTAGGAATCGGGTCGAACTTGTGGTCGTGGCAGCGTGCACAGCCGACGGTCAGGCCGAGAAACGTGCGTCCCACGAGGTCCGCCTGAAGGTCGGCGACATCCGCACGCAACTGCACTTTGTCGTAGGAGAACCACGCCCAGGGCCCCAGGACCAGAAACCCAGTCGCCGCCATTGAGTCGATGTCGCGATCGCCCTTCTTGCCGCCGCTGGGTCCGGCGATCTGCTCGCGCACGAACCGATCGTAGGGCTTGTCATTGTTGAAGGAATTGATGACGTAGTCGCGGTAGCGCCACGCCTCGTGGAGAGGGATGCGCCGGCCGACGCCCGTGGTATCCGCCCAATAGGTGACGTCGAGCCAGTGCCGGCCCCAACGATCGCCGTACGCCGGCGAGGTGAGCAGCCGGTCGACGACGCACTCGAACGCCTGGGGCGAACTGTCGTTGACGAATGCATCGATTTCATCGGGTGTAGGGAGCAGTCCCGTAAGGTCCAGGGTCACGCGCCGCAGGAGGGAATACCGATCCGCATCCCGAACGGGAGCGAGGCCCTTCTCTTCGAGCCGGGCGAGGATGAAGCGATCGATGTCGGAGCGTGTCCAACTGGCGTTTTTCACCGTAGGAACGACGGGTTTTTTCACGGGCTGGAACGCCCAGAATCTTGACTGCGCCGCCTGTGGGATGGAAGAGGTTTCGGGCCAGACCGCGCCATCGGCCACCCATTTCACGAGCGCGTCAATCTCGACGCCGGGCAGCTTGCCGGTGGGCGGCATCTTGATTCGGTCCGCGTAACGCACGGCCCGGATCAGCCGCGTGGATTCGACATCGCCGGGAATCACAACACCGGAGGTGTGGAGCCCGTCGCGAGAGATAAGTTGAACCCCGCCCATTTTCGCCTTGTCGCCGTGGCAGGAGCCGCAGCGGTTGACGAGAATAGGCCGCACTTTGGATTCGAAAAAATCGAGCTGGGCCGGTGTCTGAGCCGAGGCGCTTAGCGATAGAAGGCTCAGGATAACGAGGGTGAATCGCATAGGCACATCTCAGCATACAATTTTCCGCTGCATGATTTGTCGCGGCGCACTTGAGGCGCCGCTCGCCAAGAATGCGGCGGCGGTTGAAGACGGGTTCAGTCGGGACGGTAGGCTTGGCGCCTTCAAGGTCCATCGAAGCCCCAATCTCTAAATACCGACCGTCGCGGTAGAGGGACATGATAGCGTGAATGTCGCCGATCGCCATACGCCAAGGACTAAGTTATGGTTGCTGGCGAAGCGGCTAACCGTTTCCCAATCGGTCGACTACGGCGGCGCAGCAGGCGAGCCGTCACCGTGGCGCCGGTGAACGAGAGCATCGAGTTCGGGTCCTGGTTTGGGCTGCGTAAATCTCTTTGAGCGACATACCTCCCGATGCGGAATCTTCTCCCGGCGGTATAAGTGAAACCGCAAAACAGTTGTGTCTGCTGCAACTGCTCGTTCGACGTCAATAGCAGCGAAGCAACGTAGCCCCCGCCGCGGCCCTTGCCGCCTTGGCCGCGAGGACAACCCCGCAGTCAGCGGCGCGCGAGGGCCAGCCGGAACGCGGCCATCTCCTGGCTGTTGCGAACCAGAAGGAGGTCGCCCGCCGTGGCCCGCCCGGCGGAGGGGTCAATCTTTTTCTCTCGAGGACCCGCGCCGGCGGTGGCGGACTTCCACCGTCGCGGCAATGACGGACAAGGAGCGCGGGCTTCACCGCGCACGATCTCGATGGCACTCGCTACCCGCACCCACGCTGCCGAGCCGCTTGCGGGCTGGCGCGAGAGCGGTCTCAGCCATTGCCGCTCTCCATATTTTTTCAAAACCTCATCGAACAGTTCCTGGCGGTAGTGAAAATTCGTGCGCTTGGGCCGCGCCAGCGCATCGGTAAGGTCGAGGAGACCACGCTGGGCCGAGCGCGTGAGAAGGCCCAGTTCGTCGTACACGAGCGAAGGGATGAATATCCTCTCGAACAACCGGGGCAGAAGATACCGATGTAGCCGATTTCCACGAGGTAGCGGATGGGGCTGGTGTCGGCGACGACAAGGAGCACTAAATCCCCAGACGCCTTAAGCCTTCGAGTTCTTGCTCCAGGTCTCGCAGCGTGTAGTCTTCATACACGTCATGGGCTTTGAGAAAGCCGTCGACCTGGTATCTGGTTCCAAAACTGAGCAGCCGCCGAAGCTCGGGCTTGGTGATGCGACCGCTCTTGAATTCCTCGAGCGCCAGGGCTTCGAGGGCGCGGCGAGAGAGATCGCCGCCGGATACGCCCATGCGGCCAGCGAGATCGTCCGGAATCAGGACGGTAAGTTCCATGCTCTTTCACCCTACCCCATCCCAGAACCCGGTCAACCGGAATAGGGCTTGGCCTGGCCTGCATGGCTCGCCCGTACTACAGCTGCCATCTCAGGAGGTATTACGCGAGTTTCGGCACCGTCACACCAGGACCTTCGTTCCATTCGTCATATTAACATCTTATTTATCAATGACTTCAAAAATCCTGTTGTCACTCCTAACCTAAGTGTGCTAATAATGGATTGCTGAGGCGATGCTGGGCATCGACTCAAATCCGCATAGAAAAAGTCAACTTTTGGAGGTTGAGCTTCATGAATATTCGTCCACTCTACGATCGCATCGTAGTGAAGCGTATCGAGGAGAAGGAAACCATCCAGGGCGGCATCATTATCCCGGATTCGGCCAAGGAAAAGCCCCAGGAGGGCGAAGTAGTGGCCGCTGGTAAAGGGAAGCGCCTGGATGACGGCAAGCTGGTTCCGCTCGACGTGCAAGTCGGCGACCGCATCCTTTTTGGCAAGTACTCCGGCAGCGACATCAAGCTGGACGGTGATGAGTTTCTGATTATGCGTGAGGACGAGGTCCTGGGGATTCTGAACAAGCAATAAAGATCCCGCGCGCAAAAGTTTAATTCTGGAGATAAAAAATTCATGGCGAAACAGATTATTTATAGCGAGCACGCGCGGCAGGCAATTCTGCGCGGCGTCGATCAATTGGCCAACGCCGTCAAGGTGACGCTCGGCCCGAAGGGACGCAATGTCGTCCTCGAGAAGAAGTTCGGCGGCCCCACGATCACCAAGGACGGCGTGACGGTGGCCAAGGAAATCGAGCTGAAGGATCCGCTCGAGAACATGGGCGCGCAGATGGTGCGCGAAGTGGCCTCGAAGACCTCCGACGTGGCTGGCGACGGCACCACGACGGCCACCATTCTGGCTCAGTCGATCTTCCGTGAAGGCGTGAAGGCCGTTGCGGCCGGCGCGAACCCGATGGCCCTGAAGCGCGGCATCGAGCACGCGGTCGAGTTGGTAACCGCGGAAGTCAAGAAGCTGAGCAAGGAAATCTCGGGCGACATGATCGCTCAGGTCGGCACGATTTCCGCCAATAGCGATGCGAAAATCGGCGAGATCATCGCCGAAGCGATGAAGAAAGTGGGCAAGGACGGCGTCATCACGGTCGAGGAATCGAAGACCATGGTCACCGAACTGAGCACCGTGGAAGGCATGCAGTTCGACCGCGGCTACCTCTCCCCCTACTTCGTCAGCGACGCCGAGCGCATGGAGTGCGTCCTCGAGGATCCCTACATCCTCATTCACGAGAAGAAGATCAGCAACATGAAGGACCTGCTGCCCCTTCTCGAGCAGATCGCCCGCTCCGGCAAGCCGCTCCTGGTGATTGCCGAGGAAGTGGAAGGCGAAGCGCTGGCGACCCTGGTCGTGAACAAGCTGCGCGGCACGCTGAACGCTTGCGCGGTGAAGGCTCCGGGCTTCGGCGACCGCCGCAAGGCGATGCTCGAAGACATCTCCATCCTCACGGGCGGCAAGGCCCTGATGGAAGAGACCGGTATCAAGCTTGAGGGCGTTCGTCTGGAAGACCTGGGCCGCGCCAAGCGCGTGACCGTCGACAAGGACAACACGACCATCGTGGACGGCGCGGGCGGCCATAAGAACATCGAAGGCCGCATCAAGCAGCTGCGCGCTCAGATCGACGAGACCACTTCGGACTACGACCGCGAGAAGCTGCAGGAGCGGTTGGCGAAGCTCGCCGGCGGCGTGGCGATCATCAAGGTCGGCGCTGCAACCGAGACCGAAATGAAGGAAAAGAAGGCTCGCGTGGAAGACGCGCTGCATGCGACTCGCGCGGCTGTCGAGGAAGGCATCGTTCCCGGCGGCGGCGTGGCTCTGCTGCGCGCGGCCGGCGCGCTGAAGACGCTGAAGTTCGACGGCGACGAGCAGACCGGTGTCAACATCGTTCGCCGCGCTTGCGAAGAGCCCCTGCGGCAGATCGTTGCCAACGCGGGCAACGAAGGCGCGATCGTCGTGGAGAAGGTCCGCGCAAGTACGGACCCGAACTACGGCTTCAACGCTTCGACGGAAGTCTACGAAGATCTGGTGGCGTCCGGCGTCATCGATCCGACCAAGGTGACTCGCACCGCGCTGCAGAATGCGGCGTCGATCGCGTCGTTGATGCTGACCACCGAAGCAATGATCTGCGAGATCCCCGAGAAGAAGGCGGCCCCGGCTGGCGGCGGCGGCCACGGTCCCGAAGGCATGGACTACTAGGGTCTTTCGCAAAATAACCCCTGCAATTGGCAGCAGGTGGGGCAGGCGATCGTCTTTCGCCGCCCTGCCTTCTCCGCTTTCGATCCGCAGCATGGAAGCCGCGCCCCTCACAATGGGCGCGGCTTTTCACGTTTTACGGGTTGACCTTGTACTGGCTTCGCAGCGGTCCCATCAGCGGGTAGTACTTCCTGCACCGCACGATCTCCGCAATCTGCCGGATGTGTCCCAGATCGTGGAACGCCCACTCCGCCAGCAACTCCCCAACCGTCAGCGCGCCGAGTTCCACATGCCGCCCCTCGCGTTTCAGCGCACTCTCCGGAAGGCCGCTCAGATACTCGATGTTCAACTCGCGCTGCTCCTCGAAGTGGTCGAATGAATCTTCGGGATCGCGTCCCGAGTACTGCCCGGCAGCCGCCAGCGCATTCTGATCGTAGGCCTCGATCGGCGGATTCTCTTGTTCAACCATTTCTTCCACGCGCAGCCGGAAGCAGTGCGCTTCCACGTGAGAGAGGTGCTCCAGAATCTCGGCGATCGAGAATCGATCCGGCGCCGGCTTCCAAAGCACGTCTTCTTCGGTCAGAATCGAGAGCAGCTCGCGCAGCATGCCGCAAGTCAACTCCAGTTGTTCGAGGCCCGGCAGTTTCGTGTCAGCGGTCATGTGGACTGCGCTCCGCGCGGATGAGCAGGGCGGTCATGGGAAACGCCAAACCCTTCGCTGTGATATCGGCGCGGGATTTTCTTTGCATGCGCGCCCGAATTTCGTCAATTTCAGATCGGGAAAATTTTTGGTGCTGGGTCCGGCCGGGAGTGGAGAGAACGAAGCGCTCCCAAAAGTCGTCGAAATCGCGGTAGCGCCAGGTCTCGGTATGCTCCGTAACGGCGCGGCCGGCGAAACCGGCCCGAGCTAAAAGCTTTGGCAGCGCGCCTGGACTGCCGAAGCGCATAGCCGACGGGCCGCGCCCGGGTGTGGTTCGCTCGACGTAGCTGTTGAGAATGCGGGTACCGTAGCGAGGCATCCGGAAAAGGAGGCGGTGAAACCACGGCGCCACGGTTTGGGCAAAGGACGTTGCGGAGATTCCAATACAGGAAGCTCGCCGCCGGCGGGCCCAAACGGCAAACGCGGCTTCCCCACCGGGCCTGAGCACCCGCCGGATCTCCGTCAGAGCCTTCAGTGTGTTCGGAAAGAACATGACGCCTAGCGAGCACACTGCGTAGTCGAACTGTTTCTCTTTGAACGGAAGCTTTTCAGCGTCGCCATGATGGAACCGGATGTTCGGAATTCCTTCCGCGCGCTGGCGCGCCTTTTCGAGCAGACCTTCGGAAAGATCGAGGCCCGTAACATTCGACTCAAAGCGCGTGGCCGCGTAAATCCCCATTTCGCCCGACCCGCAAGCGAGGTCCAGCATCGGCGAACACCGCGTCGGCTGCAGCCATTCAAGAAGCTTTCGCCCGTAGGGGGCCGTGTTCGCGGCGACGTTCTCCGTCCACGCGGACGCTACCACGTCATAGGCGTGGCTCTCGTATTCTTTATAGGCGCGCGCGTTCATCACGCTACGGAATTTTCGCCCCCATCCACTCGAATCGTATTGCCCGTCATCCAGTATGTGCTCTCGTGGCACAGGACGGCCACGCACCTCGCAACGTCCTCGGGCGTGGTCAGCCTCTTGTGCGGGTTGCGCGCGAGCGCATGCGCCATCAGCACATCGCTGCCCGGAATCTTCCGCAGCGCCGGCGTATCGGTAACGCCCGCCAGAATCGCGTTCGCCGTCACTCCGAGCGGCGCAAGCTCGAGCGCCAATTGCCGGATGTGCGCTTCAAGCGCGGCCTTGGCCGCCGACACCGCGCCATATTCCGGAACCGCCTTGCCTCCGCCTTCGCTGGTCATCGCGTAGATTCGGCCTCCGGAGCCCAGCAAATCCGCGGCGACCAGATCCTGCACCCAATAGATGAGGCTGTGCCCCATGAGGTCCGAAGTCATCTCCATCTGACGCTGGTTCAGCCGCCCGGAGCCCACGAGCGGCTTCAAAGATCCGAAAGCAAGCGAGTGCATGAGCACCCGCACCCGCGCCCCGCGCTCGCGGATGGCCGTGACGACCTCCGCCCGGCAATCCGCATCGCCCGCGTTGCGGTTGAAGAACACGGCTTCGCCGCCCGACGCGCGGATCTGCTCCTGCACGTTCAGAGCTTGCGGCATCGTCTCCCGGCGGTCCCAATGGACGCCGAAAATGCTCATTCCGTTCCTCGCCAGCTCGCTCGATACCGCCGCGCCGAAGCCGCTGCTCGCGCCCAGCACGAGAGCCCACTCCTGTTTTCCCATTACTCGGTCTTTCTCTCCATGCGAATCTCCCTCTCGTCGCCTTCGAGGCAGCGCAGCCGGATCTCCATCCGCTCCAGGGGCATCAGTTCCGGAAAACGTTCGCCCCACTCAATTAGGATAACCGCGTCGCGGTCGAATAGCTCATCGAGACCGAGCGTAGCCACTTCCGAGGCCAGGTCCAGGCGGTACAGATCGATGTGGTAGACGCGGCCATATTCGTGGATCAGCGTAAACGTAGGGCTCGTAACGTCGCTCGATTCCGCCGCGCCCAGGCCTTCTACAATCCCTTTCGCAAGCGTCGTCTTTCCCGCGCCAAGATCTCCAATGAGCAGCACCACTCCCCGCGTAGGCAATTCCTGCGCGATCCGCCGCCCGAGCGCCTCGGTCTCTTCACCCGACCCGGTCCGGAAAATCCAACTCACAGACGCATCGCCCCGGGCAGATAGCGTAGCAGGTCGGTCGCGATCAGACACTCTTCACCAAGCTCCGCGGCACCCAACTCGCCCGCGCGTCCGTGCAGCCACACCGCCGCGAGAATCGCGTCTTCCACGTCGCCAGGATGCTGGGCGATTAGGCCGGCGATCAGGCCGCTAAGGATGTCGCCCGATCCCCCCGTCGCCATCGCCGGCGTACCGGTCGGGTTAACACAGACTTGGCCATCGGGAAACGCGATCAGCGTGCGCTGACCCTTGAGGACGAGCGTCACTTCCCGTTCCATGGCGAAAGAGCGTGCAATTCCCAGGCGATCCGCCTGAACCTCGGCGACGGTTTTTCCCGTCAATCGCGACATTTCGCCCGGATGCGGCGTCAGTATCCGAAGGGCGGGCGGCGCGGGCAGACTCTTCGGCAACACGTTGAGCGCATCCGCGTCGAGCAGCATCGGCTGCGCGCACGCGGAAAAGGCCTCCGTCACAAGCCTGACGGTCTTTGCTTCCGTTCCCAATCCGGGGCCGATCGCGATCACGTCGCGGCCGGTCGCCATGGCCGCGACGTCGTCTCCCAACGACTGCGTCATGAGTTCCGGAAAGCCCGGCGGATCCTCCGAACATACCGTGACTAAACCCGCTCCCGCCCGTAGCGCCGCGATCCCCGTCATCGACGCCGCACCCGACTTTCCCCGCGCGCCGCCCACCACCAGCACATGCCCGAAGCTGCCCTTATGAGCCCCTTTCGCGCGCCGCCCAAGGAGACGGCGAAAGCGGCGCGGCTCTGTAAGGTTCAGGAAAATCGAGGGGTCGTTCTCGAAGAGCGCAGGCGGGCTGCCGATCGGATCGACCCGCCATTCGCCCATAGCGTCGCAGTTGGACGGCATGACGTGGCTGATCTTCGGCGCAGTGAATGTGACGGTGTAGTCCGCGCGCACGCACTCAACGGAGGGCGATCCAGTGTCGCTCGGCATTCCCGATGGCAGGTCGACCGAAACAACTTTAGCCAGCGGAAACAGTGTGTTGATCTGGCGGATGGCGTCGAGGGAGCGCCCGGTCGCAGGCCCTTTGAGCCCGGTGCCGAGGACGGCGTCGATCACGAGGCTCGCGGGGCTTGTACCTCCGCTCCAACGGTCCGAAACGGGAATTCCGCTGGCCGACAGCATACGGAAATTGGCATGCGCGTCCGTGTTCTCTTCCGGAATGTCCGTTAGAACGACATTTAGAGAAACCGGATTGAATCTCGTAAACAGCTGCCTCGCAATCACCAGTCCGTCGCCGCCGTTATTGCCTTTGCCGCAGAAGATAACGATCCGCTGTCCGCTGATCGGTTGAAACGTTTCCGACAGGAACTCGACAACCCGGCACCCCGCGTTCTCCATCAGGACAAGCCCGGGGATTCCCAGCTCGATCGTACGGCGGTCCACTTCTCGCATCTGCGCCGCGGTAAGGACCTTCATCCCGTCAGATTCTCCTCGCCAGCACGATCGTCATATCGTCCTGAAGCTCGGGCGTACCGGTCCACTGCTCCACAGCTTCCATGACTTTGGCGACAATCCCGGGGCCATCGCGGTGAAAATTTCTGACCACAACGTCGATGAGGCGCTGTTCGCCGAACATTTCCTCGTAGGCGTTCTCCGGCTCCGCTATTCCGTCGGTGTAGAAGATCAGCAGGTCACCCGGTTCGAGGTCGACGTGGCGCTCCTCGTACTTGCAGAACGGAAACGCGCCCACTACCGTGCCCGTTACCTCCAGCAGTTGAGGCGCGCCCCGGCGCAGTAGGATTGGCTGGAGATGGCCGGCGTTCGTGTACGTGAAGCGTCCGGTCCGGTCGTCGTAGATGCCGAAGCAGAATGTGGCGTATTTTTCGGCGGACGTGCTTGCGTAGAGCTGTTTGTTGAGGTGTTCCACCAGATCCGCAACTCCGGAACACCGGCCCGCCGACAACTGGGACCGCATGATGGACTGGATCGACGCCATGAGAAGCGCGGCCGATATTCCCTTGCCGGCCACGTCCCCGATCGCGATGGCCGCCGCCGAATCGTGCAGGCTCATGAAATCGTAGTAGTCGCCCGAAACCATGCGCGCCGGGTGGCAAACGCCCGTCAACTGGAGCGTATTGAGGACGGGTGCGGATCGCGGGAAAAGCTGGGTCTGCACTTCGCGCGCAATTACCAGCTCGGCCTGCAGGCGCTCCTTCTCTTTCTCCACCACGAAGAGCCGCTGCAGCTTCTCCGTCATGCTGTTGAAGGACGCGCTGAGCTCGGCAATCTGGTCGTTTCCCCGCACGGGAATGCGATGTGAAAAATCCCCGCCCTGAATCCTGATCGTTCCCTCGTAGAGCTCGTGCACGGCGCCGGTGATCGTCCGCGCCATGCGGACGCCCCGCTCCAATGCAACCAACTGGACCACGAAAAACAAGAGCGACAGCACGGTGAACGCCACCAGCACCCCCTGCGTCCACTGCACGGTCTGCCCGAAAACCGCGCTGAGAACGGCCGAGGGGCGGGAATGCACAATCAGCGCGCCGATTTCGGGATCGCCAGGCTTATCCCATACGTCGACATTGACGGGAGCAAGCCAGGTCAGATCCTCGTCGAGAAAGTTGTGTTGCTCGGGAACCAGGTCGCGGCGCGGCGCGCGCAGGTCTTGCGTTTTCAGCTTCAGCCCCAGGATGGAAACGTCGCCCAGCTTTGGGGAGAGCTGCGCCAGCAGCTCGCGCGTGATGCCGGCGATTACGGTAACCTCCGTATTCTCGTCCTTTTCATGCGCCCACGCGAATACTTCGCCGCCGCGCAACAGGATCCCGTGAGTATCCTTCCAACCCTTCGGAGGCGCTTCCAGCAGCGAGGTCTCCGGGAAACGCAAGTCCTTCGACCCGCGCACCAGCACTTCGACCTTCGGAAAGCGGCCTTGGATGAAGGCCGTCATGCGTCTGAGCGTCTCAGGCTGCATGTCCTCGTTCATCGCGGCAAGCGCGCGCGCCGACTGCGACAGACCCCGCGTCCGCCGTTCCAGCTCCGAGCTCACCAGGTACACAGCCACCTGTCCCGTGATGACATAAGCGCCCGTGACGGCCAGAGCGAGAATCAGCACGATGGGCACGACGCCTATGAACAAATAGGTGACGATGAGCCGGTTGCGCAGCCTCCACATGGCTTTCTCGAGGTATCGCCGCGACCACCGGATCGCAAGTATCGCCGCGCTTCCGTACAAGGCGAAAGTGACGGCGACGGCGGTGACGGCGGGGATTGGAACGAACGAGGACACGGCCCAAACCACCAGGAGTACGGCGAAGAACTTCTCCATCGGACCGGCCCTCCGATAGAGAGCTTTCACGCGGGGGGGCATCGTCAGTTACATCTTAGCGCGGGTTCGATTGGCGCTGGTATGAATGCTCCGTCGGCAAAAAGCAGCGGCTCGACTCCGAGCGAGTTCATGCGAGGTCCTGGAATCAAGGTTCCCGTAAGATTGAGCGGGTCGCCGCTCGCGATGCTGAACGTCTCGCCGGTCCCGGCGGATTTCCGCGACGCGCGCATCGCTTCCACCGCCTCAGGCAACGCGTACTGCTCGCCCACGTACCCGGCGACGAAGCGCCCGCCTCGAATCTCGCCTCTCGCTTCCATGCGGCGCAACACGACCAACAGATCCCTCCACGGGGGGGCGAGCGCCTCGCGAACCAGCAGGTCGCGGAAGAGAACTCCCCACCGCAGCAGGAGTTGCCGCGCGAAGTTCTCTGGCGCGTTCCCTGTGCAATCGGTAACCAGCAAGGTCCACCGGCCGGCCGCGTGCCGCGGACGGGAGGAACGGCCTCGGCCTTCGCCCCGCCGCCGTTTGGGATCGATCAGCGACCGGAGATTCTCGAAACCATCGGCGGTTACCAGGCCGGCCGCGGTCAACTCCCAGAGCGCGTCCTCCACTTCGCTCGCCAGGCGGCCCGTAACCTTTGTGAGATCGGCGAAGAACGACGCCCCGCGCTTCTGTAGCGCGTCCAGCACCTCCCGAGCCGCGTGCGAAAGCGGCCCAACGTCCGGCGCGGGTGGACGGGCAAGCCATCCCGCGTCCTCCCGCAGAAACAGGGACAGCGGAGCCGATCGCGTCGGCCGCACCCGCGTCGCCGCACCGCTCTCGCTCAACCGGCCCCACATCACCTCACCCGAGAGGCACAGCGTGTCGAGAAGTTCCGGCTCATATTCCGCTACCCGCGCCGGCAAAACCTGCGACTCCCACGCCGCCCCTGGAATTTCATAACCCTGCAACTGCCGGATCACCTGGAACAAGCCGTCGGCCCCATGCAGCTGCGTGCCCGGCGCAACATGCTGCCAGCGGCAAAGAAAGCGTACGAATTCGGCGCTCGAAACTGGCTCGATCTCATTGCGCAAGCGTCCGAGAGTCAGCCGGTGAATGCGCGCCAGAAGCCGCCGGTTACACCACTCGACTTCCCCTTCCGAGGCTCGCCTGAAGCTCCCGCGCAGCACTTGCCCCTCACCTTCGAGGTGGGCGAGCGCCATGTCCACAGCTCCGCGCGTCAGCTCCAAGCGTGCCGCCAGCTCCTCCGCCGTCGCCGGGCCAATCGATTCGAGCCAGCCGCGCACGATCTCCGTGGCGCATGCTTCCCTGCCCCGTTCGAGCAGCTGCATTCGCTCCGCCGCAACCCAGAATCCGTCGACGACAGCCGCGCGGCGGGCCAGCAAAAGCTCGGAGAACCATTCGCTCCACTCGGGAACCGGCGGCAGAACGAGGAGCGTCAGCAGCGCGTCGTGCACCTCATCGGCATCCCGCGCCACCGGCCAGGCTTCGGCCGCAACCTGCTCGATCGCCGCCAGGTCCAATGCGCCGACGCCCGTCCCGTCATCGGGCTTGAGGGTGCGGCGCAACTGGACCGCGCGCGTGCGGCGCTCCTCAAGGGGAGCATCGTCTAAGAACGCGTATGGGTTGGCGTTGATAATCTCATGCGAGAACGGCGAAGGCTCAGCGGTTTCCACGGCGACCGTGCGAATCGCGCCCGACTCTATGCCTTTAAGGACCGCGCGCAGCCCCTCGATATCCATGGCTTCGTGGAGGCAGTTGCCGATCGTCTCCTTCACCAGCGGATGATCCGGAATTCGCGGTTCGCCAGCCAGATTCTCGGCGCAAGCAGCCTGGTCGGGAAAGACCCCTGCAAGCAGGTCGTCGGCGCGCATGCGCTGGATGGGCGGCGGCACTCTCCGGCCGCCCGAGAAGCGCGGAATCGCCAGCGCGCGAGAGGCGTTCCAGCGCCAGCGCGCCGTGAACATGGGGGCCGCAAGCAAGGCTTGCGTCAAAACATGATCGACCGTTTCCGTTTTAACAAAGCCGAAAACGATCTCGAGCGGAAATGCGTGCTGCTCGGCTAGGGAAATGACGATGCCGTTGTCGGTCGCCGCGGCCTGCAGTTCGAAATTGAAGGAGCGGCAGAAGCGCTTACGCAGCGCCAGTCCCCAAGCCCGGTTGATGCGCGCTCCGAAGGGCGCGTGAATCACCAGCTGCATGCCGCCGGCCTCGTCGAAGAAGCGTTCGGCGACGATCGTCAGATCCGTCGGCATCGACCCAAGACCCGCCCGGCCGGCGGCAATATACTCGCACGCCTGCTCCGCGCCCCTCCGATCGAGCCCGCACTCGCGCTCGAAGAATTCGGGCGTCTCGCCCAGTTCGCGGATTCGCGAAATCTGCCGCGAAAGCTCGACGGTGCGGCCCGGCGCTTCGCCGTTCCAAAACGGCACCGAGGGCGCGGCCCCGTGCGCATCCTCCACCCGGAGGCGGCCAGGCTCCACGCGCCGGATACGCCACGAAGTAGCTCCCAGAAGGAACACGTCGCCGGCGAGACTTTCGATGGCGAAGTCCTCGTCGACCGTACCCACCACCATGCCTTCCGGCTCGGCCACCACCTGATAGTTCGCGTTATCGGGAATCGCGCCCCCGGATGTTACCGCGGCCAGACGCGCGCCGCGGCGTCCGCGAATTCGATGGTTGATTCCATCGTGATGGAGAAACGTGCCGCTGCGGCCGCGCGCCGTCGTGATACCTTCCGCAAGCATCTTGAGGACCGCGTCGAAATCGGAGCGCTCCAGGCTCCGGTAGGGGTAAGCGCCGCGGATCATCCCGAGCATTTCGTCCTCGCCCCACTCTCCGCAGGCAGCCGCGGCCACCATCTGCTGCCCCATGATGTCGAGAGCGTTTTCGGGGATCTCCAGACGGTCGAGCTCACCCGAGCGGATGGCGCGAATCACGGCTGCGCATTCGACGAGTTCGTCCCGGGTTGTCGCGACCAGCCGTCCCTTCGGCATCGCCCCCACCCAGTGCCCCGAGCGCCCGAAGCGCTGCAGGGCCACCGCTATCGAACGCGGCGAACCGATCTGAACCACCAGATCGACCGTGCCGATATCAATGCCGAGTTCGAGCGATGCCGTAGCCACCACGGCCTTCAGCTCTCCCGCTTTCAGTTTCTCTTCCGCGTCCATGCGCAGCTTCTTCGCAAGGCTGCCGTGATGAGGCAGCACCACGCCTTCTCCCAGACGCGTGCCGAGATTGTCCGCGACTCGCTCGGCGAGCCGCCGCGTATTCACGAAGACGAGCGTCGTGCGATGCTCGCGAATCCACTGCGCGACCCGGTCGTAGATCTCGCCCCACATTTCATGCGTCGCGACCGCGCCCAGCTCGTCCTTTGGAACCTCTACGGCAAGGTCCATCTCGCGGCGGTGTCCGATGTTCACGACACGCGCGGCCTCGCGCCCGCCGCTCAGGAAGCGAGCCACTTCTTCGATCGGCTTCACGGTCGCCGAGAGTCCGATCCGCTGCGGCTTCCCCGCCAGAGCGTCCAGACGGGCGAGCGTCAGAGCGAGGTGCGATCCCCGTTTATCGTCCGCGATGGCATGGATCTCGTCTACGATCACGGTGCGCACGGTGCTCAGCATTTTGCGCCCGCTTTCGGTTGTGAGCAGTATGTAGAGCGACTCGGGCGTCGTGACCACCACATGCGGCGGCTTCTTCACCATCCGCTGCCGTTCCCAGGCGGGCGTATCGCCGGTCCGCACGGCTGTTCGGATCTGCGCGGCAAACCCGCCGATTTCGGCCAGCGGCGTTTCGAGGTTCTTGCGCACGTCGTTACTCAGCGCCTTAAGCGGCGAGACGTAGACGACTTCGGTGCGATCGGCGAGCGCGCCGGCTCGGGCAGTCTTGACAAGCGAGTCGAGACAGATGAGAAACGCCGCGAGCGTCTTCCCGGAGCCCGTGGGCGCGGAAATCAGGACGTCGCGGCCGGTGCGAATCTTCGGCCACCCGAGCGCCTGAGGCTCCGTGACGCGCGCATAGCGGCCGCGGAACCAGTCGGCGATAATCGGATCGAAGTCGGATAGCGGCATGGGCGGCGCTCGCGCCAGTCGGCGTTGTCAGTCAATCATAGCCTAACCCGACATAGGCCATTCGAGCGAGACCGCGTACTTGGATTGCGAGCGAATCGGCGGAAGCGTGGTGTGAACGTACTCTGCACGGGAGTATGCTAGAGTCATGAATTCACCTCGACTGGGTATCGCGGTGCTTTGCGCCGCTTCCACTCCCGCCCTCTTCTCCGCCACTCTTTCCTCTGGCTACAACCAGACAACCATCGTCAACACCGGGATGTCGGCTCCCACCGGCATGGCTGTCGCACCTGATGGACGTGTGTTCGTCACGGAGCAGACCGGGCAGGTACGAGTGATTCAAGGCGGGTCCCTCCTGCCCGGCTCCGCTATCGGTCTTTCGGTGGATTCGAGCAGCGAGCGGGGACTTATCGGCATCGCGCTCGACCCCAACTTCGAGAGCAACGGATTCGTGTATCTTCACTACACCGTGCCTGGTTCGCCGGCTCACAACCGTGTAAGCCGTTTCGAGACGAGCGGCAACACCATTTTGCCCGCGAGCGAGCTGCAGATCCTGAACCTCGAATCCCTTTCCGGCGCCACCAATCACAATGGAGGAGCCATCCAGTTCGGGCCCGACGGAAAGCTGTACATCGGAGTGGGCGAAAACGGCAATGCTTCCAACTCTCAGCTACTCACCAACCGCTTGGGGAAGATTCTGCGGATCAATCCGGACGGGACCATTCCGGGCGACAATCCGTTTGCGGGAATCCCCGGAGATAGCGGCGAAATTTTCGCCTATGGATTCCGCAATCCGTTCCAGCTCACGTTCGACGGGGTTTCGGGAACGCTCTACGTCAACGACGTCGGCCAGAACTCATTTGAAGAAATCGACGTAACCGTTTCCGGGGGTAACTATGGCTGGCCCAGCGAGGAGGGTCCCGGTCCGAATCCATCGTTCCTCGATCCTCTGTTTTCCTACAACCACACGATCGGGCCCACGGGCGGGTGCGCCATTACCGGCGGAGCGGTCTTCGTGGGCGACTATTTCTTCGCCGACCTTTGCTCGGGTTGGATCCGGCGCCTGGAACTGACCGGAGCGCTTGCGGCCAGCGATGTGCTTCAGGGTGGGTCGAGCATTGTCGCGATGGCGAACTCCGGAACAGGGGGATTGTACTATGTCCAGCGCGGTGGCGGAGGGAACACAGGCGGTTTGTTCCTGATTACGGCGGATGTGCCGGAGCCTTCCACGCTGGCGTTGGCGGCGTTAGGGATCGCGGCGGCTGCGGTCCGGAGACGGCTCCGCGCGCGCGCTCCAGGTCGTGAAACCGAAAAGGAGTAGCGTCGGATCTGCACGCGGTCTTGCGGGCTTTCAGCGAGACTTTGCCGGGAAGCAAGCGGTATCCGCTACGCCGGCTTTCGTAAGCGGAAACCGGTTCGGCCGCTATTTTTGGAACTGAATATTCGATTCCCCGGAAAACTTGTGGTAGTTGCGGAAATCGATGGCGTTGCGGCTGCAGACGTTCGTGCCGCGCTGGCAGCTCAAGGTCTCCGAGTGCACCGGCACAAGATACTGCCTGTCGGCGAGACGGACGAATTCATAGTCGAGCGCCGTTTCGATCTTGTCGAGCGGAAACTCCGAGGGAACGTTGCGCGCCTGCATCTCAATGCGCAGCACGCGGTTGGTTTCTTTGTCGATCCAGACCGATCCGCGGTACGCGGGTAAAACCGTTTGCGACGCGACCTGTACCCGCCAATGAGAATTCTCTTGCTCCACGGTGTAGTCGTAAAGCAGGGCGTCGCGGCCGGAAGTGCGCGACTCCTTGCGGTAGCGGAAGTCGGCGGCCGTCGAGCGGGAGAAGAGATCGACGAGCAGGATGCCGAATTCACCGGTCGACCAGGAGCCGGGCAGTTCCTCCATGGTCTTCTTCGTGGGCTTTCCGTTAATGGCCAGGTTGCGGTAGCTTTCACGTCCGCTTTCGTACACGACTTCCGCGGAGATCACGTCTTGCGCTTGCCAGTTTGTGATGTGCGACTGGCTGACGAAGCGGGCTGTAAACTGCTGCGCCACGTAATTGGGAAGGCTCTCCGTGAAACTGAGGGCCGCCTCGCGAGCCTTTTCGATGCGGATGTCGTCCGGGTGCGCGGTAACGGTTTCCACCGCGGGTTCCGCGGCGCTTTCAGCGGCTTGCGCGGGCGCGGATTCCCTCGTGAGCTCACGGCCCGGAGGCAGTTTCGCCGAAGCGGTCTGGACAGGCTCCTCACGGCGCGCGGGGGCGGGCTTCTTGACGAGCACCGGCTTCCCGCGGCGGAGGCGAGGAACGCCGTCTTCTTCGATATCGGGAATCGGCTGCGCGGAATCGCGGATCGTAACTGGTGGATCGGGGCGCAGGGGCGCAGGCTCGGAAGCCGTGGCAGGCTCAACGGGAGAGGCTGCGGAGGCAACCGCGGGCGGGTTCTTTTCCACCTCCGTGGCCTCCTCCTTTTCGGAGGGCGCTTGGCCGGCAGCGGAGCGTTCGTCGGGCGTCGCTGCGCCGGCGCGCCGCAGAATCGGACGTTCGTCGTCATCGCCATTCCGCGAGGCCTGGGTGGAGATCTGCACTTCCTGCGATGCGCGGATGCGCTCGCCGGCTGTCCCCTCCCGCTGCCAGATCACGTTGACGGCGGTGAAGAAGCCCTCCTCGTCCTGCCGCGCTTCGACGGTCACCTTGTCGCCGGCCTTGATTTCGGACGCCTTGATCTCTTCGCCGTTCTTGAGGAACTTGGTCCTGTCCGTGCGCTTGAGATTGATGATGCGGGTGTCCTGCGCTTCCACGACGACGTTCTTGTCGTTCATGGAGCGCAGCATGCCCGTGACTTCATTCAGCGGCTCGTTGTCTTCCTTCTGTTTGTCCTTGGCGGTTTTTTTGTTCTTGCCGCGGCGCGGGAACGGAAGGCCGACGCCTCCACCACCGCCGGGATAACCTCCACCGGGGTATCCTCCCCCCGGATAGCCCCCGCCCGGATAGCCGACTTGAGCGAGCATTTCCGGACCGTTCAGCACGAGGAACACGCAGAAAACAAGGGCGGCGCGCGAGCGATGCATAGCGGCGAACTCCTGGTACATTGTTGCATGTTGACGCGTTGGAGAGCGGAACGGTTTCCGAAAAAGCCCCGCTGCCTTGCGAAGGAGGCTCCCTTCCGCCTATACGCTTCATAGTCGGCCCTGTTGGCAGAACGTCGTGAATCGCCGCTTTGCAACGGCGGATTCCTGAAAACGCGCCTGGCGCTTCTACGTGTAGGGGCGTCATACGGCCAACTGCGCTTCCCTTGGCACACGCCGCCTTCTGAAATCGAGTTCGAACTGTCGGGACACTGACCTGGACTAGAGCGCTTGGCGGCTGCTGTCGACCCGACCGGTGACAGAGTCGCCGTTCTCCTCTGCCTCGCGCCGCCGAACAGCAGCGAATATTCCAAGGCTGTGCACTCAACGATCTCAACCGGCCGTTCGTAGTCCCCCGAAAGCTTTACGCGAACTGCGAGGCCGGCGCCGCGCTCAACCGGCGATTGGGTTACCGGCAAGCCCCCATCGTCGAACTGCGTCACCGCTGTAAGATTGCCGTGTGCCCGCCGACGCGGCTTCATTGACTGGTGGGCCGGCGTTGACGTCGTCCCCACGGTCGAGGAAAAGAGCGACCGCCGCGACGTTGCCGTATTCCGCGGTCACATGCAAGAGCGTTTCTCCCTGAAGCGTGAGGCGGCGCCCGCCGGTCATGCCGCAATCGAGTTCGGAGAAACGCTTGTTTACGAGTGCGGGATCGGCGTCAATCCGCTCAGCCGGACTATCGAGCCGGCCGCGGAGCAGTTGCAGCACAGTCTGGCGCGTCGTACCCGGTCGCGCCGGCGGTCTGTCGCCATCCACGCTCCGAGGAATGCACTTTAGTTGAAGAGCGATGCGACCGCTTACCTCAGCGCCTATGACCGCATCTGCCACGTCTACCGGGGAAGCTGCCGCATCATCGCCTTGATCTGCCCCACCGCGTATCCCCAGCCGCCGCGCCCGCCCGGATCGCCCGGCGCCTCCGGCACGTGATCCGGATGCAGCAGCCTTGGATAGCCCGTCGCATGCAAAGCGCGCAGACAAGCCATCATGTCGTTGTCTCCGGCGTCGAGGAAAGTCTCGATGTACTTCTCGCGCGGCGTCTTCATCAGTACGTTGCGGAAATGGACGTGATTGATCTGGTCGCGGCGCCCGAACCACTGGATGTTCTCGATCACGTTGTAACCCATCTCGCGCGTCACGCCCGTGTCGAACGTGATGCCGTTCGCGGGACTCTTGACGATTTCACACACCCGCTTGAGCCCGTCCACGCTTCCCAGAATCTGATCCGTGCCTCGGTAGCGCGGCGGAGGCGGGTCGTTCGGATGCACCGCCAGCCGCACGCCGGCCCGCTCCGCCACCGGGACCACGGCCTTCAGAAACCTCTCATAGCGCGTCCAGAGATCGGCCGCCGAGTGTTGGCCCACATCGGCGAGCGGCGGCAGGTCCCGGCTGCGTGCGTAGTCATGCGCCGCGAGCAGCGACTCTCCGCGCCCCGGTTCCTTGTAGTATCCGCCCATCGCCCGCAACGCGTACCAGTTGTACTCGACGATCGGGATTCCCACTTTCCCGGCCACGCGGATCGACTCGCAAACCTGTTCGATGTCCTTGTCCGCGCCCGGCCGCCCCAGGATCGCGTCCCGAAAATCGTGCAGCATCAAGTTCCCGACCTTCAGGCCGAAGCTCTCCACGCGGTCCTTGATCCGCCGGATCTGATCTTCCTTCCAAGGCGGCTCCGAGAAGTCCGACGCCGCACGGATCACCCGCCCCTCGGGCGAATACGTCGGCGCGCCCGGCCCGCCCATCGTGACCCACTCGACCCCCATTTGGACGATGAATCTCAGCGCCTCGTCCGACGAGCCCGCGGCCGGCATGGTCAGCTTGATGCCGCCCTTCAATTCTTCCGCGCGCATGAGAGGAATACCCAGGGCGCTCGCCAGGACGGCGCGCCGGGAGATAGTGTTCGCCATCCTGGGATCGTATCACGCGCGGGCCGCGGATGACTCAGGCTCCGGGATTCAGGATTTCCGGTCGATCGCGGACTTGACCTCTTCGCGGACTATTTCGCGGAGTTCATGCGGATCGAGCGTCACCCGAATCGGCTCCCCGCCCTTCTTGCCCTTCGGCACCGAGAGATTCAACTCCTCGAAACGCTTCTTGATTCTCCGGTTCATCTCCCGCCCCACAATCCACTGCTTGTTGGGGAGAGTGCGGAACCGGGCCTTGATGAAGACCGCACCCTCGAAGACTCTGTCGACTCCCATCATTTCGAGCGGCGCAAGAATCGCGCTGCGATAGGGATCTTCGGCCATCAGCTCCGCGGCGACCGCGACGATCGCTTCGATCGCGAGATCCGTGTCTTCTTTGTAAGCCACTTCAATATCGAAGACGTAATACGAGTATTGAAGAGTCAGGTTCGCGAGGGAAAGGATTGCGCCGTTGGGGAATACATGCACCGCTCCGTCGCCGGCGCGCAGCACGGTGGTCCGCAGATTGATCTCTTCCACAAGCCCGGTTACTCCGTTGATAATCGCAACGTCGCTGATTCGGACCTGATTCTCCATGAGCATGAACATGCCCGTGATCACGTCCCGCACAAGATTCTGCGCGCCGAAGCCGACCGCCAGACCGACCACTCCGGCGCCCGCCAGAATGGGCCGCACGTCAATTCCGATCTCGCTCAGCCCCATGACGATGGCGAGTCCCCAGACGATCACGCCCACGAGCTTCCTGAAGATCGCGCCGATCGTATTCGCCCGCTTCTCCAGTTCGACTTGCGAGGTGAGCTCGGACTGCGGACGCCGTTTCATCGCTTCGATAAAGTGGCCGCGCGCGGACCCGAGCACGAGGCGGGCGAGGCGATTCACGATCCACGCAGCGATCAGGACGATGACGGCGCGCAACAGACGCTCGGCGAATAGCGCCAGGATATCGGGATTGGGAACTTTCCAAAGATGCGGCAGGGACACTGGTTGGATTATAGACCGGTTGGATTATAGACCGGGCGCGCTAGGGAATGCCCGCATGCCGCTTCAGAATTTGGGGAAGATTCATGGAAAACGCGGAGCGGGCGATGACCGAGTCGCAGCCGGTGGCCTGCGCTTCCTGCTTCAGATCCGCCTGTACGTGCGAGAGGTAGCCGAGCAGGTTGATCTTCCGTAGCTCGGCGTCGGCCTTCAGCGCCCTCAGCAGCCGCAAGGGCTCCGCGGCGTCGAAATTCAGGTCGAAGATGATGAGGCACGGGTGGTCCTTCGCCTTCTCCATCACGGCCGCTCCGTTTGTGACGAACTCGATGGCGATTCCGGCCTTCTTTGCCGCCTCACCGATCTTGACGGAAAAAAACAGATCGCTGACGACGGCGAGAATCTTCTTTTCCCGATTGTGCATGGATCTCTCTTCATCTTAGCGTGTGGCGGGTGCGCGACATAGAAGTGGAGTTCATGCGGCCCGGCGCGCCTCCCAGTAATCCTCAAACCGGCCGTTGAGATGGCAGCATCGCAAGGCGATGATGGCGTTGGCGCCGCGAACGGTCCAAAACATCCCAGACTGTTTGAGGCGG
>CAMDED010000099.1 GCA_945893365.1 Candidatus Sulfopaludibacter sp. SbA3 | reverse complement strand
GATCGTGACCGGGTCGACGATCATGCCGCTCTCACTGCGCTTGACGCGATCGACCTCTTCGGCTTGCCGCTCGATCGGCATGTTGCGGTGCACGATTCCGATGCCTCCCTGCTGCGCGAGCGCGATGGCGAGGTGAGACTCGGTGACGGTGTCCATCGCGGCGCTGAGGATCGGGATATTGAGCGGAGTTTTCCGCGTCAGGCGCGTACGCGTATCGGCGTCGGCCGGAAGGACGTTGCTCCGCGCGGGCTGGAGTAGAACGTCGTCAAACGTAAGGCCCTCGGGGACCGCCTCGGTGATCATAGAGGTAAGTCTTTAATGATAGCGTAACGGGATCGCGGGCTTGGCGAGGACGAGGACCACGTAGCCGGGGCTCGGCCTTCGCCGAATGTCACAGGCTGGCGAACCGGCTATCATTACTTGTGGGTTCCCGGTGACGACGCTTGAAACCAAGAATCGCCGAGATGGTGCGCCGGATCGCGAAGGGTTTCGCGCCGGACAAGATCATCTTGTTGGGCTCTCACGCTCGGGGCGATGCCCGCGACGACAGCGACGTTGACTTGCTCATGCTGTTCGCGGAAGTCGAGAATCCGCGCGAGCGGGCCCGCGATTCGAGCCTTACAGGAACGTCGTCAACATTGTGTATTGGCCGGCCGCTCGTGAGGGCCGAATTCTTTATGAGCGTGCCGCCTGAGGTTCTGGGAGGTTCTCCGTCAGTGGGTCCGAAAGGCGGAGCATGATCTGGAGGCAGCACGCCGAATCATGCTGGAAGATGCAGGCTGTCCGTATGATACGGCGTGTTTTCACTGCCGGCAGGCGGTGGAGAAGTATCTGAAGGCACTGCTAACACAGGCTGGCGTTCAAGCTCGACGCACGCACGACCTGGAAGAACTGTACACATTGCCGCCGCCCGGAATCCGGCCCGCAGTTTCTCTGAGCGGCCTCATTCGGGATGAATCCGTACGCGGTCGACGTGCGGTAGCTGGATGATTGGCGCGAGCCTCTGCGCGCGGATGCAGTCCGCGCCTTCGAACTCGCCCGGGCTGTGAGGTCGGACGCCCGAGGCCCTTTGATGCCCGGTGCGCTCATTTAAGTCGGCCTTTCGCGCCGTGCTTGGTATATACTAGCGCCTATCGGAACACTCGCAACGGAAATTTCGGCTGAAGTTTCCTGGCCGCTGGAACCAGGTTGTCCCGGCTATCGAACCTTATACAAACCAAGGAGTTTTGTATGGTGTCAAAACTGAATCGTTATGGCGTGCCCCAAGTCCCGGCGCTCCGCTTCGCCATGGTTGGACTAGCTTTGTGGCTGATGTTCGCCGCTCTTCCCGCCTCCGCGCAATTGACCTCCGCGGGCACCGTTTCGGGCCTCGTGACCGACCAGCAAGGCGCAGCCGTCGAGGGCGCTCCCGTCTTCCTCACCGACAACACCACCGACGCCAAGAGCAGGACCGTCACCAACGATGCCGGGCGGTACATCTTCCTGAACGTCGCCCCTGGGAAGTACGACCTCAGCGTGAGAGCCACGGGTTTCAGCGAGGCGAAACTGTCCGGCCAGCGCGTGCTGGTGGGCGATGTGCTGACGCTTGATATCAAGCTCCAGGTTGGCGCCGTGTCGACCTCGGTCGAAGTGCAGGCGGCCGCGGGCGCGGAGCTGCAGACCACCACCGCCGCTCCAGGCACGACAATCGCAGGTCCGTCCCTGCTCGCGCTGCCGAATCTCGGCCGCGACGCCAATGCGTTCGTCACCTTGCAGCCGGGCGTCACTCCAGGCGGCGAGATGGCCGGAAAAGCCAACGACCAGAACGTCTTCACCATCGACGGCGGCAACGTCTCGAGCGATCAGGACGGCAACTACCGCAATTACACGATCTCGAGCGGCTCCATGGCAAGGACCTCGGGAGGCAATCCCTCAGGCATCGTTCCAACTCCCGTCGAGAGCGTCGAAGAGTTCAAAGTCGCCGTCAACAATCAGACCGCCGACTTCAACGCAGCAGCCGGCGGCCAGGTCCAGATTGTCACCAAGCGCGGCACGAACCAGTTCCACGGCGCAGCCTACGAATACTATTTCGGATCCCGCCTCGGCGCAAATACCTGGTCGAACAACCGGCAGGGAGCCCCTTTGGCGAAAACTCACGAGAACCGCTTCGGCGCCGCGCTTGGCGGCCCACTGACGCCTGCCCTGGGTGGCGCCAAGACCTACTTCTTCTTCAACTACGAAGGCCGCCGCTTCCCGCAGGTCGTCACCTATGAAACCCCCGTGCCTACCCCTCTGATGCGCGCGGGCGTCGTGCAGGCGCCCGATAGCACCGGAACCTGGAGACCGTACAACCTGAATCCCCGGCCCGTTACCGTCGATGGCGTCACCTATCAGCCGGCGCTGTGCGGATCAAATACGTGCGATCCGCGCGGCATCGGTCTGAACCCTATCGTCTCGCAGATCTGGGACAAGTACATGCCCCTTCCCAACAACCGGCTTGGAGGCGACCGCTATAACACGCAAGGCTACACCGCGCAGCTTCCTTTGCCGGTCAAGTCGAATTTCGCCGTGGGCCGCATCGATCGCGACCTCCACCCCAATCACCGGCTGATGCTGAGCTACCGCTACTACCACCTTTACCAATTCACCACCAGCCAAGTCGATATCGGGGGCTTTTTCCCGGGTGACAAACTGGGCGAGCCGAAGGCACTCACGGACCGTCCGCAAACCCCCTCCTTCTATGTGGCCGGCCTTACGAGCGTGCTCACGCCGCGGCTCATCAACGATTTCCGCTTCAGTTACGCGCGCAACTCCTGGGAATGGGGCTCGGCCGGCGCTCCGGCGCAACTGCCGGGCCTCGGCGCGGCCATAGACCTCCCGCTGCTTCCCTATCAGGTGAACCGCAACAACTCCCTCTCGCGCTACTGGAATGGGCAGGACAAGGTGATTCGCGACGACCTGAGCCTGGTGCATGGAAACCATTTGTTCCAGTTCGGCGGGAACTATACGCGCCTGTTCCTGCAGCACCAGCGCAACGACAACGGAGCGAACATGACCACCACACCAACCTATTTGTTGGGTTCCGGCGAGGGCATCCTCACGCCCACGGCGTACATCCCTTCCACCGTGCCCTCGAGCGAGTTCGGCAACTGGAACTCCCTCTTCGCGCAAACGCTCGGCATGGTCGCGGAATCGCGCGTGTTCTATCCGCGAAAGGGCGGGGTGTTGCAGCCCTTTGGAACATCCATCAGATCCGCGAGCGTGGTGCCGAACTACAACGTGTATTTCAACGACACCTGGAAGGTAACGCCGAAGTTCACGCTGACCTACGGCATGGGTTACCAGATTCAGATGCCGCCGTATGAGATCAATGGCGACCAGCCGATGATCGTCGATGGCGGCAGCAAGAGCGTCTCGACTCTGGATTATTATGCCCAGCGCGAAACGGCGGCGCTCGCGGGGAAGGTCTATCAGCCGGTCTTCGCTTTCGCAACCGTTCGCAACGTGGACGGAGGCCGAAAGTATCCTTACGACCCCGTCTACTCCGTGTTCAGCCCCCGCATCTCGGCGGCGTGGAGTCCGTCGTTCAACGAGGGCGTGCTCGGCAAAGTCTTCGGTTCGGGCAAGACCGTGCTGCGCGGCGGCTACGCCAGGATCTACGGGCGAGTCAACGGCATCAACATCGTTCAGGTTCCCCTGCAAGGCACGGGTATCGGGCAGGCCGTGGCGTGCGTCGGCGGTTCCCGCGATGGCGTGTGCCGCGGCTCGGGCGGCGTCGATGCCACCACCGCCTTCCGCATCGGGACCGACGGTCTCTCCGCGCCCCTGCTCGGCGTCGATAAAGTCTTCCAGCAACCGTATTTCCCGGGTGTCGGCGGCAACGCGGCGTTAGGCACCTCGTCGGTGCTCGACACCCGCATCGTGCCCCCGCGCACCGAACAGTTGACCTTCTCCGTCCAACGCCAAGCCAACTCGCATACGAAATTCGAGCTCGGCTACATCGGAATGATCAGCCGCAACGAAATGTGGATGTCTGAAATGAATTCCGTGCCGTACATGACGACGCTCAACGGCCAGAGCTTCGCCCAGGCGTACTCGAACCTCTACGGCGCTGTCGGCGCAGGCGGTTCGGTGCAGGCCGAGCCGTTCTTCGAATCCGCGCTTGGCGGCGCCTCTTCGGCGTACTGCACGGGATTCGCGAATTGCACGGCCGCGGTGGCGAGCAAGCAGCGGGCCGACGTCCTCAACACCAATATCCGCCGCCTCTGGTCCGCGCTCGATAACGCGCCCGGTTGGACTCTCGGACGCACGCTGATCAGTTCGCGGCCGCTGCAAGCCACCAGTATTCCGAGCAACGTCAGCGGCGCATCCTCGAACTACAACGGCGGTTACGCATCCGTAACGCTTCAGGACTGGCACGGACTGACGGCTCTTTCGAATCTCACCTTCAGCCGCACCCTCGGCGACGGCGGCACGACGCAAAACGGAATCACGAGCATCGATTCCTTCCACCGCGATACCGACTACCGCACGCCGAGCCAGGACATTCCGTGGGTGTTCAACGTTTACGCTCTCTATCAGGTTCCGTTCATGGCGGCGCAGCATGGCGTGGCGGGCCGCGTGCTCGGCGGGTGGTCGATCGCCCCGCTGTTCCGCGCGCAGAGCGGAGCGCCCATCTGCGTGGGCACCGGCGGCGAATCCTACGGCGGCTTTGCCGGCGGATGCGCCGTGCGGGTCAAGGAGTACACGGGAGGCAATACCGCCCATATGAACGTCGTCGCCTCCGGCTCGGCGGGCAGTATCGGAAACTCGTCCCGGGGAGGGTCCGGCATCAACATGTTCAGCGACCCGCAAGCCGCTTACGAAAGCTTCCGCCCGATGATCGTAGGCCGCGATGGCCGCCCCGGCAACCCTCTCCGCGGGTTCCCGATGTGGAACCTCGATATGGCGGTGCGGAAGACGGTCCGGATCCGCGAGGGCGTGGGCGCACAGCTCAACTTCGAATTCATCAACGTGCTAAACCACTTCAGTCCCGGCAACCCGGCGCTGAATGTCTTCAGCCCGACGAATTGGGGTGTCGTTACCGGGCAAGGGAACGAGCCCAGGAGAATCGAAATCGGCATGCGCCTGTACTTCTAGCCCGACTGTCGCACTCCATTCTCCGGCCCCGGTCGGCCGGACCCGGAATCTTTTTGAGGGGAAAGATCAACGCCGAGGAGGTTGTAAAATCTTCCGTGCGCTGGTTTCGCTTACCAAATGCGTGCGAGTGTGGCTAGATGTGGCTAGATGAAGGAAGGTCGAACGTGAGGGGGGAGGGCGGCGAACGCGTATCGCTTCCCAGTCGGTGTGGGATCCTGCCAGGCAGCGACCGTTCGCACGACAGGCCGTGTTGGGCTCGGCAGATCCGGACCCGGCGGCCGACTTGGGTTTGACGCGTACGATTGGGACGCGACTGGTCGTCGAGATGTGCGCCTTGGTATGGGTCGCTGAGTAGCTAGTTTAGCGGTTACGCCATTGAGACGATTCGAAGTTCAAAGACTACGGCGCTAGAAATTTACAGCCGTGAAAACCTAAGCCGCAACGGAATCCAGAGCGATTCGATGACGATCGCCAGGCTCATCTTCGATTCGCCCTTCGCCCGCCCCCGGTAAACGCTGCCGACCTCGGTGATCCGCGCTCCTTCAAGTCCCGCCCGGTAAAGGGTCTCCGGAAGGAATGCATAGCCGGCGGCGTGGCTTTCGCGCCTGCTCAGGACGCGCCTCAGAACGTCCGCCCGCCAGCAGCGGAATCCGCTCGTGGCGTCGTGGACGCCGGCGGGTGTCAGCCAGTTGACATAGCGGTTGGCGAGCCGGCTCAACCACTGCCGGCTGAGCGGCCAGTTCTGAACGTCCGAGCCGTGTCTCGCGGTGTAACGCGACCCGATCACCAGATCGGCCTCGCGGGCGGCCTCAAGCATTGGGCCAAGCGATTCCGGCGCGTGCGAAAAATCGGCGTCCATCGTGATCACGAACGCCGCGCCCCGATCGATCGCGTACGCCATACCGTCGGCGCACGCATGTCCGTACCCGCGCGTTCCGCTGCGCACTATGGCATGGACATTCGGGAAGCGCGCGCCCGTCTCGACTACGGCCGCCGCGGTGCCGTCGGGTGAATTGTCGTCAACCACGACGATTCGCGGTCCGGCAACGCCGTAGAGGCGCACGATCTCCTCGATCAGCGGCACGATATTCTCGCGCTCGTTGTAGGTCGGAATCACGATGTAAGTGTCGTCCGTACCGCCCTCGCTCGGCCCGTGCGCCGCCATTCTCTGAAACCCATTGGAACACAAGGGCGGGCGCGGCTCAACTATTTCTATAATCGAAAAGGTGCCTGTTCCCAGCCGAACCCTCCGCGCGGCCTTTTGGATGGTCCCTCCGCTACTCTGCCTCGCCATCTACTGGGACGGGCTTCAGTCCTGGTTCCTGGTCGACGACTTTGCCTTCCTTGGGCTCCTTCCCAGGATCTCCGGGCCGCGCGATCTGCTCACCGCCGTCTTTCGCCCGACCATTCACGGCACCTTCCGCCCACTCAGCGAGCGCGGCTTCTTCCTCCTTTTCCAATACCTGTTCGGCCTAGACGCGCTTCCCTTCCGTATCTGCGTCTTCCTGACCCAGTTCGCCAATCTCGCTCTGCTCGGATCGATCGTCCGCCGCCTCACCGGTTCGCCGCTCGCGGGCTTCGCCGCCGCCGTATTCTGGATCGGGAACAGCGCTATGAGCACGGTAATGTCGTGGACCTCCGCCTACATGCAGTCGCTCTGCGCGTTCTCGATTCTGCTTGCCTTCCACTTCCTGTTGCGCCACGTCGAAACCGGAAAGCGGCGGTACCTTGTTTTCGAGTGGGCCGCGTTCCTGTTCGGATTCGGCGTGATGGAGAGCATCCTGGTTTATCCGGCGCTCGCCGCAAGCTACACGCTTCTGTTTGCGCGCCGTCATTTCCGCGCCACTTTGCCCCTGTTTCTACCTTCCGCCGCCTTCGCGATCCTTCACACGACTCTGGTGAAGAAGCAGGCCACCGGCCCTTACGCGATGCACTTCGGCCTCTCCCTGCCCGCAACGTTGCTGAAGTACTGGAATTCCGCGCTCTTGCCGAGAGATCAGGATCATTTGACGGGACTTCCGGAATGGGCCGCGGTAGTCGTCCTCGCTGTTTTCTCCCTGGCTCTTCTGGGTTTTGCTCTCGTCCGGCTGGCGCGGAAGGATTGGCTGCCCGTCCTGTTCCTCGGCTGGTTCGCGATCCTGCTCGCGCCTGTGTTGCCGCTGCGCGACCACGTCACGGCGTACTACCTTACGCTACCGCTTATTGGCCTCGCCATGCTTGCGGGCTACGCCGCCGCGCGCGCCCCCCGTGTCCTGGCGGCGCCGCTGGCCGCCGGCTACTTGCTGCTATCGGTTCCGGTGGCGCACGATGGCGCATCGTGGTGGCGGGAACGCGGCGCCAACGCCCGCAAATTGGTTCTGGGCGTCCAGGCCGCAAGCGCGCTTCACCCCGGGAAAACGATCCTGCTCGCGCGCGTGAGCAACGAACTGTTCTGGGACGTAATCCGCCACAAGGCCTTCGCCGTGCTCGGAAACGTGAAGGTATTTCTCATCCCCGGCTCGGAGTCGCTGATCGATTCCCGGCCGGAAGCGCCCACCGCGCCAGCGGACTTCACTCTCTCCCGCGCGGAAGTCCTCCGGGGTCTGGAAGGCGGAAAGCTCGTCGTGTATGCCGCCGACGCCGACCCGCTTCGGAATATCACACGGGCCTACGAATCGTCCGCCCTGAAGCTATTCCAGGACGATATCCCGCGCCGCGTGGACGTTGCAAACCCGCTGCTCGATCACCTGCTCGGAGAGGGCTGGCATCCCATCGACAGCGGCGGACGTTGGACAGGGAAGCGGGCTTCGCTTCGCATCGGTGGACCCACGCGGGAGGGCGCGCGGCTGCGGTTGACCGGCTACTGCCCGCCGGTCCGCTTCGACCACGGTCCCGTAGCGCTCACCGTGACCGTGGAAGGCGCGCCGGAGCGGCAATTCCGAATCGAGAAGAGTGCGCCGCGCTTTGAGTTCGAATTGCCTCTGCCGGATGGCTTGGCCGGAAGGCCCATTATTGAGGTCCGGCTCGAAACCGGGCAAACCATGTCTTCCGCGAATGGAAAGGAAGAGTATGGGGTCGTTTTCGGCGTCTTTGAGGTACACTAACGGGCTGAGATGACGGAGGCGCCAATGCGGCGAGTTCGATATGCTGTCGCGTCGAGTTTGGACGGGTACATCTCCGGTCCGAAGGGCGAGGCGGACTGGATCATCATGGATCCCGAGATCGATTTCGGCGCGATATTCAATGAGTTCGACACGTGCCTGCTCGGCCGCCGGACGTTCGAAGGCATGGGCGCGGCGGGTGACACCGCGATGCCCGGCATGAAGACGCTGGTCTTTTCAAGGACGCTTCGCCAGAGCGATCACCGCGTGACGATTGTTGGCGAAAAGGCCGAGGAAACAGTGGCGGCCCTCAAGGCGAGCCCGGGAAAGGACGTCTGGCTGTTCGGCGGCGGGACGCTGTTCCGTAGTCTTGCTAGCGCCGGACTCGTGGACACGGTCGAGCTCGCTATCATGCCGATTCTTCTGGGCGCGGGAATCCCGCTGCTGCCGGCTCCGGCGGATTCGATCAAGCTGACTCTCACGGCCCACAAGGTGTACCAGACGGGCATAGTGTCCCTGGAGTATTCGATTCGGTGAGGCGCGCGGAATGCAATCACCCGACTGTGAGCGGTAGCGGCCCCGGGGAAGCCGAGCGATAACCAGCCGTGGAGAGGCGGATCAGTTGGAGGGCACGAAGCGGAAGATCTCGAATACCGGCCTGCCGGTGCTGTCCGAGACCGTCCTCAGCAGGTCTTTGCGGAGCCCCGCCTGCGCGGCCGCGAAACTCAATCTTTTCGGAACGTCCGGGAAAAATTCGTTCCCTTCCGTGTGGCCCAGAAACACGTTCTCCGGGCTCGACATCCACAAGTCGATCAAGCGGCGGTCCTGCTCCGTCATGTGTTCCGACGCCAGCGGATCGCTGCCCACCTGAAGAGGCAGGCGGCCCCTGTTGAGCGCCCGGAGCGAATCGAGCATACCCCAGTCCATCACCAGTACCTGTGGCGCCTTGCGATGCTTCAGGTCTTCCGACAAGGGATAGATGGCGTCCGTCCACTGAGTCGTGCCGCGGTTACGAACCGTTTCCGTGAGAAAGCTGTTCGTCACGAGCACGCCTTGCACGCACACGATGGCCACAACAGCCGAGGCGATCCAGGGCCCGAAACGCGGGAATCGGCTGGCCATCGCGTCGAAACCGACGGCGGCCAGAAAATGCGGGAACGGCCATAGAAGAACGGTATGGTGGACGCCCCCTCCCGCATCCTTCGTCAACGCCATTTGAATCCACGTTACCGTCAGGAAGATCAGCGTGAACAGCAGCGGCCTCCGCGCGGACGTATTCCAGAGGAAAGGGAAAAGCAGTAACGCCAAGGCCAGCGCGAAAGCGAGGAACCCGATCCTCGGATTGCCGGCTGCGGAGGCGAGCGCGGCCGACGCTCGCTCGACCGGCGTTCGGGGCTCAAGCGGCGCGCCCGTGGTCCCAAGCCGCCGTGGATCTTCGCTCGATAGCCACCCGAAAAGCGCCGAACCGTTCAGACTCTTGTGCAGCACGTGGACCTTGAAACCCATTTCCGTCGTGGTGAACTGCGTGTTGCTCCGGATCGTCGCCAGATCCATGTTGTAGTTATAGACCAAGAGGGGGAACGACCCCAGGCAGCCTGCCAGCAGGGCGATCGCGAAATTCCGGATCGAAAGCGCACGCCGGATTTCACGCCCGTAGACCGCCAGGCCGGCAGCCCCTAGGCCGCCTAAGGTCCAAAGGAAGAGAGCCTTATCCCAGAGGCCGAGTCCGAACAAAAAGAAGCCGCCCGCAAGAGCGCTAATTGACCCAGTCTGATGGAATTTGACGAGCAGGAGCACGCCGCCGATCAAGGTCAGATGCTGAATCGCTACCGGTCCCCAGTCGAAGGAGTTCGTCAGCAGGAACGTAGTGTCCGTCGCGAGCAGCGCGCATCCGAGCACCGCCGCCCGGTCCCCGGCCGTGCGGCGAAGCAGCGACCGGAAGAGCCAGATTGCGCCGGCGCCGGCCAATGCGGCGGGCACGCGCAGGGAGTAGGCCGAGGGCCCCCAACGCTTGAACCAGGCCATGTAAAACCAGGTTTTCGGCGTGCCCAGATACGACATCAACATCACCGGCAGGTCGCGATCGAATACGACTTGGGAATAAACCGCCCCCGAGGGAGGATAGATTCCCGCGGCGAATAACGCTTCGTCGTTCTGGACTCCAAAATAGGGAATCAGCGTGAGAGCGGCGGCGAGAAAATACAGCGAGAAAATGATCGTCCAACGGGCACTGGATATGGACGTAGGGATTTTGTGAATCTAAGCCTCCAGTTTCGTCGTCTCATGTCGATAGTAACACCTGACCCCGACAAGCGTCTAAACCGGTTGGGCGTTCCGTTAAACCGATTCGACGGAATGCGTTGCCGGGCCGGTTTTGAGGGAATGGCCGGTGGGGCGGAAGCGAGCGTGGAGCCGCGACCACTGACGGTCAAATGACAAGGTGCGGTCACGGCGCGTTAGACCGCATACACTCTATCAATCGCGGCTCATGCGCGAGGGCGCAGTGGTCAAGGGAACGCTGTCGCAGCCCGGTGTGAACGTTGGCCAAATGCCCCAACCGGCGATTTCCTAAAGGTTTGGGATTTGAAGCCGATAGATAAACGGTGCGGCGGCTGCGGTTGGATCTGCCGAGAGGATCAGGGGTTGACAGAACGGCCCTCGAATTGCTATAAAGTTTGAATCCATCCCCGAAGTGGCTGGAAGCCAGGGGTGGGAGTAGTACTAAGAGGTTGATCGGAGCAATAGGAAGTCCTGAGCCTTTGGTACTAAGATTTTTTGAAACATTCAGCCGCAATTCTCGTCTATTATCTGGTACGGACGAAAAGAAAAAGGAGCAAAACACAACTGAGCTTTGTTACGCGACAGCGCGTTGAAGTTAGGAGAGAAAGGCCATGACCAAAACTGAATTGAATCATTACAAGAACTTGCTGGAAGCCAAAAAAGCCGATCTGGCAGATGGGCTGCGCAATCGTGAAGGGATTGCGATCGAAAAGACTGCCGATGCACTGGACGAAGTCCAACTGGCCGGCGAGCGCGAGCTCGCGATCCGCAACCTTGACCGCGAGTCGAATCTCCTTCGCAACGTACGCGTCGCTCTGAGCCGGATGTCCGACGGCAGCTACGGAAGCTGCATGCACTGCGACGAGGACATCAGTCCGAAGCGCCTTGCCGCAGTGCCGTGGACCCGCTTCTGCATCCGCTGCCAGGAAGCCGCCGACCGCCACGAATTCGAACCCAGCGAGTTGTTCGAAGAGCCGGTTGCCGCTTAACGAGTTTCACCCTGGGACCAAACAAACGAGAGGGCGCGGGTTCGGGCTCGCGCCCCTTTTCGTTTCTTAGCCTTGCTTCCAAGGCAGCCCTTTTTGCTTTCAAAGCAGCCTTTTTTTTAGGATAGGCGTCCGATCATCGAAACCATTCTCCCCGCCTGCTCGCGGTCCCTCCGAAAGGAGTGGAACTCGCCCCGGCAGACCGTGCAGAGACTCGCCGGATAGATCCGGCTCGGTGGAACACCTGCCCGAATCAATTGCCTGCGGTTCGCTTCCACCAAGTCAATCGACGTCCGCGCCGCCAAGTCGGCACGCTCGGGAAACAGTTCCCTGAATTGCCCCGCAACCTCCGGTCCGACTTCGAAACAACAATGTCCGATTCCGGGACCGATCGCGACGTGGAGATCTTCCGCCCGGCCGAGCATCCTTGCCGCGCACGCCACAATCCCCTGTATCGTTCCGCGCCACCCCGCGTGTACAGCCGCCACGGTCCGCTGCCGCTCATCGGCCATCAGGATGGGCAGACAGTCCGCCGTCCGCACGCTGACGGGACGGCCGGGGACCGACGTCACAAGCGCGTCGCCTTCACCCAGGCACCCGCCCGCCGAAGCCTGTACACAAATCGCCGAATGGATCTGTTTCAGCGTGGAAACTTCCGCACCAGCCGCGAACCCGGGCGAGAGCCGTGTACCGAAGCCGTGTTCCAACCAGTCGAACGCCGCGAACGAGCGCGATCGATATACGTGGTCCGAATCCAGGAAGAACACAGCCGGCAACCTGCTAGACAGGCTGCTGCGTCTGCGCGATCATGACCTGCTTCTTGAAGTCCTCAAGCATCGATTCATCGAGCCGAACTTCCGTCGGATGCTTCACGAGCGTGGTCATCTGATCGATCTTGTCCTGTAACTTCAGAAGCGCGTAGAAGAGGTTCTCCGGACGCGGGGGGCAACCGGCCACGTAGACATCCACCGGGACGATCTTATCGACGCCCTGCAGAACGCCGTAAGTGTTGAAAGGCCCTCCAACGCTCGAACAGGCGCCCATCGAGATGCACCATTTCGGGTCCGGCATCTGGTCCCAGATCCGTTTCAGCACGGGCGCCATCTTCAGCGTCACCGTGCCGGCGACGATCATAAGATCGGACTGGCGCGGGCTCGGACGAAACACTTCGGCCCCAAAACGCGCGATGTCGAACCGTGAGGTGGACGAGGCGATCATTTCGATTGCGCAGCAGGCAAGCCCGAACGTCAACGGCCACATGGCCGACTTTCGCGCCCAGTTGAAAACGTAGTCGACCGACGTCGTGATGAAATTCTGCTCGAACTGGTTTTGGATAAAGGACACCTGTCTCTCCGGCGATTATTGTAGCATGTCAAGGAACCGCGGGATTACTTCCGAAGGCCAAGCAGGCCAAGCACGGGACGAATGTCCCATACGTAGGAATTCCGGACAGCCGCAGGCAGATTCAACCGGAAGTTCCCGTGTCCACAACGGGACTACCGGCACGCCCACATCGCGGATACGGTTCGCAGTGACGGTGAGCGGATTCTTCCTGGAGGCGGACGATATTCGCGGCCACGGCCGGGACGCCGGTCGCCTCGTTCGAGGAGGGTTTGGACTTCATCTATCGCCTGATTTGCACGGTGGGGAAGATCCGATGACTGAACGCTATAATCGAGAAGTGAACTTAACCCTTATGCGATTCGCGCTCCTCACGGCGCTTGCGCTGACAGTTGGCGGCTGCAACCGCGGCATGCAAACGAAGGAAGCGGTCGAGCGCGGCGTTACCGAATACCTGGCGACGCGCAGCAATCTAAACGTAACGTCGATGAACGTGGCGGTGACCTCAGTTGCGTTTCGCCAGAATGAAGCGGAAGCGGTGGTCACATTTCGCGCAAAGGGCGCGAACCCAGGCCCGGGAATGGACATCCGGTACACCCTCGAGCGTAGTGGCAACAAGTGGGTTGTGAAGAATAAGGCGGATTCGGGCGCCAATCCGCACGGCGCGTCAAAGGGTATGGGAACGCCGGGTATGGGCACCCCGGCCTCGCCCGCCGGTGAACTGCCCCCAGGGCATCCTCCGATGGGAAACGCGCCGCCGTCGGGCGGTTCGAAGAAGCCATGAAGCGGATCGCTGTCCTGGGCGGCGGTCCCGCGGGCGCCTTCGCGGCGGCGGAACTGGCTTCCGCGGGACTCGACGTTACGATCTTCGATGAGAAACTGGCCTGGGAGAAGCCGTGCGGCGGGGGTCTGACCCATAAAGCTTACGGACGGTATCCGTTCCTTATTGAAAACGGCGCCGCGAAGAAGATGGTCGCGCGGACCGTGCTCGGCGCGCCCCGGGCCGGATCGGTCTGTCTCGAGTTGGACAAGCCCATCGTGATTTACTCCCGGTTCGAACTCAATGGGCTATTGCTCAAGCGAGCGGAAGACGCGGGAGCGCAGTTGGAGAAGACCCGTGTCCTGTCGATCGAGCGAGGATCTTCAGGGTGGCGCATTCGCACCAGGAACGGCATCGCGGAAGCGGGTTATTGCATCCTCGCCGCCGGCGCGAGAAATCCGCTGCGTGAGTTCGGGACAGCGCTTCGGCCGCGGGATACGATGTCGGCGCTCGGATACTACGTGCCGGGCGACAGGGAAGAGATCGATGTCCAGTTTCTTTCCGGACTTGAAGGTTACATATGGGTTTTCCCCCGCTGCGGGCACCTGTCGGTTGGAATCTGCGGAAAGGGAGAATCGGCGGCGTCTCTGCGAAAGCGGCTTGAGGACTACCTGACCGGCCGCGGGATCCATTGGAAGGGGTCTCAGTTTTACAGCCACTTGCTCCCGGCGCTCGATGCCGCCTCATGGAAGAGCAATCGCGTGTCCGGCGAGGGTTGGCTTGCCGTCGGAGATGCCGCGGGGCTGGTGGATCCGGTGACCGGCGAAGGGTTGTACTATGCGCTTCGCTCGGGCGAACTGGCTGCCCGGTTTTTGTCGAACCGGTTCATCATAAACAATGACGCGTTGAATACCGGCTCGCTAAACCATGACTTCGCCGGATATGCGGCGGCGATTCGGGGCGATTTCGCACGGGACCTGGAGAGGGGGTCCGAACTGGCCGCCCAGATTTTTCTGGGGAAGTTCCTCTTTGGATCGACTCCCGCGCGGATCGTTCAGTTCATAAGGCGCAGCCCGCGGTTCCGCGCGTTGATGCAGGACGTGTTCGCGGGAACGCAAAGTTATCTGGGCCTCGATGCCCGGCTTTACCGGGGTTTGCCCCGGACGTTGTTTGAGATGGCGCTATTTGAGAAGTCGATGAGCCACGTATGAATCACGCAAGATCGGAAGCGCTTTTTGAGAGAGCGCTGCTGTCGATTCCCGGCGGCGTCAACTCGCCCGTCAGGGCGTTTCGCGGCGTAGGCGGAACGCCCGTTTTCATCTCGCGCGGCGAAGGTTCGCGGCTGTTCGACGCCGATGGAAACGAGTACATCGACTATGTCGGATCCTGGGGCCCGCTGTTGTTGGGGCATCGGCACCCGGCGATACTCGCCGCCATCGCGGACGCGCTCGAGACCGGCACCAGCTTCGGCGCCCCGACGGAACGAGAGGTGGAGATCGCGGAGGCGATCCGCGATGCCGTGCCCTCGATCGAGATGGTGCGCCTGGTGAATTCGGGTACCGAAGCGACGATGTCCGCGATTCGAGTGGCCCGCGGGTTCACGGGCCGCGACCTGACCGTGAAGTTCGAAGGCTGCTATCACGGGCACGTGGATTCATTGCTGGTGAAGGCGGGCTCGGGAATGGCGACGCTCGGAATTGCCGATACGGCGGGAGTGCCCGCTGCATTCAGCGAAACAACCATCGCTCTGCCGTTCAATTCCTTTGACGCCGTCGAAGCCGCTTTCCGGACTCACGGCAGCCGGATCGCCTCGGTGATTGTGGAGCCGGTCGTCGGAAACATGGGCTGCGTTCCCCCGGCGCCCGGGTTCCTCAAGATGTTGAGCGAGATCACGGCGAAATCCGGTGCGTTACTCATTCTGGACGAGGTGATGACGGGATTCCGCGTGGCGTTCGGCGGCGCGCAGGAACTTTACGGAATCAGGCCCGACTTGACTACGCTCGGTAAAGTAATCGGTGGCGGGTTGCCGATCGGAGCCTACGGGGGACGCGCCGACGTAATGAGTTGCGTAGCTCCGGCAGGCCCCGTTTATCAGGCGGGAACGCTGTCGGGCAATCCTCTCGCGGTAGCGGCTGGCTTAGCCATGCTGCGGCATCTGAAAGCGCATCCGGAGATTTATCCGCAGCTTGAGGCGCGGGCCGCCGAGTTGACGGCGGAAATGCCGGCTGGTGTCACGGTGAACCGGGTTGGCTCCATGTTCACGTTATTCTTCAACCGGGGACCGGTAACGGATTGGGAGTCGGCAAAGCGCTCGGATACGGCAAAGTTCGGGCGATTCTTCCATTTGATGCTGGAGCGGGGCATATATCTCGCGCCGTCTCAGTTCGAGGCCGCGTTCGTGGGCGCGGCGCATACCGCCGGGGACGTAAGGAAAACCGTGGCGGCCGCCGCGGAGTCATTTCAACACCTGGGCTGACGGCCTAAGTAAGTGTTCGCCTAAAGTATAGGGCGATTTCCGACGAACTGTAGTGCGATGACGAAATTCGCACTCAGGCTGTCCGTATTCGCATTCTTGCTGGCAGGGCCGCTGTTGGGTCTGGAAGCGGGACCGTCCGTGCCGCTCTTCTTTGTTCGCGAGAGTCATGCGGCGGAGCGCCCGAACTATGTGGTCCGGCTACCCGGCTCGCGCGTCAGCTTCGAACCGGGCGGCTTCGCGCTTGGATTCCGCCAGGTGGATGTGCGGGTCTCTTTCGAAGGGTGCGACAGGGAAGTAATGCCTGAAGGAGTGGGGACGCTTCCCGCGAAAGTCAACTTCCTCATCGGATCCGACCCTCGAGAGTGGCGGACCGGTTTGCCCGCGCACAGCTCTATCGTCTACCGGGATTTGTATCCGGGAATTGACGCCATTTACCGCAGTCACGGCACGCGGCTCAAGTCGGATTTCGTCGTCGCGCCGCAGTCGGACCCGTCGCGAATACGCCTCCGGTACAGCTTCCCCGTGCGGGTGGACGCCGAGGGCGCGCTCATCGTTTCGACCGGCGTGGGCGACTTGCGCGAAGAAGCGCCCGTGATCTACCAGGAGCGGGACGGCATTCGGATCCCCGTGAAAGGAAGCTATCGAGTTCGTCCGGGCGGCGCCGTGGGCTTCGACATCGACCCTTACGATCGTGGTCTCCAATTGGTGATCGATCCCGTCCTCACGTACAGTACGTTCCTGGGTGGTGGTGGATTGGACGGCGCGACGGCGATCGCGGTAGACTCCGCCGGTAATGCGTATGTTGCGGGCTGGACGGAATCGACCGACTTTCCGACGAAGACCCCAAGGCAAGCTCAGAACCTGGGCGGCGTAGATGCCTTCGTTGTCAAGTTGAGCCCGACTGGAGGGGCGCTTGTTTATGCAACCTATCTGGGCGGGCGCGGCGACGACCGGGCCTTCGGGATTGCAGTTGATAGCGCGGGCGCAGCGTACATTTGCGGGCGAACAGGTTCAATAGGTTTCCCGATCCTGTCCGCTGTCCAAGCGACGCTCGGCGGCGGACGGGATGGCTGGGTCGCGAAACTGAACGCTTCCGGAACCGCGCTGGTGTACGGCACCTACTTTGGCGGGACCGGCGACGACAGCGCGAACGGCATCGCTATCGATAACGCCGGCAACGCGTACGTTACAGGCGACACAACCTCACCCAACTTTCGTACGCTCAACGCCTTCCAAGGCGCGCGGCAAGGAGGACTGGATGCTTTCGCGGCGAAATTCGGACCGTCCGGAGCATTGGCTTACAGCACATACCTTGGAGGCGCCGGCGACGACCGAGGCGCGGCAATCGCGGCCGACTCCGCGGGAGTGGCCTACGTAACAGGGGCCACAGACTCGATCGATTTCCCCATTCTCAATGCGATTCAGCCGGTAAGCGGCGGCAGTCAGGATGCCTTCATCGTGAGACTCGGCGCAACCGGTACTTTCGCCTACGGTACCTATGCCGGTGGATCGGGAGGCACGGTCGGAACTCCGGAGACCGGAACGGGGATCGCGGTGGACGGATCCGGGAACATCTTCGTAACGGGCTCCACCAGCTCATCTAATTTTCCCCGGGTAGGTACTCCGCCGTCCGTCTTTGCCGGAATATCCGACTGCTTTGTTCTGAAGCTCAACCCTTCGGGCGCGGTATACATCTACAGCACCTTGCTTGGCGGCGGCAACGCAGACTATTGCAGCGGCATTGCCGTAACCGCCGGAGGCGTGGCTTACGTCGCGGGGTACACGGCATCAAGCGACCTGCCTTCCCCCGGCGCGCTCCAAGGCGTCAACGCCGGCGGGCTAGACGGTCTTATCGCGCGGCTTTCAGGTACGGGTGCTCTTGACTTCGCGACGTACTTGGGTGGTTCGGGGGCGGATAAGGCTGCGGCCATCGCTCTTGACTCGACCGGCGCCGTTTACGTCGCAGGGCAGACCCAGTCGAACGATTTTCAGCTTTCAAATGCGCTGCAGACGTTCAACGGCGGACGCTTCGGCGCCTTTGTTGTCAAGTTCAAAGACACGCCGCCCGGCATTCCAACCGTGACTCCGTCGTCGGGGGCGGGAAGCAACCAGACATTCTCGTTCGAATTCTCCACTCCCACCGGATCCGCAGCCATCGATTCGATTGACATCATCTTCAATTCCACGGCCAGCGGTCCGTATTCCTGTTTTCTTCGGATCTTCCCTGGTTCGAAACTCTTAACTCTATTCTACGACGACGGAACTGACATGATCGGAAGTCCAATGGGTTCCCAAGGCGTGATCGAGAACTCCCGGTGCGCAGTCGACAACTCCTTGGCGTCGGTAAGCGTGAGCGGCCCCAAAGTGACCTTCATCGTGAATATCGCTTTCAAACCCTTGTTTGCCGGAAGCTGGGGCATCTTCACTCTGGTTTTCGGCCCGGGCAAGATGCCTGGGTGGGAGAGGGTGGGGTCTTGGACGGCTGTTGCGCCGGTTGGATATCAGCCTCCCTCTCTGCTGGAACTAAGTCCGGGTGGCGGCTCGGGCTCGGGCGCGATGTTCCGGCTGGTGTTTTCGGACCCCGATGGAAACGGGGACATCGACTACGGTCAGCTATTGATAAATTCAACCTTCACCGGCGTGGGGAGCTGCAATCTTGAATACAACCGCGGAGACGGGCGGGTCTATCTGGCGAACGACTCTTTTACCTCGTTCGCCGGAGGTCTTGTTCCCGGCTCCGTTGGAACCCTATCGAATAGTCAGTGCCGGCTGGACGGGCCGTCTTCGTCGGTAGTGCTGGCTGGAGGCAACGTAACTCTGACTCTCGCGCTGACATTCACGACGGCGTTCGCCGGAGGCAAGACATCGTATGTTTTTGTGGTCGACAAGCACGGACTTACGCGAGGATGGCAGGGTAGGGGCACTTGGAACGTCAATAGCAATTTGGGCCGCGCTCCGACCATCTCAGGGAGTCCTACTACTGGGATTGGGAGGGAACTGGCGTTTGCAATGGCGGCGACGGATACCGACGGTTATGTCGACTTGCGCACTACGAGAATCCTGATAAACGCCGTAAAACGGACTTTCAGTGCGTGCTACATCATATACGACGCTTTGACTAACAAAGTTTATTTGTACGACGACACTGGGACAACCTCTTCATTCCTGACCCCGGCTGCGGCCGGCAGCCTCTCGAACAGCCAATGCGCTATTGACGGCCCAGCTTCATCGGTTTCCAAAGCCGGTAACAACTTGACATTGAACCTGGCGATTACGTTTACGGCGGCATTCTCGGGAACGAAGACGTTCCTGGGGTACGCATCCGACACTAGTGCGGCTTCGGGTTGGCAGAATCTCGCGTCTTGGACAGTCCCGTAACAGGGGCCGTCCCGCCCGGAGGTAACAATTCACCCGCTGCTATATCGGTTTTGGCAGTTCTCCCAGTTGCCGGCGGGTTCGCGCACCGCCGCCCCCGCCTCCTCCACAATTTCTGCGTGCTCCCCAAACTGATTTGGAATCCCCAAGACGGCTTCCAGCACGCTCTTCACTACCGAGCGAGGCATTCGGCACACCACCGTCCAATAGGCCGCCAACGCTGTTGATCGAGGCGCAAAGTCGCCCCGCGCCTCCATGTTGGCTGTCGTGCTTGCCTACTGGTACCTGGCGGAGTTTCCCATGCGCGCTGGACTGCCTTGGGCTTGGTGGACGTTCTGTCTTTCCAGGGTCTGCGGCTTTGCCGGTTTCCTCTGCTGCCTGAGCTTCGGCTACCTCGATATTTGGCGCGGAATTGCGACGCCGTGCCTGCTACCGGTGTACTTGGCTGGTTTGTGGCGTGCACGGCCCGCCAAGGTCGACTGGCGTGACATGCGGTGGCCCGGACAACCGGCCTGTCCCGGACGATGGCTTTGGGATTCCTTGCCGCGGGAATGATAGCCGCCGGCGCAACGATCATGGTTGTCGGAATGACCGGCGTATTCGTCCCTCAAGACCTCACTTACATGCACATGACTCGGGCCGACCTTGAGAGCCTTTCTCCCAGGTTACAGTGCCGGCGATCGCCCGTGACCGTGCGGGGATTCGTCGTGGTCTTTTCTCCACGGGGATTATTCTGTTCTTCATCTTCCGCCAAGGCGCCGCTAAACCAAGAGTCGGTTGCAGATTGTCGCTCTCATGGGGCTCGCTGGATTCGGCGCGGCTCTCGGTGTTCATCTGGCGATCGGATACACCGATACGGTTCATCTCGCTCCGGCCAATCTCGGCTGCCTCGTGTTCGCCTCGACGGTCGTCAGGCTGGCTTACGAGCGCCGATACGCCGAGGCGGCCGCCCAGGAATAGCCTTCACGGCGCTCGTCCCCCTACTTGCCGAGCAGAACGTGGGACGGCTGGTCGCCCGCGAGCTCGAAGACGAAATCGTCCGCGGCCGTGTGTACGATCAGCCTCCCGTTTCCAAGCGGCTTTCCGTCCGACGGGAAAAACACGGCGCCGTCGGTCGACTGCCCTATCGGCAGCTTCATCTCGACGAGCGCAATCGCGGAGGCCGCGGCCGCCGCCTTCAGCTTTGTCGAACTCACTTCCGCCAGAGCCTGCTGGCGCCGCTGGTAGTAACCGCCGGACGATTGCATCCTGCCCATCCCGTAAAGAGCCGATTCGTAAGCCGAGACCAGCTTGATCACGTCGTTGCGGTTGCCCTTTTCGATCAGCGACGTGACAACCGCGCGCGCCGCCGCCGCGCGCAGCACGTTTCCTTCTCCCCGCTCAAAGCGGAACTGCTCCGGACGGATCACCTGGACCGCTCTCGATCCGTTGGCCACGGCAACTTGGACGATGGCGTAGTCGCGAATATGCGCGGGCATCTGCGCCACCATCACCGTCAGGCCCTGCTTCGAAAGCGTTTGGTACCTAAGACCGTTCTGCTCGAACTCGATTACCTGCGCCCGCGGCGCCGGGACGAAGACGAGCAGCGCGGCCAACGCGCCGGGCACCAGTCTTCCCCGCAATGCCGAGCCGAAGCGAGAGGGCATAATTTCATATTACGATAGAACCAGTATGGACACCTTTGGATTGACGAGCGGAGTGAATCGGGGCAACCGCCCGAGCCGGCATCATCTGGACGCAAGCGGAATCCGGAATATTCGCTCCGCCTACTGGAATTTGGGTACGGCGCAACTGCTCGAACACGCGATCGCGCGGCGGGAAGGGGCGCTGGCAAGTGGAGGAGCCTTCGTGGTCCACACCGGCCAGTTCACGGGGCGCTCGCCCAAGGACAAGTTCATCGTTCGCGACTCCGGCACTGAATCGCAAGTGAGTTGGGGCGCGGTGAATCAGCCGATTTCGGAGGAGAAGTTCGACCTCATCTATGCCAAAGTCCTGGCCTATCTACAGGGCCAGGAACTGTTTGTGCAGGATTGCTACGGTGGAGCGGACCTTGCGTACCGCTTGCCCATCCGCGTGATCACCCAGTTCGCGTGGCATTCCCTTTTTGCCCGCCAGCTGCTGATCAGGCCCGACCCGCTCAAGACCGAAGACCACGTACCCGAGTTCACGCTTGTGTTCGCCCCGGGCTTCCAGGCGCATCCGCCGGAGGACGCCACCAATTCCGAGACTTGCATCCTGGTCAATTTCGCCAAGCGCATCGTGCTCATCGCCGGGACGAGTTATGCCGGAGAACTGAAGAAATCCGTCTTCACGATTCTCAATTACCTGCTGCCGCCTCTGGGCGTAATGCCGATGCACTGCTCCGCCAACGTTGGCGAGGGAGGCGATGCGGCGCTGTTTTTCGGTCTTTCCGGCACCGGCAAAACGACGCTTTCCGCCGATCCCAACCGCAGGCTCATCGGAGACGACGAGCATGGCTGGTCCGATCACGGCGTCTTCAATTTCGAGGGCGGCTGCTACGCCAAGTGCATCCGGCTCTCGCGGGAGAATGAGCCGCAAATCTGGAACGCCATCCGCTTCGGAACCGTGCTCGAAAACGTCGCTATGGATTCGGAAACCCGTCTGCTGAACTTCGACTCCGAGGAAATCACGGAGAACACCCGCGCCGCCTACCCGTTGAGCTTTATCGATAACGCACTGATTCCCAGCGTCGGCGAGCACCCGAAGAATGTGATTTTCCTCACAGCCGACGCCTTTGGCGTCCTCCCGCCGGTTTCGCGCCTCTCGCCGGAGCAAGCCATGTATCACTTCCTGAGCGGTTACACGGCCAAGGTGGCCGGGACCGAGAGGGGGTTGGGCAAGGAGCCGCAAGCCACATTCAGCGCCTGTTTCGGCTCGCCGTTTCTGCCCCGTCATCCCGGCGTCTATGCGGAACTCCTCGGCGAGAAACTCCGGCGCCACAAGGCCGATTGCTGGCTTGTAAACACCGGCTGGGCGGGTGGTCCTTTCGGCGTAGGCGCGCGCATGAAACTGAGCTACACGCGCGCGATGCTCGCCGCGGCGCTCTCCGGAAAGCTCTCAGGCGTTCCGGCGAAACCGCACCCCGTATTCGGCGTCCAGGTGCCGGAAACCTGCCCCGATGTGCCGTCCGAAGTGCTGGACGCGCGCGGAATGTGGCTCGACAAAGCGGCTTACGATCTCGCCGCGAAGAATCTGGCCGCGTTGTTTAACAAGAACTTCGAAAAGTTCGCTTCGGTCACGGAAGGGATTCGAAGCGCAGCCCCCGTGGCGGGATGAAATCGCGCTCATCGGCCGACTTTCAACTATTGACGGAGGTTGACGCGGTCAGGCAGGGTATATGCGATCGCCAGCGAAGCCCAGGATGTCGCCGCCGCCGAGATCCACTGATGAGATCCGAATGGAAACCCGCTCTCCATTGGCGGCTGCACCGGGAAGGCGCGAGTTTTCACGAACCAGCCCCCATTGGCATGCTGGCTTTTCAGCAGGTAGGCGATCCCTTTCTTATACGCCGGCTCTGTAACCGGTATTCCCGCCTCGTGTAACGCGTAAAGCGTGAGTCCAGTGGCGTAGGCGTCGGAGTCGAGCTGGGGCAATTGCGCCCAGCCTCCATCGCCCCGCTGCCGGGCCTTCCAAACCTTCGCTTCGCGGCGCAGGTCGCTCAACGGCGCTTTCGTCCACCCGAGCCCCATCAGCCGCATGGCATATTCTTCCGCTGACGCGGGTTGGGCGTTCAACAGCCAGGCACGGGCCCGGAGCAGGCGGCCTTCCGTCTCCTTCGAACGGCTGGCAATTGGGTACAGGGTAAGCGTACGCACGGCCATGGCTGTGCGGCTTATGGTGCTGTATTCCATGGGTGGCCGGGTCTCAAACTCGGGCCAACTTCCATCCGGCATCTGCCGCCCCGCGACCAAGTGGAACAGCCCGGCCGTCATCTTGCCGGGCGGGTGCTTTTCGGCGGCCAGCGCCATCGCGACATAACCGATAGTCAACTCCTGTCCCGGTGGAGACACGCCTTGCGCCGCTTCCTCGCCGATCGGCTTGTAGGACGCGAGGATTTGGCGGAAATTCAAGTTCGCGGTTCGCTCGTCCGCGGCAACGCCCTTCGCTCGCGCCGCCGCTGCGACTTGTGCGGGCAGAGTCTGGTTGTGGCACGTGATGCAGGCGCGCTTCGCGAATACGGTGGGCCCGGACTGCAGAAGAACCGCCAGGCTGCGCTCGAGTGCGGTTCGGGCGTCAGGCGCGCCATCCGGCGGCGCGAATTTCTGGTCGCGCGGCGTCCGGGTAGGCTTCGCACCGTGCTTCCGCAAGAGCTCGACGCGGGCGCGATCCGAGCGGTGCCTCGCCCAGTCGAGGGCCGTCTCGCCCTCCGTACCAGCCGCGTTCGGATCGGCGCCCCTATCAAGCAGCAGTTGAAGAGTAGCGAAGGAGGCTTCCTCCGCGGCCGCCGCGTTGATCAGCGGCGTGCGTCCGAATTGACTGGAGCGGCTATTGACGTCGCCAGCCGGCTGGATGAGACTTGCGACCGTTTTCGGATCGAGATGCGTCATCAACGCCAAGTCTTGCGGCTCAATCTTTGCGCCCTGAGAGCGCAGGTACTCGAGCGTCGGCAAGTACCGTCGCGCCAGGGAACTGCGCCTGAGCACCCGGCCGCCCCGCGGCCCCGGCTCATTCACGTCCAGGCCACGCTCCATCAGAAAGCGAACCACGTTGACGTCGGCCGACTCGGCTGCCAAGGCCAGGGCGTTTCTACCGTTGCGCTCCCGGGCGCGGAGATCCGCTCCCTTTTCGAGCAACAGCTTCAATATTTCGACGGTGCCCGGGTAGCTCGCGGCGATCAGCAGGGGTGTAAGGCCCGCGCTCGCCGAACGCGCGTTGACATCGGCCCCCGCGGCAATCAGGAGCCTTACTTTCGCGGCGTCGGGCACCGCCCACATCAACGCCGTTGCGCCTCGCGCGTCGGCGGCGTCCGGATTCGCTCCCCGATCAAGTAACGCCTTGACCGAATCGGCGCCATCATAGAGCACCGAGAGCATGATCGCCGGCGTTCCATCCGCGTCCTTTTGGTCCGCACCGCCTTGGCCGGAGTTCGCGGGCGTCTGAGCCGGCGCTAGAGCTACTATCGACAGAATAAGAATATAAAGCCGCATTTCCCCTCCACGGACGCCGGCAACGGAGCCTGCCTCACGATTCGAAGACCCATCGCCCGCCCACCATGGTCCTCTCCACTGGAATCGTACGCAATGTGGACGGCTCTTCCACAAACGGATCGCGGCCGAGCACGACGAGATCGGCGAATTTGCCGGGTTCGAGCGTGCCCTTCGCGTTCTCTTCAAAGGATGCGTAAGCGCCGTTGCGCGTGCTCGCACGAATCGCCTCCGCGACCGTGATCTTCTGCTTCGGTCCCCAGACGTTTCCCTTGGAGTCGGTGCGCGTGACACAGGATTGCAGCGCCATCATCGGTTCAAACGGACCGGGAACGTAATCTGAACCGGGAGCCACGCGAATGCCGTAATCGAGAAAACTGCGCATGGCGAACATCCGGTCCAAACGCTCCTCACCGTAGTTCTTCATCTTTTCGCCGTGGTAGTAGACGTACGTCCAGAAGGGGGTGGGAATCGCGTCGAGCATTTTGATCCGCTTCAGGAGATCGTCGTTGACAACGCTGCAGTGCTCCAGGCGGAAACGCGCATTGGGTTTGGGATGCTCTCGCGCGAGCCGTTCATAGACCTTCAGCGCGATGTCGATGCCGATATCGCCATTGGCGTGGATGCCCACCTGCCAACCGGCGAGGTGCGCCTTGCGGGCCTGCTCATAGATCTCCGCCTCCGGCATCACGATGAGGCCGTAATCGTCAGGCCGTCCGACATAGGGTCTGCTCATTCGCGCGGTGCGCTCCGAGATGGAGCCGTCGCAGATCAGCTTCATGGCGCCCACCCGGACCCAGTCGTTTCCGAAGCCGGTGCGAATGCCGGCGGAAATCATCCGATCGATATAACGGTAATGGATAAAAGCATAGAGGCGGCAGGAGAGTTGACCCGCATCAAACGCGTCCTGATACGAGAGCAGGTCTTCAGGTGAGCCGTACACATCGTGGGCGGACGTGATGCCGGACTTCGCAAAGGCCTTCGTCAGGAGCTTGACGGCTTCGGAGCGTTCGCTGCGCGATGGCGGAGAGTCTTGTCCGCGGGCGCGATCCATGGCTGTCTCGCGGAGCTCGCCCGTGAGATGGCCTTCCGCATCCCGGCCGAGCTGGCCTCCCGCCGGGTCCGGCGTCCTATCGTTGAAATCGATTCTTTGAAGAGCAAGGGAATTCGCGAAACCGGTATGTCCGCCGCGATGGCCGACGACCACCGGATGATTGGGCGCGGCGGCGTCCAAGTCCTGCCGGGTGAGCTTGCGGCCTTCGGCGGTCTTGGTGTCGTCGTATTTGAAACCGCGAATCCACTCGCCGGCGGGCGTGCGGGAGGCGCGCTCGCGGATGGCTTTCTGAATGCCGGCGATCGAGCCGAGATCGCAGTCGACCGAACGTAAATGGTCGACCCCGAAGAACGCGACGTGCGTGTGCGCATCGATGAAACCGGGCAATACGGTCCGGCCCCCAAGATCGGTCTTCTTTGTGCCGGGTCCCGCGAGCGGCCGTATTACGGCGTTGCCGCCCGCGGCGGCAATCTTTCCGTCAACGATGGCTACGGCTTGGATGACGCGAAAGTTCGCGCCGTCGGGAGCTGCGTAAATCCTGCCGTTGTAGAGGATCTCGCTTGGACGCGTCGTTTCAGCGCGGGCGACGGAAGACGCGGCGGCTCCGAGAAGAAAATCACGTCGATCCATGGCGCTATGATAACGCAACAGGCGTGCGCACTCGCGGGCGTTTTATCATTTCAAGTCTCAGAGGTTGAGCGGCCCGCCGCCCGTTCGCAATTCGCGCCTCGGCGGCCAACTTTTCCCGGAACCGGGCGTCTGGCCCGCACCGTCGTTTTCCGCGCCGAGGGGGCTCTATTTCCCACAAAGAGATAAGCTAGAATAGGAAATTAACAACGCTTTAATAGGAAAGTTTAGAACAGTGCGGACTATTGATAATATTAAGCGCGATATCCCGGAACCATCCCGGCCGTTCCTACTCCGTGACGGCCTTGCCGTTGTCAGTATCGGCCTCCCAACATGGATGCGGCTTCTGCTAGACCCGATCCTCAGCGAGCGGTTCCACGTTCCAACTTTGCTCTTGGCCGTCCTGCCGACTGCTTGGTATGGAGGGCTCCGGCCCGCACTCATAGCGGTTGTCGGTAGTGCTTTTTCAGTGAATTACTTTCTATTCCCGCCACGCGAAAGCTTCCGAGTCAAAGACTCGGCTGAGTCCTTCGGTTGGCATTCCACATTGCCGCCGGCGGTGCGTGCGCGGAGGGGCAAATGAAGGCTGAACGCCTGGGCAGTGTTCGGGAGCCTGGGCAAGCAAGGGAAAAGCTTGCGGAAGGCGAGGAACGCTTCCGCCTCACGCGTTCCTTGGGGATCGGCCCTTTGAGTTGGGACGTCGCGCTGAATTCCGCGGGGGCGGATGAGAATAATTCGGCCCTCTTCGGGCTGCAACCGGCCGGTTCCCTAAAACAAAGTTGCTGGGGGTGGCGGGCCGCCGCTGATCGCGCTATGGAAGTATCCCCCCCCCGCGCATTCCCCATTCAGCGATAGCGATGGCTTACTGCTTCGGCGGACAAAGCTTCACAGGGGCGGCATGAACACGATAGACAGTTCCGCGGCGCTTCCCGCTGAGTCAGCCAGAGAAGGCGCCGTGATGGTCGTGGATGATGATCCGGCCCATCTGGAGTTGATGGAGAAGTTCCTTCGCCCGCGCGGGTATGAAGTGGTATCTTTTCCTGGAGGCCGAGTGGCGCTGGCTGCCGCAAGCGAGAAACCGCCGGACCTTATCCTGCTGGACGTCAGCATGCCCGAAATGACGGGTTTCGAAGTATGTCAGCGGCTAAAGGCGAATGCAAATCTTTCCGAAATCCCAGTGATTTTCCTCAGCGCCCTGAATGCCCATGAAGACAGGATCAAGGGCTTTCAAGTTGGCGGCATCGATTATATTTCAAAGCCGTTCCAGTTCGACGAGGTTCAGGCCCGCGTGGACGCGCACGTTAGGTTGAGGCGTCTTCAACTGGCGATGGAGGCGGACAAGTCGCGCCTGGAGGAGCTGGTACAGATTCAGGTTAAGAAAATTGCGGACGCTCACATGGAGACGATCTTTGCCATCGCCAGACTGGCTGAAGCCCGGGACGATGAAACGAGGCGGCATCTGGAACGTGTCCAAACGTTTTGCAGACTGTTGGCAGCCGGGCTGGGCCGGCATCCGGCGTATAAAACCACAGTCTCCAGTACCTGGATCGGAAACATCTTTCACGCTAGCCCCCTGCACGATATCGGGAAGGTTGCAATCCCCGATCGGATTCTCCTGAAACCCGGAAGCCTGACTCCGGCGGAGCTCGCGATCATGAAGACGCACACAACGATCGGATCTCAGACTCTCAAGACGGTCCACGACAGGTATCCCGACAATGAATTCATTGCAATGGGTATCGAGATCGCCAGATCGCATCATGAGCGGTGGGATTCAACAGGCTATCCGGATGGTCTGGCGGGAGAAGGAATTCCTCTCTGCGCCCGCATCCTGGCGGTTGCGGATTGTTATGACGCAAGCCGAGCGAAGCGTTGTTATAAACCAGCCACTCCGCATGACGAAACGTGCGCGATCATTCTCGAGGAAAGCGGAAAGCACTTTGATCCCGTTGTCATTGCCGCCTTCAGAGAACTCACAGACGCCTTCGAAGAGGTCTGGAATCGGATGAATATTGTTCCGGATGCTAGCTCTAGCGCCGCATCGGCCAATTGAGATGAGCCATCTGTTACGCGAGTCGGGTCCCGGCCCCAAAAACAAGCGCCGAACTTCTGAGAAACGAAAGACTCCGGCCGCCTACTTGTTTTCGCGGACAATCGGCATGGGCACGTCCAAATCATGCCGCACAGGATCGATCGTGTTCCCGAAAATCAGGTCTTTCAGGCGGCGGTGGCCGTGCGCCCCCATGATCACCAAGTCCGGCTTTATCTGGCGGGCGTAGCGTACGAGAGGATCTCGCTCGGACGCGTCGTTTCAGCGCGGGCAACGGAAGACGCGGTGGCTCCGAGAAGAAAATCGCGTCGATCCACGGCGCTATGATAACGCACCCATGCGTGCGCACTCGCGCGGGTTTGATCATATTGAATCTCAGTGTTGAGCGGGGATGGGCCACCGCCTGCTCGCAATTCGCACATCCGCGGCCGGCTTTCCCGGAAGCCGGTGTCTGCCCGCCCGGTCACACTGCACTTGGCAAGACGTTAGACGTAACTTACCGCGGTTCCGGCCCACCTGCGCCGCCAACCGGCTTATCCTTTAAATTACCCTTCTTTTTTTTGGTTGCGGTTGGCTTGCCGCGTGCCGAGAGGTCAGTATATTCCAATCGAAGAATGAGCCTGAAGGAGGAAGGGAGCGAACAGCCGCGGGGCCTCCTTTCTTGAGTTGAGAATGACCAAAAACTGCCCATACGCCGTACAATCTCCGGGGCCGACCAACGGGAGGTGGGACACCGCCCCC
>CAMDED010000098.1 GCA_945893365.1 Candidatus Sulfopaludibacter sp. SbA3 | reverse complement strand
AAGCGCGCGTGCTCCGGATCAAACAGGCGATCAGTCTCGACTTCTCCACTGCCTTCCACAACCTCGCCGCACCGCCTTTCCTATTCTGCACGTTTTTCATGAAATTTCGCGGGCCGTAGGCCCTCCCCAACAGGCGACGAAAGACGATCGCCCGCCCCACCGGCTGCCAATTGCAACAGTTGTTTCATTCCAAGTCCTAACAGGCGGTTCGCGATGCGGATCACAACGTTCCCTCCGGCGCGAGCGCGAGCGTCTCGAGCGCGAGCGGCAAAGCTCGCGGGCGCTCCATGACGGCGCTAAGAGCGAAAGACAACACCTCGCGCGTCCGCTTCGGGTCGATCACGGCGTCGACGTGCCCGCGGGCGGCCGCGTAACGCGCGTCGAGCCATCGCTCGTAGTCGTCGCGGGTTTGCGCGATGGATTGCTCCAATTCCGCCGGCAGCGCTTCACCGGATTTCTTATACTTCTCGAGTTCCACCGAGTAGAGCGCCTGCACCGCCGAGTCTCCCTCCATCACGCCGATGCGCGCGGTTGGCCAACTGAACGTGAAGTTCGGGTCGAAACCCTGTCCGGCCATCGCGTAATAACCCGCGCCGCTTGCGTGGTTGAGGGTCAGAACGATTTTCGGGACGGTCGTGCACGCCATCGCTTCGACCATTTCCGCGCCCGCGCGGATGATGCCTTCCCTCTCAGCATCTTCTCCCACCATGAAGCCGGAGACATCCTGCAGATAGATGATCGGGAGTCCCGCGCGCTCGGCATTCTCGACGAAATAGGCGGCCTTGCGCGCCGACTCCGTGTAAATGATCCCGCCGATCCGCGGCTTTCCGTCGCCTTTGAGAAATCCGCGGCGGTTGGCGATCACGGCCGCCGGAATGCCGTCGAGACGGGCCTCGCCGCAAAGGATCTCCGGCGCGTGATCGGGCTGAAACTCGAGGACGCCGCCGCCGTCGAAGATTCGTGCGAGCAATTCGGTAACGTCGTACGGCATGCGATGGGCGGCGGGAAGAATGCCATAGATATCGTCCTGGAGCTTCGACGGCCGGGCGTTTGTCGGCTGGGCGTTTGTCGACGGAACGCCGGCCGCGGTAGAACCGGCGTGTCCTGGGCTGAGATCGCGCATCTTCCTGCGAATCAGGTCCAGACATTCGGCGTCGTCCTTTGCCCGGTAATGCGCGACGCCGCTCGATGTGGTGTGCATCCTCGCGCCGCCGAGACTTTCGGCGTCAATCACCTGGCCGGTCGCGCCCCTGACGAGGTTGGGACCGCCGAGTCCCATGAAACTCGTGCCCTCCACCATGATAATGACGTCGCTCAAGGCGGGCAGGTACGCACCGCCGGCGATGCATGGCCCCATGACGGCGGCGATCTGGGGATTGCGCAGCTTACGGCGCATCAACGAATTGTAATAGAAGATCCGCGAGGCGCCATATTGGCCGGGAAAGATGCCGTCCTGGAGCGGAAGGTTCACGCCCGCCGAATCCACCAGATAGACGATCGGCAAGCGGTTCTGCATGGCGATTTCCTGGGCGCGAAGAATCTTGGTGATGGTTTCCGGCCACCACGCGCCCGCTTTGACGGTGGCGTCGTTGGCGACGATGACGGCGGCGCGCCCTTCGATGAGCGAGACTCCGGTTACCACGCCCGCCGCCGGAGCTTGTCCGTCATAACGGTCGTGCGCGATCAGCAGACCGATTTCGAGAAACATCGCCCCAGGGTCGATGAGGCGATCGATTCTTTCCCGCGCAGTCAGCTTTCCGGCTTTGTGTTGCTTCTCGATTTTCCCGGCGCCGCCGCCCGCGCGCAAGCGGGCTTCGAGCCTCTCAAGCTGATCGACCAGCCGGCCCATGTGAGCGGCGGAGGCGGGATTCATCGGCTGCCGCCCCGGTACCACTGGCCGACCACGTCCATGGCCGGCTTTCCCCAAGGCGTGTGCGACCCGTCGCGCGGACCGCCGTAGGCGTCTGTGCCTACTTTCCACCAATACACGCCGTGGAACCACGGCTTCTTGTAGAAGGCTTTGAGAACGGCCTGATAGCAGCGAGCTTGATCCTCCATCGAAAGCGCCCGCGGCGTTTCGTCCCACGGCTGTCTGTGGGGCGCGGCGAAACTGGAGAAGCCGGCTTCGGGAAAAATCACGGGCTTGCCGAAGCGGCGCTGGACGGTTTCCACCTTTTCCACGACGGCGGCGGTCGAGAGATCGTCCGGAAGCGGATAGTAATTGTTCAACCCGATGTAGTCGAGCGCATCCCAGAACCCGATGGTCTCGAACTCCGGCCCCTGAAGCGCCGCGTAAGTTAGGGGGCCCGAGTACCATTTTCGCGCCCGGGCGATCAGCCCGCGCCACTCGGCCTCGTGCATGGTCAGCTTGCCGAACTCGGTTCCGACGCAGAAGATGTCCGCGTGCGACCGGTGGGCGAGTTGGGCGTAAAAGTCCACCATTTCGCCGTAGTTGGCGAACCATTGAGCGCGGTCGCGGGGATCCGGGAATTCGACATCGCCCGGATAGCCGCCGCCACCCACCCAGATCTGCGGCTTGAGCATGACTTTGAGACCGCGCGCATGAGCCAGGTTCGTCACCGCTTCCACCAGTTCGGCGCGTTCCCAGCCGCCGCCGTAGCGGATCGCGGGACTGCCTTTGCGCATGGATCCGTAGGGGACGAGCGCGATGGAATTCACGCCGAACGCCTTTAACCGGTCGAGCATGCGCGCGGCGTATTCAGGCTCGTATCCGGCGCGGCCCTCCGCGGTGAAGTTGACGCCCTTCTGGAAAAACAGCTTCGGATACTCCGCGCCCGGCGCGGACTTCGGGATGGCGGCAAGAGTCGCGCGCAACGCGGTTGCCCGCTCCCTCTCACGGACGGCATTATTGGCGTGGAGGCCCCCGGCCAACAGCAGAGAAGCGGCGGCGCCCGCGAGCAGATGCGACACCGGCGCCGGCGGGAGGTTGTCGCGAAGCTTGGAGAACGCGGCAAGCAGGGCCGCGGCCAGCGGAGGAAGGGCGTACAGCAGAGCCGCCCGCGGCGGACCAAATCCGGTCTGCGAATGAAACAGCGAGAGGGGAAGCGCGAAAAGCGCCGCGGCGGCCATAAACCGAATCGCGAGGCCATGGGGGCAGGCGGACAGCATCCAGCGAAGTCCGAATACAATAACGCACGCCGCGGCAAGGACGGCGGCGACCGATTGGGCGAGCGGCGTCCGGCGCAGGAAAAACAGGCCGATGAACGGCTGCGCGATCGCGGCCGCGCCGAGCGAAGCGATGAACAATCCGGCCAGCCTGCGGTTCAGCAACCGTCCGGCCAAAACCCCGGCCACAAGAATGACGCCGGCAATCAGGAGGAACGAAGGACGATCCGCGTTGCGCAGGCTGAGCGATGTTTCGCCCGGCGGGAAACAGGCCGCCTGGACGCTAAAAAAGCCCAGGCGGAGGAACTCGACGCGGTGCCCCGGCAGGCTGGCGTGCACTAGCGCCGGCAGTGCGTTCACCAGGAACAGCGCGAACCAGTAGAACGGATAGAAAAAGCTGAGGCAACTGAGCCAATCGGCCGCGCGAAGTTTCGGCAACCGGCCGCCAGGAAGCATGAAGTGAGTTTATCACCTCCGGGCATCCGCGATTTCCGGCTTCCGGGATCCCGCCGCAGGGCGGCGTGCGGTGCTCAAATATTCCCGCTAATTCAATATTATTTGCAACTGGTTCAAATGTCTGCTACCATCTTTATGGCTGGAGCGCAACCCTTCCACTTTGAAGTTCCACAATCCCAACCAACGGAGTTAAGTACCACGGAATGAGTTTTACTGTCTTTCTCGGCAACCTTCCCACGTGGGTAAGCAAGGACGATATTGAAGGATGGCTCAACGCAGAGGGTCTCTGCGCCGATTCCGTCAAGGTAATCCGCAACCACGAAACCCAGGAGTCCAAAGGCTTCGCATTCGTAGAAGCGCCAACGCAGGACGAGATGCAGTCGATCATCAAGCGATTCGACCGCGCTCCGCTTGAAGACCGCCTCCTCCGCGCAAACGCGGCTCAACCGACCAAGGCCAGAGCCCCTGGTGGCGCGCCCACGGCATCCTCGCCCGCGGTATCCTCGCCGTCTCCGGCGGGCCGGCCCGTGCGGCCAGGCGGCAAACCACCCCGCCGCCGCGAAAAGGAAACCACGCCGAAGAGCGCGTTTGCCACGGAACTCGCCAATTCCCTGACTCGCTAACCCGCGTTCCCGCCGCTACACCTGTGACGGAGGCGCACACTACCGCACTTCCGCTCCCCGTTGTTTTCAATGAATTGCAGTTGGCATTCCGCTTGCTCCCACCGGCGTCATGAGATATCCGGAAATCGGATGGGTTGTATGTTTCGGTGTCCTTGGGGCGGGCGCCGCGGTTTCGGCCAGTCAGACACCGGCCACGCAGCCGGCCGCTGAAATCAACGTCAATTCCCGCTACATCATCGAGCGCGTGGACATCGCCGGCTTCGGCGACCGCACACTCAGCGCGAGGGTCATGGATCAGATCCGCAACCTGACGGGCGAGCGGTTTAGCCAGGCGGCCCTCGACGACCTGATCAAGCAGATCCGCAGCGAGCTTCACGTCACCCGCGTGACCCAGACGGTGATGCGCGGAAGCCAACCGGACCACATCCGGGTGGTTCTTGAGGCTCACAGCCGCACGGTCCGCTTTGAGGCTAACATCCCTCACTTCGTCTATCAATCGAAGCAAGGTTGGTCTGGCGGCGCCGAGGGCGCGATTCAGGTTGGAACGAGCACCGTCGGCGTCGGGATGCGAAGCGACGGCGACGAGCTCATCGAGCGTTTTGCCGGCGTCAACGCCCGGTACGAAAACCGCCGGCTCGGCTCGGACCGCGTCGGATTCCGGTTCGACTTCGAGAGCTACCACCAGCAATGGAACCAAGCCACCTTGGACACGCTGGGCAGCTCCCCGGACATTCCCGGTATCTACAGGAGCCGTCGGAGCCTGAATCCGGCGCTGACGCTGGCTCTGGCCAAGCCGCTCACGCTCTATGTGGGCGCAAGCTTCGACAGCATTGAAACTCAGTTTCCGGCCGCGCGAAACCAATCCTCCAACGCCCTGGTAAATACTCTGCGCTACCATCGGCGGCTGGAGGATTCGGACTCCAATAAGCACGACTTGGACGCAAGCTACCACTTGCGCGCGGCCACCACCATCCTTGGCAGCGATTTCGTCTACGCGCGACATCGCTGGAACCTCGGCTACACGCTTCTCCACGGCCGCCACACGGCGCTGATCCGATTCGCGGCGGGCTTGATTACCGGTCGCGCTCCGTTGTTTGAACGCTACGTTCTCGGCAACAGCTCCACTCTTCGGGGCTGGAACAAGTGGGAGATCGACCCGGTCGGCGGGAACCGGATGGTTCATAATACAGTTGAGTACCGTTACCGGGTGTTCGAAGCTTTCTACGATACGGGTTCGATCGGCACGCGGGGCCAAAAAGCGGTTACGCGGCATTCGGTTGGCGTGGGTCTGCGGAAAAGCGTGTTCTCGCTGGCAGTGGCGTTCCCGGTCAGAGAAAGTCACTTCGAACCGATGTTCATGGTGGGTATGAACTATTAGATGCCGCGAGTGCCGGGTTTTTCCCGAAGACTGTGGCTAATGCCGGTTCCGGTGCTGGCCGGGCTGATGCTGCCTCTTGCCAAGGAGGCTTTCGGCGTTCTCGCTCTTGAGGCCCGGGTTGATGGCGATCGCCTTCAGGTGTCCGCCACGGGCTTCAGTTTCCTGAACGCGAAGATCATCGAGCGCCTGAAGAACGGCGCTTCGGTGGGTTTCGTGAGCCAGTTGAGCCTGACTGCCGAATCCGGAGGGCCCGCGCTGAAGCGCGCGGTCGAGCGTTTCGTCGTGAGCTACGATCTCTGGGAAGAGAAGTTCTCGGCCGTGCGGCTTGGCGCGACTCGGCGCGCAATCTCCCGCGCCACCGCGGCCGGCGTGGAAGCCTTCTGCGTGGATGGCCTCTCGCTCGACGCGGCCGGGTTCTCGCGCGACCGGCAGTTCTGGTTGAAACTGGAGATACGGGCGGAAGATCCAAAAGAGCTGGGCGCGGTCGTGGGGGAGCCGGGAATCAACCTCGCCCGGCTCATTGAGTTATTCAGCCGTCCGGCCCGGGGACAGCAGCCGCATTGGACTGTGGAAAGAGGGCCGCTGCGGCTCGCCGACCTGAAGACGGCCGGCCGCAAGGGCTAGGCGGTCATTCCGTGAGCCGAATGCACTGCAACGCCATCAGGCATTCTCTCGCTTCCCCCCCGCGACCATATTTCGCTCGATAGGGGGAACGATCTTTTCGAAATCCTCGGGCCCCGCGCCAATGATCGTCGGATTCGTCCTGAAAAGCGGCTGGCCCGCGCGCTTCGGGATCGACTTGGCTAGGCGCGCCGAGTAATTTCTCGATCGCTTCGGCTTCGCTGTAGGCTAAGAAGAGGAAGTTCACTCGTATGGACGCGTTAGAAGATGACGAACGTTGAAACCGGTTTGCTCGGAGACGGGGTGCCGTACATTCGCGGCGGGTCCGGCGAGCGGGAAGCGGTCGTCTTCTTCGGCGTCAACGCCCTTTTTAGGCGTCTCGACAAGACTCCGGACCCCGGACGTTACGCGCGTCAGGTTTCACGTCTGCTTCCTGGACATAAGTTCACGATTCTGGGTTACGCCGGCTCTAGCTTCGACGAGATCGTGCGGGACATGGCAACCGCAATCCGCACGCCGCCCGGCGTTGTGGTGGGGATCTCCTTCGGCGGCTTCGTGGCGATGCGATTCGCAGCCCAGCATCCGGAGTTGGTCAGGCGCTTGGTGGTGCTGGTTTCGGCGCACCGTTTCTCGCCCGGTGGATGGCGAATGATGGAACGCCAGTTCGAGGCGCTGGAACGAGGGGACTTCCGAACTTTCGTCCGCGAAAATGCGCTGCTGTTCCGCAGACCCTGGTACAACTGGCTGGTTCGGCTCAAGCTTTGGAAGGATGGAAACCGGCTGGCCACTGATTTCCGGGACGCGGCTGCGATCCTGCGTGACTACCGCCAACTGTTTGGACCGGATTTCAAAAACAACGCTGAGTACGGCAGACGCATTGCAAGCCCGGCACTCGTCATCGGAGGTACGGCGGATCAATTCTTCGACCGTAAAGCTTCCGAGGAGACAGCCGGCTTGATTCCCGGCGCCCAAATCCATCTCTTCGAAAGGGAAACGCACATGCTGCCGATCGAGAAGACCGATGAAGTAGCCGGCGCGATCGCGAAGTTTTTGGGCCGATCTTGATCGCGGTCGATTCGCAGTCGCGCTGCGCAGCCGGAAAGAAACGCTGAGCAGCACACTCCGGACACGCTCGCTCTGTCCGTTCGCACCTCAACCCAGAATGGAATGGATCATCGAAGCGATTCGTCAAGACAGACGTCTTGTGGCGGCTAATCGGCCAATCGACACCGCCCGTTCGCGGCGTTGACACCTTCGACGCCAATCAGTACAATTTTGCCCATGAATCTCCCAACCTCGTTCGTTACGATTCTCCTGTTGGCCGCCAGCTTCGCCTTGGGCCAATCCGAGACCAAGCGGTATCTTTATATCAGCACGCCCGATGCCGCTCAGAAGGAAGGCCGAACCACCGGCCAGGGCATTCTGGTCTTCGATATCGACCAGGGACACAAATTGGTGCGGCGCATTGATGTGCCGGCATTTCAGGAAGGCCTTCGGGGTTTCACTGGAAACCTCAAAACACATCGCGCTTATTTCTCCACAAGCAACCGGAGGGTGGGAGCCTTCGATCTGGAAACGGAAAAGGTCGTCTGGGACAAGACGTATGAGGCGGGTGCGGACCGGTCCGCCACCACTCTCGACGGCAAGAAAATCTATGTTCCCACCGGATTCTGGTACTCCGGGGCCGATAGCGGAATCCTCGTTCTCAACGCGGACAACGGCGAACTGATCAAGCGGATCAACGTCGGACCCGCCGCCCACAACAGCCTCGTCAGCCTGAACGGACGCTTCCTGTACCTTGGCACCCAAACCATGCTGACGGTCTTCGACACGCGCGACGAACATATCATCCGCCAGATCAAAGACGTGGGTGAGCGCGGCATTTTCCCGTACACCGTGGATAGCCGCAATCGCATCGCCTATGTGTGTCTCGGGAATCACGTCGGGTTCGATGTCGTGAATCTGGAAACGGGGAAGGCCCTGCACAGAGTCTTTGCGGGAAAGGAAAAAATTCCGCACCGGACGCACGGAGCGGGTCTTACACCCGATGAAAAGGAATTGTGGATCAGCGATCAGGTGGGCAAGAAGCTGTTTATTTTTGACGCGACGAAGATGCCTCCGGAGCCGAAAGGCGAGGTCGAGTTGTCCCAGGGAGGTCACGGATGGGTGTCCTTCAGCCTGGATGGCCGGTACGCGTGGTCCCATGCGCCCGATGTTTTCGACGCGAGGACCAAAAAGCTGGTCGCCACGTTGAAGGATGAAACCGGGACGCCCGTGAGCGGCTCAAAGTTTTTCGAGGTTCATTTCCGCAACGGCAAAGTCGTCGAGATGGGACATGAGTTCGCTCTGGGGCGGAAGAAGTAGCGTCAAGAGCTTTCACGGCTCTTTGAGCAGCTCATCCACAGTCCAGTAGTTCGTCCGGTTCGGCGTTGCGGCGCGTATCCAGCGAACGGCCTCCGGCGAAACCGGCACGCTTTGTCCGCCGAAGCGCTGGCGAACATGGGATAGCAAGGAAGCGATCTCGACGTCCGTCAAAATCGGTCCAAACCCCGGCATTTCCTGATTGTAGGTCTTGCCGGCCACTTCGATGGTTCCATGAAGGCCGTGCAATACGATCCTGATCAGCCGGTTTTCGGACCCTGAAACCCAGGAGGACGCTTCCAAAGGGGGAGCCTCGCCCCTCATCCACTGGCCCTCGTTGAGGTGACAGCCTGCACAGTGGGTTTCGAACCGGGTTCTGCCGGGATCCCGATCCGGCATGGGAGCGTGAGCTTGTTTAACCGCGCAGCCTGCCGGAACAAAGGCAAGCCAAAGATTCGCCACAAGGAGGACGATCCACACTGACGTGGAACGATGGAGGTCATCTTCGCGGTGAGAGATCGTCATGCCAGTCACGTTTCATTAGAACACTCGTGGCGGCCACGCCTGTCGCCAGTTGCGTTGAGCGCAACGCCGCCCGTTCGTGGCGTGCCTTTCTCTGCTATGCTGCATCCAAACCCATGATCGATACCCCTGAGAGCAGAGCCGAGGCCCTCGACCGCCTTAAGACTTTCCTGCGTATTCCAAGCATCAGCACGCTTACCGGGAACAAGCCCGACATCCGCCGCGCGGCGGAATTCGTCCTCAGCGAACTGCGGGCGGCGGGCCTCTCCGCCCACCTCATTGAGGACGGCGGCGAGCGCGGCGGCAACCCGCTCGTCTATGGCGAATGGCTCGGCGCGCCCGGTAAGCCGACTGTGCTGTGCTACGGTCACTATGACGTCCAACCGCCCGACCCGCTTGATGAATGGAAATCGCCGCCCTTCGAACCCGACGTGCGCGGCGACGATATCTTCGCGCGCGGATCGTCCGACGATAAGGGCCAAACCTACATCCTGATTCGCGCCGTCGCCGGCCTCTTGAAGGCGAACGGACGGCTTCCCGTCAACGTGAAGTTTCTGGTCGAAGGCGAAGAGGAGACCGGCGGCGAACATATCGAACGCTACGTCGCCACGCGCCCGCCCAAACTCGCTTGCGACGCGGCCATCATTTGCGACACCGAGATGTTCGCGCCCGGCCTGCCCACGATTTGCGTGGGATTGCGCGGCATCGTCTACGGCGAGTTGTGCGTGGAAGGCGCGAACCACGACCTTCATTCGGGCGTCTATGGCGGCGCCGCGCCGAATCCGATTCAGGCGATCGCCGAGATTCTGACCGCCCTCAAGGATCGCGACGGCCGCATTCAAGTTCCCGGTTTTCACGCGCGCATCGCCCCCCCGAGCGCAATGGAACGCGAGGCTTGGGCGCGCCTTCCCTTTAACGAAGACGAGTACACGCACACTGAGATGGGAGCCCGCGAATTGACGGGCGAACCGGGCATTCCGCTTTTCGAGCGGCTCTGGGCGCGGCCGACACTCGAGGTTCACGGCATCCGCGGCGGCTTTACGGGAGAAGGAGCGAAGACCGTGATTCCCGCGCGCGCCGTGGCCAAGGTCAGCGCGCGGCTGGTTGCGGATCAGCGTCCCGATGAGGCCGTCGAACAGCTTCAGCAAGCGGTTGCCGCGGCTTGTCCGCGAGGAGTCGCGGCCGAGTTTCACCTCATCCACGGGGCGGCTCCGTCACTGGTCGATCCGGGCAACCGGTTCATCCGTGCCGCCGCAGATGCGATGACCGAGGTCTTCGGACGCGAAACCGTGTACATCCGTTCCGGCGGTTCCATCCCCATCGTGGGCCTGTTCGACCGCCACCTTGGAATCCCGAGCGTGATGATGGGTTTCGGTCTGCCCGACGACAATTTGCACGCTCCCAACGAGAAACTTCACCTGCCTAATTTCTACCGCGGTATTGTGGCGGTCGCGCGCTACCTCGAATTGTTGGGAGAATAGCGGTTATGGTTGTCGAAATTGAAGGCGTGGCGCTGCACCTCGCGCATCCCGACGAACTGAACGTCCGTTGGGTGGGCCAGGAGGAGTTGATGCGCCAATTGCTGGCCGCGTGGATGGTGGTCAGCGAGCAGGATCTGCCGATGAATCCGCGCCTGCTGGGGAAGCCCGGAGTGGGAAAGACCACGCTCGCGTATGCCGGGGCGAAGCGCATGGGCCGCGAGGTGTACATCCTTCAGGCCACGCTCGACACGCGCCCGGAAGATTTGCTGGTCACTCCGGTCATTGAAGGCGCGGGCCGGCTGCGATACGTGGCGTCGCCCCTGGTGACGGCGATGCTTCGCGGCGGAATTGCGATTCTCGACGAGGGAAACCGCATGAGCGAGAAGAGCTGGGCGAGCCTTGCGCCGCTGCTCGACAACCGCCGCTACGTGGAGTCGATCGTCGCCGGCATCAAGATCAAGGCGCACCCGCAGTTTCGTCTGGTCACGACCATGAACGACGACGCCTCGACCTTCGAGCTTCCCGAGTACATCCACTCTCGCTTGCAGCCGCAGATCTATATCGATTTTCCGGAACGCGACGAGGAGTATCAGATCCTCAAGGAAAACCTGCCATTCGCCGAGGACCGCATCCTGACCTACGTCACGGAGTTTCTGCAGCAGGCGCACGCGGCCGACGAACGGTATACGGTGAGGGACGGGATCAACATTGGACGCTACGCGATTAAGCTGAAGAGCCTGGCCACGGAACGCGCTCACGAAACCGACGCCCTGGAATCTTCCATTCTGGCGACATTAGGGGAAGAGGCGCTACGTTATGTCCGCCGGAACAGACCCGTTACTTCCTGATTTCTCGACGCTCGCGCGCGGCCGGTTCACCTACTTTCCCGTGGCGCCGGGGCGCGTCGAGTTCGCGATGGAGGTACGAAACGCCCTGTTGCGGGCGCGGCCCCAGGTAGTCGCGCTCGAACTGCCGACGACGTTGCAGGCGGCATGGGTTCGCGCCGTGTCGCGGCTTCCCGAGATGTCCGTGATTCTTTACGGCGAAGAAGAAGAGGAAGGCCGCGCCATCTACGTTCCGGTGGAACCGGCCGACCCGTTCACGGAGGCCATTCGAACCGGTATCGAAATCGGCGCGGAGATTCTGTTTGCCGAACCGGACGCCGGCGAGCGGCCTCATTTGAAGGACAGCTATCCGGACTCCTACGCGCTTCGCTCGATCGGCTTGGCGCGTTATGTCGAGGCGTATCGCGTGTGGCCGCAGGAGCGCTCGCCGGAGATTGCCGCTCACGCCGCGGGCATTGCCTGGAAACTGCAGGGCGCGCATCCGGAAGCGAGCGTGTTCGTCGTCCTCTCCTTGAATCTGCTCGATCCCGTGCTGGACGCGATGGAAGAGCCGCAAGCGCAGCCGATGGCTCGCACCAGGCGCGAGGGCGTCAAACTTTTGAATCCGCATCCGGAATCGCTGGCCGAAATCGCCGCCGAGTATCCATTCCTCCAGACGCGGTACGAAGAATACCGGAAACTTGCGACCGATCCCGATCTGGTGGACCGCCGCCGCGTGCAGCTCCAACTACTGCGGGAAGCGGAGAAGCGCTACGAAAAGAGCACCGGGGAGGCCGTCGTCTACTGGCAGCGCCGTTTGGTCGCGCGGTATACGCGCAATCTGGCGCTTTCCGCGGGCGGGCTCTGCGCCGGATTGTTCGACATCGTGGTCGCCGCGCGTTCGCTCGTGGACGACAACTACGCGTGGGACGTCTGGGAGACGGCGGGCGGCTATCCGTTCCAGCACGCCGCGAGCGATCTGATGACGGTGCGGATCTCGGGCGAGGAAGTCTGGGTCGATACGAAGCGCCTGCTCCTGCGCCGCCGCCTTCCGAGCGCGAAACGGCGTCTGCGCCCCGTAGGACTGAAAGGCCGGAAGAAGGAGAAGTTTCCAGGGGAGTGGACGGCTCAAACCGGGACCGGCGGCATCTGTTCTTTTCCGCCCGAGGACCTTGTGGTCGAAAACTACGGACGCTATCTGAAGAAAAAGGGGAAAAGCATTCTCTCCGAGGAGCGCACGCGCACGGAGCCGTTCACGACCTCGCTGCTCGATGGCGTCGATCTGCGCGAGACCATCCGCAACTGGCACGAAGGCCGCATTTTCGTGAGGCAGTTTCAGAAGATCCAGGGCGAAGTGGGTTCGGTGATCGTGATTTTCGACGAGGACCGGCGGGACCGGTACAACTACATGACCACGTGGCTCGGCGAGCATCGGAATGAATCGGACATGGCGTTTTACGCGACGGATCCATTCGAAAATCTCGCCGGTCCGGGGATTGGGCGCGGTGAGTACGGCGGATTCCTGATGAGTCTTCCGGCCCGGCGGATGTACGACGTCTGGCACGATCCCGATTACGATCTGGCGGAGACCAAGCCGGAGCGCCTGCTTCTCGCCGGGCTTGATTACTCGCTTGAGCGGCACGTTGTGTATGTCGCCGCGAAGCCGCCAAGAAGCGTATTTCGAAGCGTGGCCGCGCGTTCCGGCAGAACCATCGTCTACATCCCGATCGGCCAGCTTTCCCCGGTCTCGCTGAAGAAGCTTCGCGTGGTGCACGTGCTCGATGGCTACGATAAGCGTGCGATTGCGAAGGATTACATTTGGTGAAGCCTACATCCGGTGACGAAACCCTAGACGCTTCGCGGTAAGTTTCAACTTACCCTCGGCATCGACGGATTCGGCTTGGCAAGACACCTCTTCGGCGGATTCGAATCGCGGCTCCCGGCAGCGGGGGGCGGTGAACACCGCCTTTCCGGAGGCCTGCTCCAAAACCCGAAGCTCGTGAAGCATGTGATCGGCCGCAAGCTCGCGCGCACAGCTTAGAGCGATCCACCCGTCTTTCTGAGCGAAGCTTGAGTTGGCGCAATCGGGGTCGAGCAGCACGGCGTCCTTCTGACTGGAGAGCAGGAAGAACACGGATTCGCGACGCCCTTCACGCGGGTCTTCCGCATCCGGTTCATAGCGGCGCTGTATCCACAGATATCCAATCGCTGGCAGCTTGGTTACGGTTGAAATGCGATCTTCATCGGTCCAGTTGACGGAATTCGCGGGGACGTTGGCGATGGAGGCGTCGATGAGGGGAAGTCCAAGGGCGATGCGCGTGCCGGGCCGGGGATTGCAGGTTCGAACGTTGGCGTCGGGAATGTGAGACTTCAGCTTGCGGAGGTCCGCCGCCGCTGGCTGGCTCTGTGCGGAGCGCACGACCGTTAGGTAGAAACCGGCACGGAAAGAAGCACAGTCGCTGCTCGCGATCACGGTTACTTCGGGCCAGGCGACGCGCAGCATTGCCGCCGCTTTCATCGCGGGCAGGACCGTACGGTGGGTGGAAGCGACGACGAGCCACACGGTTCCGCTTTCCGCGCCTTCAATCAGGCAGGCACAGGAGAGTAGCGCGGCGAAACGAAACGCCGCGCGCACCTTCAGACGCCGCGTCACAAGCCGCTTTCTTTCTTCACCGCTGCGAGTTCGCTGTTAGCGCGGCCCTGGATGTGGCTGACGTCGCGAAAAGTTTTCCAATCGCCGCCCCAAACGAGGCCTTCCGCCTTGGCGGCGGCGCCGAGAGCCGGCCAGAATCCCTTGGCTTCCGCTTCTTCCGAATAGGCAAAACGCTTGTCGATGATGTCGGCGGCCCAGGAATTCGGCGTGCCGTCCGGCTTTTGAGCGCAGTGAAAACTGAAGGCGATCGTCGATTTCCCTTCCGCCTTCAATTTCTGCTGTACCGCGACGGACCTCCATCCAAAGACGATTCTCGGCTCAAATTGCGCCGCTTTCAGGGCCGCCAGGACCTTCTCGACCTTCGCCCGAAACCCCGGTTCCAGGCTTTGCAGCTTTTTCTCCTGCGGCCATTGGGAGCTGTCGCCGGACCATTCGGCAGGGCCCGCGGCGGGCGGTTTGAGCGGCAGGGGCTGGACACCGCCAGCGCCAGCGGGCGATGGAGGCTCGATACTCGTGAGCTTCTTCAAAGTCGCGCCACCCGGATCGATGCGTCCATCCGGATGCGAAGCGGACGCCGCCTGAAAATCTCGAATGGCCTCGATCAGGATCTGATCGCAAACGCCGTTCGCGGGTCCGGTAAGGCGGCCGGCGGCGATCAGAAGATTCTGTACCGCTGTGACGTCGTCCTTGTGATTGACACCGCCCGCGCCGACGGAACCTGTGATTGTCATTTCCAGGTACGCCCTAGTGTCCGAGAGCCTTCTCCACGGCGGCCGTCATCTCCGCCGACTCCGGATCCACTTTCGAATCGAAGCGCTGAATCACCTTGCCCGATTTGTCCACCAGGAACTTGGTGAAGTTCCACTTCGGCTCGCCGCCGCCATTTTCGGCGAGGTAGCCATAGAGCGGAGTCCGGTCGGCGCCCTTCACGGACACCTTCGCGTACAGGGGAAACGTTACGTTATAGGTCCGCGAACAGAATGTCTTGATCTCTTCATTCGTGCCCGGTTCCTGCGCGCCGAAGTTGTTTGCGGGAAAACCAACCACGACGAGTCCGCGGTCCTTGTACTTCAGATACAGCGCTTCGAGTCCCTTGTACTGCGGTGTGTAACCGCACTTGCTCGCAACGTTGACAATGAGCACCGCCTTGCCTTTGTAGGCGGCAAGTGGCGCGGGAGCGCCGTCGATTCCGTTCAGTGTGAACTCGTGAACGCTCGAAGCGGCAAAAGCGGAACCGGCGCCGATGATGGCTCCGGCGATGAGAAACAGCGAAAGGTGCGTAAGCATAGGTTTCAGCCTATTCTATCGAGTATGAGGCGCGTTTTGTCCATTGCCACGCTCTTGCTTGCCCCGGCCGCACTGCCGGGCGTGGCGGCGCAATGGCTCAGAATCTCGACGCCGAACTTCGAGCTTCTTACCGACGCGGGCGAGAACAAGGGGCGTACGGCGATCGTGAAGCTCGAAGAAATTCGATCCGTCTTTGATTTTTCAGCGCCTGCGCCAAGGGTCTTCGTGTTTGCCTCCGAGGCCGACCGGAAACGCTTCGATCTGCACGAATTCAGGCCCGGTTCTTTTCTGGGGACTCCCGAGCGCAGCTACATCCTGCTGCGCGACGTTAGCGAGCGAATCGTTTATCACGAGTACACGCACTTTGTCTTTGCCCGCACGCACGGAGCGCTTCCGGCGTGGTTCGCGGAGGGAGTGGCCGAATTTTACTCGGCCCTCGGACAGGCGATCCCCGGCCATCTTGCCCGGCTCGCCTCCGGCGGATGGCTGCCGGTGGAGGAATGGCTATCGAAAGAAGCGGCATGGATCGGAGGCGGCGACCCGGCTCGCTTCTACGCACAATCATGGGCATTCGTGCACATGCTCTACACTTCGCGAACGTACCGGGATCGATTGCCCGGATTCATGAAGCGTCTTGAGGAGGGCGCTCCCGCGGCGCAGGCATTTGCGGACGCGTTCGGCAAGCCGCTCGTGGACGCTGTTGACGAAGCTCGCGCGCTGGCAGGCCGCAACTCGATTGCGATGGCGATCAAGGGCAAGCGCCCCGACCCGCAAGTCGCGGCGCTCGACAAGACGCCGGCCGCGATCGCGCTGGCCGATCTTTCGCTCGATCTGAACCAATATGGGCACGCTTTCGAGATCTACACGAAGCTCTCCGGGGATCGGCCGGACGACCCGGCGGCGGCGGCGGGTCTCGGCGCGCTCGCGCTGCGGCGTGGAGATTACCCGGAGGCGCGGAGGCTGCTTCGGCGGGCGATCGAGCTTGGCAGCCGCGAAGCGCGCACTCACTATGAGTACGCCATGCTCGTGCGCGAGTCGGGAGGAGAACCGGCTGCGGTGATCGAGTCGCTGCAAAGGGCCGTCGCGCTCGCTCCCGATTTCGCGGATGCGAAGTACCTGCTGGGGCGCGCCGAGCTCGATCTGAAACAGAAGCCGGAGGGCGGCGAAGTGCGGAAGTCGAAGCCGGCCGTTACGATTCCGAAAAGCTGGAACAATCCCGAAGGCGATTCGCGTCTTGACGGCGTGCTGGAGCACGTGGATTGTCTTGGGACGCAGGCGCGGCTGCGGGTCGCCGCGAATGGGAGGCGCTACAGCCTGGCGGTTCGCGAACCCGGAAAAATCCCGATCCGGAACACCGGCGCCGTCACCTTCGAATTCGGCTGCGGACCACAGAAACCTCGAAGAATAGAAATCGAGTACGTGGCCAAGGCCGACCCTGCCATGGGAACCATCGGGGACGTCACTGCGCTCGGGTTTCGATAAATAATGTGGAACCATCCGGCCGCGCCGGGCGAATTAGATACGTGACGCGGCTATGATGGGCGACGCGAGCGACGAAGACCTTCTGCTGCGCATGACGCGCGGCGACGAAGAGGCCTTCACCGTTCTCTACCGCCGGCGGCAAGGCGCGCTGTACCGTTTCGCCTTGCGGATGAGCGGTAGCGCGAGCATCGCCGAAGAGGCCGTTCAGGAGACGTTCCTGGCTCTGATTCGGGACGGCGGCCGCTGGGATCGGGCGCGCGGCCCGGTCGGGAGCTGGCTGTTCGGCGTGGCGCGGAATCAGGTGCTGCGCTGTCTCGATCGGGATGGGCGCTACGTAGCGTCGGAAGAGAGAGAAATGGAAGCCGCGAGGGGCGCCGTGTCCGGTGACGGCGCGTTCGAGGATTTGAGCCGCGCCGAGAACAGCGAGGCATTGCGGCAGTCCCTGTTGTCGCTGCCGCCGCACTACCGCGAAGTCGCCGTGATGTGCGACATGCAGGAAATGAGCTATGCGGAAGCGGCGAAGGCGATCGGCTGCCCGGTGGGCACGGTAAGGTCTCGTTTGTCGCGCGCGCGGGAGATGCTGGCGGAGAAGATGCGCGCGCGGATGGGGTGTTCGCTATGAACGAAATGGAGAATGTGCGGGCCGCTCTGCGGTCGCTTGCGGAAAGGGAATTCGGATATGAAGAAACGCCGGCGCGCATCGAGGCGGCGTTAGTCAAGGAGTTCCGGCTGCGGAGGGCGAACCGCGCGGGGCGGGGGCGCGTCGTGTGGGGAGCGATTGCGGCCGCGCTGCTGCTGCTATCCGCGTACTCGTTCACTCGCACGCCTGTGCCGGTAAGACCGGAAGTGGCGACGGGATTCTTCGCAATTCCAGGCAACGATCCGTTCGAACGGCTTGACCACGGAAGGCTTGTACGGGTGCGTCTGCCGCGATCGTCGCTGCGGGCCTTCGGACTGCCGATGAATGAAGAGCGCGCCCTCGAAATGGTGAAGGCGGATGTGGTTCTGGGCGAGGACGGCCTCGCCCGGGCGATTCGATTTGTGCAATGAAAGCCAAAAGGAGAAACGCGATGAGAAAAAGTTTGACGACGGCAGGTTTGGTGATGATAATGCTTGCGGCCGCGAGCGCATGGGCGCAGCAGCCGGTGGAGATCCGACAGGAGAAGGTTATCGTCGGTGGTTTTGGCGGCAGCATAGGCGCCTCCGCCACCACGGGAATTGCGTTTCCACCGAGCGACGTGGTTTTCGTCTCCTCGGAATTTGGCTTCGACGCCGGAGTAGTGAAGGGAGCTCCTTACTCGGCCGACGCGATAACGGAAACCTCACAGCGCCTTGGGGACGGCAACACGATCCGCCGCAAGTCGCAGGCGCAGTTGTATCGCGATGGAGAAGGGCGCACGCGCCGTGAAGACACCATCGAAGCGATCGGACCGTGGGCGGCGGGCACGCCTCACAAGTCGGTCATGATCAACGACCCGGTTGCGGGCGTGCACTATGTTCTCGATCCCGCTTCGCGCACGGCGAATAAGATGCCCGCCATGACGGGCGGACAGTTCAACATCACAGTGCCGGATGGCGGCCCCATGCCCCCCCTTCCTCCCATGGGTGGCGCAGGAATGCAGACGTTCACGTACTCGCACGGCGACCCGACTACCATTTCGAGCAGGCGAATTCCCGAAGCGGGTTCCGCCCAAGCGGCGAACATGCCGCAGGTGAAGACCGAGCCGCTCGGAAAGCGAACCATCGAAGGCGTGGAAGCGGAAGGCACACGGACCACGATGACGATCGCGGCCGGGCAGATCGGAAACGACTTGGCGATCGAGACCGTATCCGAGCGTTGGTATTCGAACGACCTGAAGACGACTGTGTTGACCAAACGCAACGATCCTCGAACCGGCGAAACCACTTACCGTCTGACCGCCATCCGCCGCGGCGAGCCCGGCCGGTCTCTATTCGAAGTGCCGGCGGACTATACCGTCAACGAACCCAAGCCCGGCATGATGATGCGAAAGCGGTTCGACGACAAGAAGAGCGCCGACAAGTAGTTTTCAGTCCCCTTGAATCGTGTGGCGCCGGATGGAGCGGGCCTTTCCGTTCGCTTCATCCACGTCCACGATTACCGAATGAAGCTCGGCATTGCCCTTCGCCGCCTCCATCTTCACAGGCATTCCCGTAAGGAAGCGCTTCAAGATGATATCCCTGTCCGCGCCGATCACACCGTCGTACGTTCCGGTCATCCCCACATCCGTCTGATATGCCGTGCCGCCCGGCAGGATGCGCGTGTCCGCGGTGGGGATGTGCGTGTGCGTGCCGATGACGGCGCTCACCCTTCCATCCAGATACCAGCCCATCGAGATTTTTTCACTCGTCACCTCGGCGTGAAAATCGACGAACCGCACGTTCACGCCGCCGAGCGTTTCAAGTATCGCGTCGGCGGATCGAAAGGGGCAATCGGTACTCGTCATGTACGTCCGGCCCTGCAGGTTTACGATCGCGCACTCGACTCCGTTCTTCGCGCGGACGACAACTACGCCCGCTCCCGGCGCCCCCGGCGGGTAGTTCGCGGGCCTCAACAGGCGGGGTTTCCTGGCGATGTAGTCGAAGATCTCTTTCTTATCCCAAATGTGGTTGCCGCTCGTCATCGCGTCGATGCCGAGAGCGAAGAGTTCCTCCGCAATCTGCGGCGTGACGCCGTGCCCTCCGGCGGCGTTCTCACAGTTTGCGATCGTCAGATCGATCTTCTGTACTTCGACGATATCGCGGAGGTGCTCCGACACGATGCGGCGCCCCGGCGACGCGAAAATATCGCCGATAAACAAGAGATTCATGCCAGCTCTTTCGCGCGGGCTTCCGACCGCCTGGCTCCGGCCTCGACGGCCGACATAAGCGCCCCGCGCACGCCGGATTTCTCGAGTTCGTGCAGACCGGCGATGGTCGTGCCGCCGGGCGTGACGACGCGGTCGCGCAGTTCCGCGGGATGCGGTCCCGTTTCGATCGCCATCGCCGCCGCGCCCAACAGGGTTTGGGCGGCCAGACGCAAGGCAACGCCCCGCTTCAGCCCTTGTTTCATGCCGCCCGCGGCCAGCGCCTCAATCACAAGATACGCGTAGGCCGGCCCGCTGCCGGACAATGCCGTGACGGCGTGCAGCGCAGTTTCATCGACAAGCTCGACGGAGCCGACGCGCTCAAACAGGTTCACCACGCGTGCCGGATCCGGCGAGCGGGTGGCGATCGCGGTGGCGCCTTTCCCAATGGCCGAGGGCAGGTTCGGCATCGCGCGGAACACGGGCACGCGCACAGCCTTCTCGATCGCCGCGAGCGAAACGGCGGCGGCCACCGAAACCAGAATCTGGCCGTCGTGGAGCGCGTCCCGAATCTCTTCGAGAACCGCGTGGACCACGTGCGGCTTGACGGCGACGACGATAATATCCGCGGCGGCGGCCGCTTCGCGGTTACCGCCGGTGGACCTTGTGGAGACGATGCCGCGAAGTCCGGACCGCGTCCACCCTTCGACAAGCGCGGAACCCATGTTGCCCGCGCCGAGCACGGCGATTCGAGGATCGCTATCCAACCCGCGTCACCGCGCCTTCCGATGCGGAGGAAACGAGCGCGGCGTATTTCGCGAACACTCCCGTCTTGTAGCGCATCTCGGGCCGCTTCCATTGTGAAAGGCGCGCGGCAAGGGTCTCGGGCGAAATTTCGATTTGAATCGAGCTGGTTTTGACGTCGATCGAGACGGTATCGCCTTCGTGCACGGCGGCGATCGGCCCGCCGTTAGCGGCTTCGGGCGAAACGTGCGCGATCATGAAACCGTGCGTTGCGCCGCTGAAGCGGCCGTCGGTGACGAGCGCGACATCGAGCCCCGCCCCTTTGATCGCCCCGGTCACGCCCAGCATTTCACGCATGCCCGGGCCGCCCTTGGGCCCTTCGTAGCGGATCACAACCACATCGCCTGCCTGAATTTTGCCGTGCGTCACCGCATCCATGGCGTCTTCTTCGCGCTCGAACACGCGCGCGGGCCCGCGATGCGACAACTTGTTATGTCCGGCGACCTTGATCACCGAACCCTCCGGCGCGAGGTTGCCTTTCAGGATTACCAGGCCGCCCGTAGGCTTGATCGGGTCGTCGAGCGCGTGAATCACCTTCTGGCCCGGCGTTTCCTTGGCGTCGGCGGCCTCTTCGGCGAACGTGCGGCCGGTGCAGGTGATGGCGGAGCCGTCGACGTAACCTCCATCGGCGAGACGCTTCGCGATCACTCCGATACCTCCGGCGTGGTGCACATCGACGGCAACGTACTGCCCGCCCGGTTTCAGGTCGACAAGCAGCGGGGTTCGGTTGCTGATGGTCTGAAAGTCGTCGATTGCAAGGGGGACCTCGGCTTCGCGCGCCATGGCGAGAAGATGGAGCACGGCGTTGGTCGATCCGCCGGTCGCGGCGACTCCCGCGATGGCGTTCTCAAAAGCGGCGCGCGTCGCAATGGTCCGCGCCTTCAGGCCGCGCCGCACGACGTCCATTACGACCTGGCCGCAGCGGAAGCTGACGTCGTTCTTTCCCGGATCCACCTGCGGAACGGCGGCGGTGCCCATCGGCGAGAGACCGATCAGCTCCATCACGGTCGCCATCGTATTCGCCGTGAACTGCCCTCCACAGGCTCCCGCGCCTGGGCAGGCGTGATTCTCCACTTCGAGCAGCTCCGCGTCGGACATCTTTCCACACGCGTTCGCGCCCACGGCTTCGAAGACGTCCTGAATCGTGATGTCGCGGCCGTTGTGCCGGCCGGGAAGAATGGATCCGCCGTAAAGAATGATTCCGGGGATATCGAGACGAAGCAGCGCCATCGCGGCGGCGGGGATGGTTTTGTCGCAGGCCACTAGCGCGACGATGCCGTCGAACATGTGTCCGCGTGCGACGAGCTCGATCGAATCGGCGATCACTTCACGGCTGACGAGAGAAGCCTTCATGCCTTCCGTGCCCATGGTGACGCCGTCGCTGATGGCGATGGTGTTGAACTCCATGGGCGTGCCGCCGGCGGCGCGGATTCCTTCCTTGACCTTGACGGCCAGGTCGCGGAGGTTGTAGTTGCACGGCATGGTCTCGATCCAGGTGTTGGCGACGCCGATGATCGGCTTGCGCAGGTCCTCATCGGTGAAGCCGATGGCCTTGAGCATGGCGCGGGCGGGTGCGCGGTCTCGGCCCTGGGTGATGGTATAGCTGTTCAGCGGCATAGGGAATCTACCATTTTAGTACAACGCCCCCACGGAACGTTCTTCGGACGAGGAGCGACAGGCTCATCGTGGTTTGGAGAAGACTGCGATTTGATCGCCTCCCCGGCAGTTGATAGGATGGAAGGAGCTTCACGGTGGGTGTAGCTCAGCTTGGTAGAGCGCCGGATTGTGGTTCCGGTGGCCGAGGGTTCGAATCCCTCCACCCACCCCAAGCAACGCATATCGAACGGTCGGCCCGGCGATTCGATCGCTATGTCGCCTTCAGCGGAACTTGAACTCCGACAGCTTCGTGTAGACGGAGGCCCCTTCCGCGGCGCGGCTCAGGTACAAGAAGAACCGGTCGGCGGTCGCGGTCCCGAATTCGAGCGGCGTCAAGTTCGCGATGGCGGCATGAAAGGCGTCGAGCGGAACAGGCTCTTTCCTGAAGCGAGCGAGCGTGAGGTGTGGCGAGTAGGGCCGCGTTTCCGGCGCCGCGCCCAGACGCGCAACGGCTTCGTCCGTCTCGCGGGCGAGGCTCGTCAGGGCCGCACTTGCCTCCACGCCGGCCCAAAAGGCGCGTGGCGCGCGCGCGTTCGGAAAGAAACCGAGTCCTCGGACGGCGATCGGAATCGGCTCGCGTCCCGGAAGCGCTCCAAGGGCCGCTTTCACCTCATCGAGCCGGGCTTCCGGCCATTCGCCGATAAACTTCGTGGTGACGTGGAAGTTCGCCGCCGGAGTCCACTTGATACGCGCGAGAGGCTTCAAGCGCGCAAGCAGCGTCTCCAGATTGACGATCGCTTCGAGGGGCAGGTCGATTGCGGTGAACAGCCTCACTCTGACAGGGTAATCTAGTCCTTGCCCGAAATGGGAATGCCGGTAGTGTCTGAAATCTGCGTTGTTGGCGTTCTTGGGCTGGAAAGCGCCCGAAGGTGTAAACTATTCGTAGGAGACTGACATGGAAGCTGCCCTATTTGTAGCCATTTTCGTTTCGTTAATCAGTGCCTTCGTGTTAATCGGCGCCTTTTGTTCTGTCGGGAAAGCACTGGAGAGCAGCGCAGGACAGGGCGCGCGAGCGCCGTATGGCTGAGCATAGGATGAATGCAAGACTCCTGAGACTCGACATTTGATGCGTTCCTAAAGGCTCTCCTCAACATCTCGCAAAGGGTTGGCCTAGAGTTCAGGCTGTCATCGCACATTTCAGACACTACCGGAATGCCTGAAATACTCGGCCGCGCCTTCTATGGCCGGCCGGCCAAGGAAGTCGCGCGCGGCCTCCTTGGGAAGATCCTGGTGCACGGCGGCTGCGGCGGGAGGATTGTCGAGACGGAAGCGTATCTCGGTTCGGCCGATCGCGCGGCGCACGCCTCGCGGGGCGTCACGGAGCGGACGCGCGTCATCTTCGGCCCGCCTGGACATGCGTATGTTTATCTGATCTACGGAATGCACGAGTGCTTGAACCTGGTGGCTGAGCCGGATGGGTCGCCGGGTTGCGTGCTGATCCGGGCGCTCGAGCCCTTGTGGGGAACGGGTGAGATGCGGAGCCGGCGGCCAGGCGCGCGCACGGTGGAGGATCTGTGCTCCGGGCCGGGCAACCTCACAAGGGCGATGGGAATCACCCGCGCTCAGAACGGCGTGGACGTGACGCAGGGAAACCTGGCCGTGAAGGAGCCGCCACGCAACCTTGAGATCGAGATCGAGGTGACGCCGCGCATCGGAATCCGCCACTGCGCGGATTGGCCGCTGCGGTTCCTGATCAAGGGAAATCCGTGTGTGAGCCCCTCACGGCCGGCGCGGTAACCTCGAATGGAACCTGTACCATGGTGGCTTCGATCCGGGCCGGCATCCGCGTCATGCTTCGCGCCGGTTTCGCTGCCGCCCATCGCCACGCCAGTCAAGCTCACCTGGATCGAACCGGTCGCGGTCGCGAAGGCGTGTAGCCGCCAGGAGCCTTCGGCCCCGCTCAATCGAGTGCCTTCCGCCGCCATCGGCCGGAAGGCGCACACCATCCTCATCGCTGTTTCGACACAGCCGGCGCCACGCTCATGCCTCAGCTCGGAATCAACTGCTCGGTTGGATCGATCTTCAACCACAGCAACGCGCTGATCGCGAGCATCGCGGCGATCGGCAGAAGGGGGATGTCGTAGCTGTTCGACATGGTGACGAAGTAACCGAACAGCACCGATGAGATGAAGGAGCCGATCTGCCCCGCCGTGTTCATCGTTCCCGTCACCGCGCCCGCGTATTTCCTCCCCACGTCAAGGCACACGGCCCACGCGGTCGGCAGCATGAAATCCGATCCCGCGTAACTGAGCGCGAGAAAAACGAGCGCCAGAATCTTGTGCTCCGTCAGGACAGTCGCCACTGTAAAGATCGCCGATGCCGATAAGCCCGCCATCGCCACCGACCGCCGCCCCCACTTCAGCCCCAACTTCTTTACCATCGCGTCGCTGGTGTAGCCGCCGGCGCCGTTCGCAATCGCCCCCAGCACGAACGGCAAAGTCGAAAGCAGGAGATCCTTCTCGCTGAATCCCCGCCCCTTTACAAGGTAAGTGTGCAGCCACGACAGGAAGAAAAACGAACCGTAGCAGTAGGTGAAGTACATCAGCATGATGAACCACAGGTTCTTGCTGCGAAGCGCGATCGACCAGGGCAATCCGTGATGCGCCCCGCGCGGAGCGGTGCCGATCTCCGCCAGTTCTTCCGCCGTTACGCCGGATTTCTCCGACGGGTAGTCGCGATACCAGGTGTACCAGGCGACCGACCAGATCACGCCGAGAATGCCGAAGGTAAAGAACGCCGCACGCCACCCGTAAGCCTGCTGAATCGGTACCACCAGGAACGGGGACAGCGCTCCGCCGATGCGGCTTGCCATCCACACGATCCCGTGCGCCCGGGCCCGCTCCACAACCGGAAACCACCGTGAGATGCTCGATGAACTGTTCGGATACGCGCCCGCCTCTCCCGCGCCGAACAGAAACCGGATCGGAAGCAGCATCGCAAAGCTGGTCGCGAAACCGGTCAGCGAAGTGAACGCCGACCACCAAATGACGATGCGGGTCAGAACCTTCCTTGGGCCGATCCGGTCGCCCAGGGTCCCGCTCGGAATCTCAAAGGCCGCATAGGCGATAGCGAACATGCCGACCACCCAACCCCATTGTTCCGGCGAAATGTCGAGGTCGGCCTGCATTCGAGGCCCGGCGACGGAGATGCACACTCGATCGATATACGTGACGATCGACAGGAGAAACAGCATTCCGAGTACACGGTGACGATAGCTCATTTAATATCCCAGCCGTTTCTCAACCACATTCTTCAGCGGCTCGCCCAGGCGAAAGCGCTCGAAGTTTTCCACAAAGAACTGCATCGCGTCTTCAAGCCAGGTCGGCGTATGGTCGGCGCAATGGGGAGAGAGCAGCAGGTTCTCGAAACTATAATACGGATGCCCCGCGGGCAAGGGCTCCGTCTCGAACACGTCAAGCGCCGCGCCTCGAATCCGCTTCTCGCGCAAGGCCGCAACCAGCGCCGCCTCGTCGATGACGGGTCCGCGGCCCACGTTCATCAGCACTCCCGTGGGCTTCATCGCCGCAATCGCCTCGGCGCCGATCAGCCCCTTCGTTTCCGGCGTGAGCGGCGCGGCTGAGACGACGTAGTCCGACTGGCCCATCAAATCCAGAAGCCGGTCCGGCGCGAAAACTTCGTCGATCAAGCTGTCGCCCTGGGACTTTTCGGGACGCTTCCGCAGCGCGATCACACGCATCCCGAGCGCCTTGCCCCGTTCCGCGGACGCCCGCCCGATGTCGCCGTATCCCACGATCCCCATCGTCTTGCCGTGGACCTCTTCGACATCGAACTGCTCCCACCTGCCCGCCGCCTGATTGCGCATCATGCGGCGGAAGTCCTTGGCGAAATAAAGCGCGGCCGCCGCCACGAATTCGCCGAGAGAACGGCTGAATACACCGCTGCCGTTGGTCAACGGCACGGGGCTCTCAATCAGCTCCCGAAACAGAACGCCATCGAGTCCGGCGGCGCGGGAATGGACCCATTGCACGCGAGGCGCGATCGCCCATATCCGTTGAAGCAGCGCGCGGGTGCCCGACCAGACCAGAATTGCGTCCGCGCCCGCCGCCACCCGCTCGAACGCCTCCAGGCTTTCGCCCACGGCAATGGTCGTGCCCTCGGGCAACCGATCCAGCATCTTCAATTGCGATTCCGCGGGATGGGCAAGTACAAGAAGTGTGATATCGTCCATGGAGAGAAAACTCTATCATATATGTTCGACCTGTCTCTTGAAATGCTCCGTGTTGTGGAAGAGGCCGCCATCGCTTGCGCGCGTACGATGGGAGTCGGCGATCCGGACGGCTCCGATCACGCCGCGGTCGAAAGCATGCGCCGCGTTCTCGATACCATCGCCATCGACGGCACTATCGTGATCGGCGAAGGCGAGCGCGACAAAGCGCCGATGCTCTACATCGGGGAGAAAGTGGGATCGGGCGTCGGCGCGGAAGGCGCGATGCAGGTGGATATCGCGGTCGATCCGCTGGAAGGAACCAATCTCTGCGCGACCGGCGCCGGCGGAGCGATTACGGTGCTCGCGGCATCGGAGCGCCACGGCCTTCTGCATGCGCCCGATTGCTACATGGAAAAGATCGTCGTCGGGCCGCAGGCAAAAGGCGCGGTCGACCTCGACGCTCCCGTCAAACAGAACCTGAAGGCTATCGCGCGCCGTTTGCAGCGGGGCGTGGACGAGCTGGTGGTCGTCGTGCTCGACCGTCCTCGTCATCGGAAGCTGATCGCCGATATTCGCGAGGCCGGCGCGCGCATTCGTCTCATTTCCGATGGCGACCTCTCCGCCGGTATCGCTGCAGCGGTCGCCGGGACCGGCGTTCAGGCCGTAATGGGATCGGGCGGCGCGCCGGAAGGTGTCTTGCTCGCCGCCGCGCTGCGCTGCCTTAACGGCGAGATTCTCGGCCGGCTCGTCGTGAAAGACGCCGCGCAGAAAGAGCGTATGCAGCAGATGGGCATCACCGACGTCGACAAGCTTTACCGCACCGAAGACCTTGCGCCGGGCCGCCATCTTGTCTTCGCCGCGACCGGGGTTACCGACGGCAACCTTTTTAACGGAGTCCGCTTCACCGGCGACGGAAGCCGCACGCAGTCCATCGTCATGACTTCGGCCCCGCCCACGGTGCGCTTTATCGACACCGTTCGTCTGGAAAACAAACCGGACGTCAAGGTCCGTTTCCGATGAGAGGACGGTAAATCGAAACTTAACCCGATCCAGCCGCTGCCGAAGCGGGCCGTGAATTTCGAAACGGCGCGGACCGGCGTCGCTCTCTCATGCGCCACTTTCCCTCATGCCCGATCTCTCTCTAATACCCCATCTTTCCGCCTTTCAGTGGCTTCTCGGCGCGGTATGCGCCTTCATGGTCGGCGTCGCGAAAACGGGCGTTCCCGGTGTTGGCATACTGGCGATTCCGCTGATGGTGCTTGCCGTGGGCGACGCGCGCCAGTCGGCCGGATGGCTCCTGCCCGTTCTCTGCACCGCCGACGTTTTCGCCGTGTTCTATTGGCGGCGCCACGCAGCTGCCGGGCGTCTGTTCTCACTGTTGCCGTGGGTGGTGGCCGGCATGGCCCTCGGCGCGGCCGCGCTCTCGCTCAACGAGCGCATCCTGCGTCCGGGAGTCGGTTTCATCGTGCTTCTCATGCTGGGAGCGTATCTGCGGCGGCGTCTGCGCCCCGATACCGCAAGCAGGCCCGCGCACCCCGCGCCCTACGGAGTCTCGGCCGGCTTCGCCACCACGGTGGCGAATGCCGCGGGGCCGGTGATGAACCTCTATCTCCTCAGCAAGAATCTGCCGAAGGAAGAGTTCGTCGCCACTGGCGCCTGGTTTTTCTTCATCGTCAATCTGGCCAAAGTCCCCATCTATATTTGGCATGGCCTGTTCAGCGCCAAATCGCTCGCTTTCGACGTCCTGATGGTTCCCGCGGTCCTGGCCGGCGCGTTGACCGGCCGCTGGGTCGTGAACAGGATCTCTCCCGCTGTTTTCGAGACCTCCGTGGTGGCGCTCACTGCGATTTCCACGCTCTTGCTATTCCGCTAGCCGGAGGGCTCCGGCGCGGGCAGTGTGCTAAACTAACCAAGATCTTCGTAGGAGCCGAATCGCTTTAGGATGCTGATAGCCAGGGAATTTATCGATTACTTGTCCCGCCAGATCGTCGGAAGGCTCTCCAACGGCGCAATTGAGACCGCTAATCCCAGCGCCGTTGCCGAGATCGTGTCGAGCGTAATCACGGAAGAGCTTACGGCGGAGGACCGTCTCAACGACGAAGTCCGCGAGATCCTTGGCCAGTACAGCGACTACATGCGGGAGCAGGGCGTGAGCTATCCTGAAATGTTCCGCCGCATCAAGAACACGCTTATCACGCAGCGCAAAGTGGTGCGCGCCTCCGGCCGCGACGCGGGCGACCACATGAAGCTCTCGCGCGATAAGATTACCGACACCTCTCACAAGCTCGTCGTGATTCTTCGCAAGTCGCGCGAGCTGCGCTTCAAGCTCGATCCGAACGACGTCCGTCTGCAGATTGTTAAGGGTTTTACCGAGATTCTAAGCGTCGAGGATAAGGCCGATCACACCGCACGGGTCAAGGTCCGGTCTCAGAAGAAAGAGATCCCCGAAGGCACGGAGGAGTGGGACTTGCTCCACAGACGCTACTACGCCGAAGAACTGAAGAAGCTGGGAATCGACCTGGGACGATGAAAGCGGCGGTTCCCCCGAGAAGCCCGGGTCTTTCGAGCCATACGCCGGTCCGGCGACTTCATGAAACAACTCAAGAAAACCAAGCGCCCCGTGGCGCCGACGGTGCAAGGGAAGGCATCGGCCATCGTGCAGGATGCGGCAGCCTAGCGGCGTCTGCTGGAGATTGCCGCTCGCGCCGACCTGCGGAAGGCATCCGCCAGGGCCTGGAGGATGGAAAACAAGGGAAGGTCCGTCCACGGGCGCAAGCCTCACGTCTATCGCGTGATATACCGCGTGCAGGAAAAGCGGAAGCAGGTTGAAGTACTCGACGTCCGCCACGGCGCAAGGCGGAGATTCAAGGAGCCGGATACCGCATAGTTACTCCGAAACCGTTACTCCGAAACCGGCGCCTCCCGGCGGATACTTGCCGCACTTTCGCTTTTCCAGTATATTCCAATCGAAGAATGAGCCTGAAGGAGGAAGGGAGCGAACAGCCGCGGGGCCTCCTTTCTTGAGTTGAGAATGACCAAAAACTGCCCATACGCCGTACAATCTCCGGGGCCGACCAACGGGAGGTGGGACACCGCCCC
>CAMDED010000097.1 GCA_945893365.1 Candidatus Sulfopaludibacter sp. SbA3 | reverse complement strand
ACATCAACCCTATGCTGCCGCGTGCCCAATTCCTCCATTCCTCCCTCTCTCCCGCCAAAATTCTCCATCGACAATCATCCCCGACACGAAAATGCCAGGATCTCCCAGCACTTCGTGGAATTTCCTTACTTGGTTGCGGAATCGCTGGTCGCTGTCGTCTTTAGTTTGACTAGCGGCGATTCCTGTGCTATCCTGCCATTCCTGTAATATACTTCCAACATTTATCGGCCTCGAAGCCGCTCTTGAGACGAAGGAGAGACGATGAAGAACCGTTTGTGGAAGGTTTTGCCGTTCACGGCGCTGCTGTGTTCCAGTTCTCAACTGTACGGGCAATTGCAATTGTCCACCATCCGCGGCGTGGTTACCGATGCATCCGGCGCCGCCGTTGTTGGCGCTCGCGTCGCGGTGACCGACGTCAAGACGAGCGTTGAGAGGAGGACGGCGTTGGCGGATGCCGACGGCAATTTCGAGTTCCCGGACCTTGTCGCCGGTGTCTACCGCGTTTCGATCGAAGCGCCTGGCTTCAAGAGCTTTATTGCCGATAACGTCGTCGTGGAAGGATCGCAGATCCGGCGCGTTGACGCTCATCTTGAAGTTGGGCAGATCGCCGAGCGAATCACGGTGCAGGCTGGGGTATCGCCCATAACCACGGATAGCGCCCAAATCACCTCGGGTATCGGACGCAAAGTGTATGACGAAAGCCCCATGGTCCGCAATTACTATCCGCACTCGCTGCTGGCGACGCTTCCTGGAGTCGAAAGTCAAGGTAGCGGCTGGAACATGAACATCAACGGCCAGCCGCCTTCTCAGGTAGCTCTCGGCATGGACGGCGTGACGAACGACGGAACCGTAAACCTGGTGAACCGCTTGGATTTCAGCGAACTGACCGTAACCGGGGTCAGCAATACCGCCGACCAGCCCAGGGTCGCGAACTACAACATGATCTCCAAACGCGGCGATAGCGGCTATCATGGCGAAGCTTATTTCACCCACTTCAACTCGGCGCTGAACGCCCGCAATTTCTTCGACCCCATTAAGCCGGCGACGAAAGAGCACCGTGGACAGCTTGCGTTCTCGGGTCCGATCGTCAAGAACAAGACCTTCTTCTACGTGTCGTATTTTTATCTCAAGATTCCCGCGGGCGTGTTCCTTCAGCGCAGCGTTGCGAATCTTGCGCTGCGCGCTGGGAATTTCTCGCAACTTTCGCAAGTGGTCCGGGACCCCGCGACCGGTCAGCCGTTCCCTAATAACGTCATCCCGGCGTCACGAATAAATTCCACGTCGGCCAAGATTCAGGATGAGTACCTTCCCAGGCCCAACCTCGGCGATCCCAGCTCTCTGGTAAACAACTTCGGTTACACGCATCCTTTCCCGAGCGATCTTTTCGAAGCCCGGTATCCACAGATTCGCCTGGATCACAACTTCTCCCAGAACAATTCTATTTATGGGCGGTGGATCAGACGGCGCACGCCCTATGTTCTCTCCTCCCTGCTACCCCAGTTTGTTTGGACGCGATTCCGTTCCCACGGGCACACCGTCATCAATGACACACATATCTTCTCACCGCGCCTGGTGAATACGTTCCGCTTCGGATACAAAACCGACTTCATTGAGGACGGCACCGACATCGCCGGCGTCAAACCGCTTCAGGCCGCGGAGACGATCGAGAAAATGGGGATCCAGGGAGTCAATCAAACGGGGCTGAAGAACGTCCAGGGCGCGCCCACTCTGAATATTACGGGATTCACGGGATTCAGCATGCCGGGCGGCGGCATCGTGAATGACAATCACATGTACTCCTACGCGGACTCGCTGACGTGGTCGATTGGGCGGCACGTCCTGAAAATGGGGGGTGAGCTCAAGGTGGTGCAGGAATTTCTCGGCAGTATTCCCGATCCCACGTTCGGTAATTTCAACTTTAACGGAAGCCTAAGCGGCAATGCCTATGCGGATTTCCTGTTAGGACAGCCGTTCACAAGTTCGAGATTGAGCCCACTGGTGAACCGCAAACGCCGCGAAAAGGAGTTCGGCGTTTACATTTCCGATTCATTCAAGGTGACTCAAAAGCTGAGCATCGATTACGGACTGCGATGGGATTACTTCACGGCTCCAACCTTCGACGACGGCCTGCAGTACGCCTGGGACCGCGGTACCGGCAACGTGATCATTCCCGCGGACACCGCGCAGAAGGTGAGTTCTCTGTACCCGAAGAACATCAACATTGTGACAGGCAATGTGCTGCCGTCGCCGGACAAGAAGAATCTGAGGCCGCGATTTGGGTTCGCCTACCGCCTTCGCGACAAGAGCGTCATTCGCGGCGGCTACGGCATCTTCACGGAAACCATCGGCTACTTTGCCAGGCTCCAAGGCGTCGGACCTTTCCAAATCTCGGAGACCTATAACAACCAGGGTCCGGACGGCAGGCCGTTTTTTTCGTTTCCCAACCCGTTTCCATCGAGTCTGGCTTCAGCGGCAATCCCGTCGCAAAGCGTCACCGGATTCCCGTTGCAGACCAACAATGGTTCCATCCACCAGTTCAACCTGACACTTGAGCACCAGGTTGGCGACATGGGCTTCCGATTGTCGTATATCGGCTCGCGCAGCCGGGGCCTCAACTACAATATGGCCATCAACAAGCCGCAACCGAGCCTGACTACCTTTACTCAGGCTCGGCGGCCATATCCTCAGTTCATCGGGGTGACGGAGGCTCAATCCGACGGCAGGTCGAACTTCAATTCGGTGCAGTTTGAGGTCCAGCGAAAAGTGGGCAGCCTCATCACTTTTGATGCGCACTATACGCTGCAGTCGCACCTATCCGACTTCCTGAATCTGGAGAATCCCTACAACCACAGTCTTTGGAACCGCGAGACTTTCAGCTCCCGGCACAGGGCGGTTTTCAGCACGGTGATCAATCTTCCCATAGGCAAGGGCAAGTATTTCCTCGCTAGCGTTCCGTCCGCGGTCGATCAGGCGATAGGCGGGTGGAGACTCACCACTATCTCCTTTCTCACGTCAGGACAGTTTTACAACCCCACTTATGCCGGTTCCGATCCATCGAACACGAATACTGTCGGCGGGCTGCCGGACCGAATCTGTGACGGCAATTTGCCAGGCGGGGAGCGCACAATCGCCCGCTGGTTCAATCCCCAATGCTTCGCCGTGCCAACCGCGGGCCGGTTCGGCAACAGCGGCGTGAACGTCCTGAAGAGGCCGGGCTACGTCCTGCATCACCTGACTATCGCGAAGGACTTCAAACTTTCCGAGCGATTCAAGTTGGAATATGTCGCCTCGGCGGCCAACCTGTTTAACCGGGGTGTCTTCAACCCGCCGATCAGCAACATTTCGACCGCCGGAGTAGGCCAGATCACAAGTATCCTTGTCGGCGCGGATCTCTCAATCGAGGGGACCCGCGCCAGAGAACTCGGGATGACTCTACGATTACGCTGGTAGGCGAGCACGACAACCTTGTAGGGTAACCGTTCAGACCGCTATCGTTGTCGATTTTGGATGGCGCCGGCGGTACGGAGACGGCGGTTGGCAAATATTCGAGCGGCGACCGCTGCCGCGGTTTGGAGGTTTGGATTGCGGTGAGCGGGCGGGCCAAGGCGATTTCGTCCTTGGCGCCTCCAAGGCGTCTTGTTCGCGCTGCCACTCGATCTCTCTCCGACGGTCTTCCGCTGTCGGCTGGGGCATCCGGTGGCTGTCGACCTGCGCGCGTTTGTGGAGGAGGATCTGTGGAAACGACCGGCGCGGATTTGGATCTCCCGGTGGTACAGTCGGCTCCATCGGCAATGGAGCCGGGTTGGAAGTCGCCGAGTTCGGAAGTGCGGCGGATTCCTCACCTCCATGTCGCGCGCTCATACCGTGGCGGAACATTGACAGCGCAACCGCGGCCTTGCCTACAATGAAGTAATGCCACTGATGGTTCGTTTGACCGGGCGTCTGCTCCTCGCGGTCTTTCTGATGATGGCCTGCGCCTCTTGCCTGGTGCGCCGCCGCCAGATTAGCCAGAAACGATCGAACCCAACCCAAAAGCTGATTACGACCGACAAGAAGACGCTTATCGACCGGATCGCTCAGATCTACGCGTCGGTGAACAGCTTCAGCGCCACCGTGGACATGGTTCCGGCCCTTGGCAGCGCCGACAAGGGCCACATCACGGAATACAAAGACGTCCGCGCCTACATTCTCTTCAAGAAGCCCTCCTTCATCCGCTTGATCGGGCTCTATCCCGTGGTTCGCAACAAAGCCTTCGACATGGTTTCGGACGGTGCCGATTTCAAGCTTTACATCCCGGCGAAGAACCGTTTCGTCCAAGGCCGGAACGAGATCTCCGCGCCTTCGCCTAACAGGATTGAGAACCTGCGGCCGCAGCACTTTCTCGAGGCGTTGATGGTGCAACCCATCGATCCCGTGCGCGACCTGACCATCGTTGAAAACTTTACCGATGAAGAGAACGCCGACTATGTACTCTATGTCGTCAACCGCGGCGCCGACGGCCAACTCTACTTCGGGCGAAACGTCTGGTTCGACCGCTTTACGCTCCGCATCGTCAGGCAGAAGGTGTTCAGCGCCTCCGGGGCGATCTTGACCGACGCCCGTTACGGCGAGTGGAAGAGCTACGACGGCGTTCCTTTTCCCTCCCATATTGAGATCAACAGGCCGGTCGACGAGTACGGCGTTGTGATCTCGATTGTGAAGATGGATGTCAACAAGGACAGCCTCGTGACGGACGAAAAATTCGTGCTCGAACGTCCGGAGAACACGGAGTTGCAGGTGCTCGGGCCCGCGCCGGGTTCAACGCCTGGCGCCACTCCCGTTGGCGCGGCGGGCGCGGAGCGTCCGGTGTCCGCGCCGGCGAAGGACACAATAGAAAAGTGATTCTAAAGCTCGTCTTTGAGAACTTGAAGCACCGTCCGCTTCGCACGGCGCTGAGTGTGTTCCTCATCGGAATACCGGTCACGCTGATGCTCACGCTGGTGGGCCTGAGCGAGGGAATGCTTGCCGAAACGGCGCGCCGCGCCCGCGGCGTCGGCGCGGATATTGCCGTTCGTCCGCCGGGGACGTCTCTGCTTAGTCTCAGCACCGCTCCCATGAGCCAAAAGCTTCTCGACAAGCTGCGCACGGAGCCTCACGTGGCGCTCGCTACCGGAACCATGGTGCATCCGGTCGCCGCCGTGACCATGGTTACGGGCGTCGATCTCGATGAATTCAACAGAATGAGCGGCGGCTTCAAGTTCATTCAGGGGGGACCGTTCGCGGGTCCGGAAGACGTGATTCTCGATGAGTTCTACGCCCGCCAAAGAGGCGTGAAGGCCGGCGGCACGATTGAAATGCTGAACCGCAAGTGGCGCGTGTGCGGCATCGCCGAGCCGGGCAAGCTCGCGCGAATCGTTTTGCCGCTCGCCACGCTTCAGGACCTCACCGGCAACACCGGCAAGCTGAGCCAGATTTTTCTCAAAGTGGACAGCCCGGGCAATGTCGACGCCGTCATCGCCTCGCTCCGCGCGCAGCTTGAAGGCTACCCCATCTACTCGATGGAAGAATTCACCTCGCTCATTTCGGTCAATAACCTGCCCGAGCTCAAGACTTTCATCAACGTAATGACGGTGGTGTGCGTCGTCATCGGGTTTGCCGTTGTGTTTCTTTCGATGTATACGGCTGTCCTGCACCGCACGCGGGAAATCGGAATTCTGAAGTCGCTCGGCGCATCGCGAGGCTACGTGCTCCTGATTATCCTGATCGAAGCCGTTCTGCTCTCGGTGGCGGGATCGTTCGCGGGTATCGGGCTCAGCTATGGCTCGCGGTGGCTGATGATGAAGCTGATACCCGCCTCGCTTACGCAGGCCATCGTTCCCGAATGGTGGCCGATCGCGGGCGTCATCGCGATGGCCGGCGCGGCCCTCGGCGCTCTCTACCCTGGATTGAGCGCCGCACGCCAGGACCCGATCGAGGCGCTGGCGTATGAGTAGCCCATCGAGTCCCATCATCGCGATCCGCGGCCTGCGAAAAATTTTCCACGTCGGCAAGGTGGACGTCGAGGCGTTGCGCGGGATCGACCTCGACGTCGAGCCGGGAGAATTTCTATCTGTTGTCGGGCCCTCGGGTTCGGGAAAGTCCACCTTGTTCCACATCATCGGCGGGTTGACGCCCCCAACGGCGGGCACGGTGCGGGTCGCGAGCGAAGACCTTGCGTCCCTTAGCGACGCGGGGCGCACGCGATTGCGCAAGACCACCGTCGGCTTCGTGTTTCAGAAGTTCAACCTGTTGCCGATACTCACCGCGGGCGACAACATCGCCCTCGCTCGTCACATCGGCGGAAACCGCGGCGGCGAAACCGCCAGATTTCGCGGAGTGCTCAAACTTCTGGGCATCACAGAGCGGCTGGGCCACAAGCCGAGCGCGCTTTCCGGAGGCGAGCAGCAGCGCGTGGCGATTGCCCGCGGCATTGTCAACGAGCCGGCGATCCTGCTGGCCGACGAACCTACCGGCAACCTCGACAGCCAGAACTCGCAAACGGTTCTCACGTTGCTCCGCGACCTGAACGAGCGCTTGGGTCAAACGATTCTCATGATCACGCACAATCCCGAGGCCGCGGCCTACGGACACCGGATGGTGAACATGCGCGACGGGCGAATCGTGAGCTAGCCCATGGGTTAGCTCAAAAACTAGCTTTAAATCAAGCGGCGAGTGCCGTTCAGCGCTTCCGCGGACTTGGCCGAGGACTGCTCCCGAGTGAGATCGAAGTTCCCTCCGTGCCGAGCTCCTCGTTCTCTTCAGGCGTCCGGAACGTTTGCCTTGTGAAGCTTTGAAGCTGTGTGCGGGCCGCACTCGACGCCGCGGAAGTCCGCTCCCATGCCTGCGATGGACTTACCATGCTCGTTGCAGGCGCCCGATTGACAGACTGTCTAGCCGGCTGTCCAACAGGCTGCTTCGTCTTACGTGCAGGACGCCAAGCCGCAACCGGGGGAGAATGGAAGGATGACGCGGAACCTGTCGTGCGCCGGTTTGGCGCTGCTGACCGCCGGGGTGGCGCTGGCGCAAGTAACGTCCGGTTCCATTTCCGGCTATGTGCTCGATCCTTCGGCGGGAGGCGTGCCCAAAGCCGAAGTTTCGATCCTGGAAATCAGGAGCGCGGTGAAGCGTTCCGTGACAGCCGCCCAGGCTGGACACTATCAGTTTTCGCAGTTGCCCCCAGGCGTCTATGAGATCACCGCCAAAGCGGACCGTTTCGCGGAAACCACCGTCAGGAACATTACCTTGAACGTCCAGTCGCGCCTGCGCGTGGATATCGCGTTGAGCGTGGCGGGGGTTCAAAGCCGCGCGGAGGTCACCGCCGCCGCGCGCGCCGTGCCCACGGAGTCATCCGATCTTGGCGCGGTCATCGACCGTACGCGCGTGGAGGCGCTGCCGCTCAACCGGCGGGACTTCCTGCAACTGTCGCTGTTGATCCCGGGCGTTCTGCCGCCCGTCGAGGATTCGGAGTTGTCCTCCCGAGGGTCGTTCGCCATGCACGTCAACGGCGCGCGCGAGGAGTTCAACAACTTTCTCCTCGATGGAGTGGACAACAACGATCCCGACGTCAACCGCTACAATCTCCAGCCGCCAGTCGATGCGATTCAGGAATTCAAGATAGCCACCAATGCCTATAGCGCCGAGTATGGACGGAGCGCGGGCGGGCAGGTCAACGTAGTCACACGAAGCGGCGCCAACACCTGGCACGGCTTTGCCTACGAGTATTTGCGAAATCGCGTTCTCGACGCCGATAACTATTTCGACAAGACGGGTAACAACAAGTACATTCGCAACCAGTTCGGCGCCGGAGCCGGCGGCGCGCTCCGCCCCGAACGGACGTTTATCTTTTCGAACTTCGACGGCGTGCGCGAGCGGCAAGGATTGACCAGGCTCGGCAGCGTTCCGTCCGACGCGATCCGGCGAGGCGATCTTTCGGAGCTTTCGGCAAACGCGCTCGATCCGTTTACGCGGCAGCCGTTCGCAGGCAAGCAGATACCCGCATCCCGGATTCACCCGCTTTCGGCCCGCATTTTCGATCTCTTTCCGCGCGCCAACCTCCCCGGCGCGGCGGCGAATTATCTGGCGCAGCCAACCGGCACGGACGAACAGAACCAGGCCAATATCCGCGGCGACCACTACGCGTCGGCAAACGACGTCCTGACGTTCCGCTACAGTTTCGGTACGAAGAATCTGATCGAGCCTTACGCCGAAGACAACACCGACGTGCCAGGTTTCGGCGACTCCGTCAAGGACCGCGGGCACAATGCGCTCGCGCAGTATCACCGCGTAATCGGCCCGGGAACCGTGAATGTGCTCCTCCTCGGCTTCAATCGCCTGCAGCGAACTTTACTGCCGGAGAATGTCTCTCGCGACGTGAACCAACTGTGGGGAGTCAACTGGCTGCCCACGAAACCGGTCGACTTCGGATACCCGTCGATCACGGTGGCGGGCTACTCAAAGGTTGGCGACGTCACGCAACTTCCCATCGACCGCGCCGGCAATACCTATCAGCTCAACAACAGCTTGTCTCTGGTGCGAGGCGCGCACGCCCTGAAGCTGGGATTTGAAGCGCGAAAGATTGAGCACAACGGCATCAACGATCTGCTCTCGCGCGGATCTCTGAGCTTTTCAGGCGCGCTATCCGGAAGCGGGCCCGGCGATTTGCTGCTCGGTCTGCCGTCGTTCGGAGTGCAGTCGCAGTCGGACGCGGTGCAGACGCTGCGCTCGACGGCGGCCAACTACTATGTGCAGGACGACTGGAAGGTCCGTCCGTCGCTCATGCTGAATCTGGGGGCGCGGTATGAGTACAACACTCCGCCAACCGACCCGGCCGACCGGATGTCCGTGTTGAATCCGGCAAGCGGCGCGATCTCACGCGTGGGTGCGAACGGCGTTTCGAGATCGGGCACGCAGCCGGACCGCAACAACATCGCTCCTCGCGTGGGCTTCGCATGGTCCGCGGACCGGAAGACGGCAGTGCGGGGCGGCTACGGTGTTTTTTTCGATTCGGGAGTGTTAGTCGCGAATACTTCGATCTACTACAATCCGCCGTATTTCAACATTCGCGCCTTCTTCCCGACGGCGCAGGCGTTGCTGAGCCTGAGCGATCCGTTCCCAACGCGGGGCGGAATCACGCCGGCGGCGTCGCTGAGCTCCTTGAGTCCCGACATGACCCAGGCGTACCTGCAGCATTGGAATTTCAACGTGCAACATCAAGTGGAGCGCGTGGGTGTGTTCAGCTTGAGTTACGCGGGATCGAAGGGCACGCGCCTGATCCGGTCGCGTGACATCAACCAGCCTGCACCCGGATCGGGGGATCTCACTCGCCGCCGCCCTTTGCCGGCGTTCAGCAACATTTTCCTGATCGAAAGCGGCGGCAACTCGAGCTTCAACTCGCTGCAGGCGTCGCTGAACCGGCCATTCGCGCGCGGATTCTCTATGCTTATGGCCTATACGTACTCGAAATCGATCGACGATACTTCGGCGTTCCTCGGCGTCAAAGCGGACAAGAATTTTCCCCAGAACAGCTCGAGTTACGCGGCCGAACGCGCCGCATCGAGCTTCGACGTCCGGCAGCGCGTGAGCGTGTCTGCCGTCTGGTCGCTGCCCGGCGCATTTGTAAAGGGATTTCAGTTGAGCGCGATCGTCAGCGGAAATACGGGACAGCCCTTGACGCCGCTCCTTCGCTTTGACAACAGCAATACCGGCAACACCGGCGGAACTTACGGGAACGATCGTCCGAACGTAACCGAAGATCCGAACAAGGGACCGAAGACGCCGCTCCAGTGGTTCAATTCCTCGGCGTTCGCCGTCCCCGCGCGATACACGTTCGGCAACGCCGGGCGAAACATCATCCGGGGACCGGGACTCTTCAGCGCGGATGTCTCGTTGTCGCGGCGCTTCCGGATTCGAGACCATCTCGCGCTTCAATTGGAGATCCAGGCGTTCAATCTGACGAATCGCACGAATTTCAACATTCCGGAGCGCTTCGTGGACGAACCGGCATCATTCGCCCGCATTTTCTCGGCGCGGGCGCCACGCCAGGCGCAGATCGCCGGACGATTCACTTTCTGACCATACGGCAAAAAAACCGCGTCGCCGCGGCGGGCGTTTGGGCTGTTGTTGTATCGCCCCTAATTGTGTTGTAGGCTTGAAGGTCAAGTTTACGAGGACCCATTTCCAATGCGCACTATTCGTCTCCTTACGTTTCTTGCGGCTGGCGTTTTCGGCGCCCAAGCCGCCTTGATCCACCAATACCTTTTCAACAGCGATCTGACCGATTCCGCCGGAGCCGCGAACGGTAGCGCATTCGGGGGAGCCACCGTCGCCGGCGGAGTCCTGACCCTCAACGGAGCTAGCCAGCAGTACGTTGAATTCGGCGAATACATTGTACCGGTCTCCGGAAGCTACACCGTTGTCCTGGACGAACAAGTCGGCGCGGGCGGTTTCGGTGCGGGTATCTTTGAATTAATCTCCCAGGGGGGTGGTCCCGGCTTTTACATCGGATTTTACGGGCCTTTTTTTCGCATGGGCGATGACTGGTCCGACAATACTGTAAGCTACCCTCAGGACGCTGCCTGGCATCGGATAGCGCTGGTGGTTGATGCCGCCGCGCCGGCGGAGAGCAGGTTTTACATTGATGGATTGCTTGCGGGCAGCGTGAGCCACACCGTGTCCACTGGACTCAGCGGCACGAATACTCGATTCGGCAGACAGTACGGTTCCCACGCGGAGTACTTCACCGGCAGCCTCGACAACGTCCGCATCTTTGACACTGCCTTGAGCGCCGGCGAAATTGCGGATCTGGACTCTGGGATTCCGGAACCATCCACGGTTGCTCTGTCGTTCCTCGGTCTTACCGCATTGGCCACCGTGCGGCGCCGGAAGCGCTGAACGAAATCGACTATCCGAGCCCAACCGATTGTCTTCCCCGGTCAACATAACCGGGGAAGCTCTTGGCGAAGTTGCGGTCATCATGACCGTGGCCTCCTCGATTTCCGCCCTCGGCGGCGCCGATTTCACCGCGGCGAGATCACTTCCTGATAGCCGTCACGCCTTTTTTCAGTCCGTACAGTGCGCTCACCTCGGCGTCGTCGAGCGGGCGATTGAAGACCGCCAATTCGTCGAACAATCCCGTGTAGCTCACGCCGAGCCGGATCGCCGCGCGTCCCAGATCCCAGGCGAAGGGTTCGCCGATGTTCTCAGCCGTACCCTGCAACTTCCCGTCAAGGTAAAGTTTGGCCCAGCCCTTTCCGCCGCCAAGCCCGCTGTGAGAGATCGCGATGTGAGTCCATTTGCCACGCTCGAACGGCGGCTTCGTAACAGCCACCAGCCGCTTCCCGAAAAACGGGTTCGCGTCCGAGGCAAGATTCTTCGGATTCCAGGCTTTCAACTCCCCAAACACGCCCAGCCGAAAATGGCGCGGCTTGTCGTCCTTGGTGAAGTCAACCCAGATTGCGGAGTCGTTGTAAGCCTTGTCCGTCACTTGGATCGGATCGCAGAACCCCGGGTCGAGGTCCTGATCCGGATTCAGGCTCAGCCAGAAACTGACGGTACCGGTCCAATTCGAGGGAGTGTAACTTACGTTCTTCTCCCCGCGGAAAAAGATCGCCTTCGTGTTCTTTTTCTTGAATCGCAGCGCGTCTCCGAAGCGCCCGGCCCCGCGCGCCAATTCGACATCGGTTCCGTCTATGCCCGCTTTCGCCGTGTCCTGCTCCTTGTAGGATGCGGCGCTGTAGATACGCTTGTCGCCAAGCCCGAACCGCGCGTCGATCCCTCCGTCAAAAGCGGCGTGAAACGTCAGAGCTTTCCCCAGCGCTTTCGGAGAAACGTCCGCCGCGGAAAGAACGGTTGTCGCGATCATCGAGATCGCCATGCTGTATTTTCTCATGCAAGCATTCTATAGTATTCGGAAGTGACTATCGCCATCGCATCCATGCTGCAGGAGAGCAACACGTTCTCTCCCGTCAAGACCCGTTATGAAGACTTCTCGCCCGTATTCGGCGAGGCGGTCCTCGACCGCCACCGGGGCAAGCTCACCGAAATGGGGGGCTTCATCGACGTCATCACCGAAGCCCGCGCACCCATTGCGCCGGTTGCCGCGGCCTGGGCCATCACCGCCGGCCGCATGATACGCGCCGATTTCGACCGCCTCGTGACGCGGATCGTCGAAGGCCTTGCCGCGGCGCGCCCGGAAGCCGTGCTCCTCGCCCTTCACGGCGCACAGTGCGTTGAGCGCGAGGACGACGCCGAGGGGCATCTGCTTGCTCGCGTCCGCGCCGCGCTTGGCCCGGATGTTCCGGTCGTGGTTACGCTCGACCTCCACGCCAACGTCACACGGAGGATGGTCGAGAACGCGGCCGCCATAGTCGGCTACCACACCTATCCGCACATCGACATGTTTGAAATCGGCCGGAAAGCCGCGCGCCTCGGGCTGCGAATCGTGTCCGGCGAAGTAAAGCCCGCCATGGCCATGCGGAAGATTCCGATGATCACGAACGCCGAGAACATGCAAACCACGCATGGACCCTTTCACCGCCTGATTGAGCGCGCCAAGGCTCTTGAAGCCTCCGGGAAAGCCGAGGCGGTGAGCGTCTTCGGCGTCCAGCCCTGGCTCGACATCCACGAAATGGGGAACGCCGTCGTGGTTGTCACAGATGCCAAAGCCAATGCGGCCGGACGCCACGCCGATGCGCTCGCCGCGCGCTTTTGGAAGAAACGCGAAGAATTCCGCGTGCGGCTGACACCGGTCGATGAGGCCATCCGCCAGGCGCTTGCCGTGAAAGGCGGCCCCGTCGTCTTTGCGGAGTCTTCCGACAGCACCGGTTCGGGATCTCCCGGCGACAGCACGGGCGTGCTGATTCCCTTGCTGGACGCTCAACTCAGCGCCAAGCTCGACGAGCCCGCCGCCATTTTTCTGGTCGATCCGGAGGCCGTCGCTCTCGCCGTCGAAGCCGGTATCGGCGCTACCGTCACGATGAAGATCGGCGGCAAATTCGATCGCCGCAATTCGAAGCCGGTCGAAACTACCGGGCACGTCCGCCTCATCTCCGACGGCCGCTGGACCGCCCGCGCGCGCGGCTACAACACAGGCATCGAGACCTGCATGGGCCGCGCGGTTGTCTTCGAGGTTGGCCGGATCCGCATTCTGATCGCGGAACGTTCGGCGATGACGGTAGACCCCGAGCTCTTCCGCAGCCATGGCATCGAACCGCTCTACATGAAGATCGTCGTCGTGAAATCGCCGAACGGTTTTCGAGCCGCGTATGAACCTCTCGCAAAGGCCGTCTTTTTGGTCGATACGCCCGGCGTAAGCACGGCGAACCTCAGCACTCTCCCGTGGAAGCGCGTTTCCCGGCCGATTTATCCGCTCGACGCCGAAACGCGGTTCGAGGCATGAAGCCGTCCCGCGTTCACTATTCGGTTGTCGCGCTCGCCGTGCTCATCGACATGATGAGCTACATGGACCGCGTCTGCATCTCGGTCGCCGCTCCCAAAATCCGCGAGGAATTCGGCTTCTCGCCCTCGCAGGTTGGGCTGATTTTCAGTATCTTCAGCCTGTCGTACTTTTTGTTTCAGACTTTCTGGGGAGCGCTTGCGGACCGGTTCGGAGCGCGCGGAATCGTGTCGCTCGCCATCCTTTGGTGGTCGGCCTTCACGGGGTTCACCGCCGTAGCATGGAACTTCGCCTCGCTCCTTGTCATCCGATTCTGTTTCGGAGCGGTGGAAGCCGCGCTCTCGCCCGCCATTGCGTCCGCCTTCGGCCGCTGGGTGCCGGTTACGGAACGCTCCACGGCTTTCGGCGCTTTCCTGGGCGGCGGACGGACTGGCGGCGCCATCACTCCAGCGATCGCCGCGTTCCTGCTGCTTCGCTACGGATGGCGCGCGATGTTCGTCGTTTTCGCCGGATTAGGGCTGTTTTGGGCCGCTTTATGGTGGTTTTGGTACCGGAATAGCCCCAATGAGCACCGCTTCGTAAACGCAGCGGAGCTGGCGCAGATCGGCGCTACGTCCGCGACGGCCACCGATTTTGCCACACCCGCGCCGGCCGCCGTGAAACTCGTTTGGTCGAAGCCTCTGGTCAGTCTGCTCGCCGTGGCGTTCGGCTCGACCTTCCTTTGGCAATTCTTCATCACCTGGTTCCCCACGTATCTTATGGAAGACCGCGGCTTCACGCTCACACAGGCGGCCGGATACGCGGGACTCCCGTTTCTCTTCGGTGTGGCCGCGAACTGGATGGGCGGCCTCGGCACCGACTCTTTGGGCCGCCGTTTCACGCCCGCGAAGGCGCGCACCGCGATGGGGTTCTTCGGACTGACGCTCGCCGCCGGATTCATGGCCGCCGGAATGTTCTGGCCCGAGCGCTCGACGGCGGCCGTGCTGATGGCGCTCTGCGCATTCTCCGCCGACCTCTATCTTGGAGCTGCCTGGGCATCGGCCGTCGCCATCGGCGGAAAGGCCGGAGGCACCGTGGCGGGGCTGATGAATTCCTCCTCAAACGCGGCCGCCTTCGTTTCGCCGCTCCTGATGGGCTGGGTGCTACAGACGTATCACAACTGGAATGCCGTGCTCGGACTTGGCGTCGCGACGACTTTGATCGCCGCCGTGCTGTGGCTCAACGTGAATCCTCGAGAGCCGCGGCGAAAATGAAAAGGGCGGGATCCACGGTGGACCGTGGCGCGGCAGAGGAGCTCCTACAGGTATCAACCTCCCCTTTACCCGAAGGCTCACAATGATCCGGCGCCGCGTGTGCTTCGAAAGGCGATCAGCGACGCAAGGGTTGCTTCACGGAGTATCCGGCACGAGTGCTTGCCGAAGCCCGAGCGCCAGCCGCCAAAAAGCTGTGTATCCGCTTCGCGAGCGCGTCAAAGTCCCGCAATTCGCAATCCCATATAACCAGAACATTCCAGTTGGCGGCTTGCAGGCGTTCGGTCGCCGTTACGTCGCGGGCATGATTGCGGGCGATCTTCGCCGTCCAATAATCGGTATTGGTTTTCGGAACGCGCCGGCCCCGCCGACAGGAATGACCATGCCAAAAGCAGCCATGGACAAAGATGATCTTGGACCTCCGGGGGAAAACAATATCCGGGCAGCCGGGTAGATCGCGGCGATGTAACCGGTAACGATAGCCGTGAGCATGCAACCAGTGACGGACAATCATCTCAGGGCGAGTGTCTTCGCTTCCCACCGCCTGCATGATCCGCCGTCTGACATCAGGCGATTCCATTGTTTATGTCCGCTGGATGGCTATCAGACCCGCGGACTATTTGTCCACCCCGACGGATTCTGGTTCGGCGTACAGTATCCGTCCCGCGATATTCGACCTCGAAGTCCACATAGTTGACCTCTTCAGGCCGTCCTCCAAAGCAATCGTGAAATGCCTTGAGGAGGTGTACCCGATCGAGAGGTTGCGCAACCGGTTTTGAATTATTTCGCGGGCTCGCTATCGTCGCAGGCATAACGTAGATGCAGGGTGGGGGCAATTCATACTGGGCCACGAGTGTGATTCGGCTGGGATCCGCCTGCACTTTCGGACATGGACGCCCAACTGTGCCACGGACCATATCCCAAATAAATGACGCCATCTACTTGCTGTTCGCGCTCGATGATGTCCGCACTCAGCCGGGTGTGAATACCCGACCAGGCATTGTGCCGTGGATCCGCTCCTGGATTGCCGCAGATGCTCCAGATGATGAATTCCCGCGCATGGGGAGGGCGCTCGAAGATGATGGTGTTATTGCCATCCATGCACCCCTTTAGCTCGATCACGCCGGTCCGGCCGTCCAGCAGCGTTACAGAGTAATCGTGGCGGTTGGCATCGCCCGCGGATTCCCATCCGAGTAGGAAGCCTTGATCTTCCATGAAGTTGAGTACGGCACGCACGAACTCTCGCTTTTCGCTCATTGTGGCGGAGAATTGCCCGCGAATCCGCTCAATGGCGCCTCGAAAGAGTCCGCTGTTATAGAACTCCTTCTCGTCGAGGCCGTGCGCCCCAAGCTTGTGCGCCTCGGTTTTCAGAACCTCCGAGTATTCCCGTATGAGCTGCCGAAGGTCCGTGTTCAGCTCGCAGGGGATCACGTTCATGCGGCGACGGTGGCTCTCGCTTTCATCGATTCGACCACAGGTTCAAAAATACAACGAGCCAAATGCCTCACGACTGGGACGACGACGCCGTCACCCGTCAGATGGTATGCCTCGTTATACCTTTGAGGAAGCGTGTACGTATCCGGCAATCCCATCAACCGAGCCGTCTCTCGGCCGGAGATCAGCCGGGCTTTCACGGATTCACCCTCGACGACAAGAATGACTTGGCGGCTGGAGCCACCCGCCGGGGTTCGGAGGCACCCGGAAATATCGTCAAATCGAATCTCCGCGCGTTGAACTTTCCGGCCAAACTCATCCTCTCGGGTTCGTCTGTAGAGTCCGCCCACAATGCGTCGCCGTTGGAGTTTGGCTTGAGCCAGCTTCTCCCGATTGAGATCACTCATTTTTGCTATGAGTCGGCTAGTCTCGTCTTTTGAAAACCAGCGAACATCTGCCGGATGATCTTCAATGAGATCGGAGAGCGACTTTGTCCGCGCCGGAGGGACTGACGGATTCCACCAGATCCATCCGCGGCGAATCTCCGCCGGAAGTCTCGCGTAGGCGGTTCTAACCGCCTTCGTATGCCATGGCAAAACGGGGCCACTCGAAACACAGCTATTGGGAATTGCGGCGTTCATGCGCGTGCAAATTATAAAGAGACGAGGCCGTGAGTGGGGAACGAACAGGCTCGCATCGATGACCAGCACACCGATTGAGTAGCCCTCGTCCGACAAAGCGGCGCAAATTGCGGTGAAGTCCTTCCCGTCGTGCGATGTGAGAGTTCCGCAGACGTTTTCGAGAACGATCATGCCGGGCGGCCGCTGCTCCGCGATTCGCGCCTTCATGAGGCGCCAGAACGGCCAAAATGTGCCGGATCGATTGCCCTTGAGGCCTGCGCCACCGCCCGCCAGCGAAAGATCCTGACACGGAAATGAAGCCCATACTAAATGAGGTTGCCCCGGAAGATCGCCAGACTTGAGGGTCTCGACATCGGCAATCCTCAGCTCGCCATCGCCCCAGTTCTGACGGTAGACGCGACTCTTCTTGTGGTCGAAATCATTGGCGAATAGACATGTCCAGCCAGTGCCGAGCCCGGCTCGCACCATGCCACCTCCAGCGAAGAATTCGTAGAAGTCAGGCATTGCGGTCCTTTACGTCTCGATCGGCTGAGGGCTGTCGCGATAGCTCATCAAGAATCGCCTCGGTTATCCATGTGTTTCGCGAGAAGCTGCCGTCTCGCTTGCCTGGGGCGAAGTCGATCGCGGCCGAGGCCCGCGGGTCGAGCCGAAGGCTCTCCGGACCCGAACATCCGAAACGAGGCTGCTCACAGAATGTATTATATTATGGCGTCATTCCGGCGTTAGAATACGCGGTAGAGGAGTAGGCGGGGGAGGGAGCGTCCTTTCGGCCGTGACCCACGGCGGAGCTCGAGTCGTAGTTGACGATGGCTCCGCCGCCCCTGCGCCGCATCGGCTCGATGGCGTGAAACGTGCCGTACACGGCGCCCATGAGATTTGCGCGCAGCGTCTCATCCCAATGCTGGAGCCTCTCGCCTGGAAAGTATGGACCCGCGTTATTCGCCAGGATGTCGAGCCCGCCAAAAGTGGTTTCTGTGAAAGCCGGTAGCGCACGCACATCGGCTTCGTTCCCGGCGTCGGCGCGGAGAAATGCGCTGCGTCCGCCGGCGGTCCGGATGTGGCGCAAGGTCTCCAAACCGCCAGCTTCGTCGATATCGGAGACGGTCACGGCCGCCCCCTCTCTCCCAGGCGCAAGGCGACTGTCCGCGCTTGGCCTCCGCCCCCCGCTCCAGTGACAACCGCAACCTTTCCGGCAATCTCCATGAATCGCTAACCTGCCGTCAGACACACATCGCCGCGAACCGGCGCTGCATCTCTTCCGGAGTGACTTTCTCGATCTCATGTCCGAGCATCCACTCATGGCCAAACGGGTCGCGTACGGTTCCGGACCGCTCCCCGTAAAACTGATCCGCCAACTCGCGCACCACGGTCGCGCCGGCTTCGACGGCCTGTTTCATGAGCGCGTCCGCGTTGTCCACGTGCAGATGGATGGAGACGCTCGTCCCGCCCAACGCTTCGGGACCCCTGAATCCAAACTCCGGATATTCGTCGGCAATCATGAGGATTGTGGCCCCAATCCTGATCTCGGCGTGTCCAATCCGCCCGGCCGGCTCCGTCAGACGGAACACCTCCTCGGCGCCGAACGCGCGTTTGTAGAAATCGATCGCCTGCGCCGCCCCGCGCACATGCAGATACGCAAACACCTCATTTACCTTGCTCATGTTCCGATCCTCCCAACCGACAGTATAGGGGAAGGCTCCGGACGGGTCTTGGACGAATTTTTCCCGCTAGTCGACGGCCGTGTGATTCGGGCGGTCCGCCAACGGCCGGTAGTCCCCAGGCGTGACTCCGGCGAAGGCGCGGAACTCGCGATTCAAATGAGGCTGATCGTAGTAGCCGCCATCCGCCGCCACCAGCGCCCACTCCACGCCGCGGCCGCGCGCCAGACGCTCGATCACACCCTGGAAGCGCCGGATGCGGCAGTACAGCTTGGGCGTGAGGCCGACGGAGTCGCGGAATAGCTCGATGAACCGTTTTGCTCCGTAGCCCGTCTCATTCCGGACGCGGTCGATCCGTACCATTGCCGGAGCCGCGTTCAACTGCCCGAGCGCGTAGGCCGCCGCCGGGTGCGGCACGCGCCGAACTTCCAACCGGGCGAGCAACGCGTGCTCGATCAGTTCGAACATGCCCCTTGGATTCGCCGCGTCGAGCAACTGCTCCCGCAGGCCGCGCGCGCCGGCGCCCCACACGTCTTCGAGCTCCAAGTGCCGTCCGGTTGTCTCACCGGCGGGCATGCCGAGGAACGGCGCGGCGCCGCCGGGGTGGAAATGCACCCCAACCACGGCCGCCGCCTCCGAGTTGTCCAGCACGAAGTAACCCGGCTGCGCGCCGCAAATCACCGAGCCGCGGAATTGTTGTCCGGACATGTCGGCGTCGTCGCGGAAAATCCGGAACCGCTCCTCACCCAGGCTGAAGACCAGTTCAACCGTGCCCGTGGGCAACGCCCGCTCCCGTTTGTGGAAACCGGCCTGCCCTTCCATGTACCAGATGCAATCGACGAATCGGGAGAGCGGGAGCGCGGGTTTATGAATGCGCGCGATCATGCTATGGCTTCAGCCGCATCAGCACGATGCCGTAACCCACGCCGGCTTCATCCTTGGTCTGCGCGATCTGGAACGCCATGTGGCGGCCGTCGGTCGAAACTACGGGATTCGACGCCTTCCAGCCCTGATAATCGTTGAAATGGGTCACGCGGACGAAGTCCTTACCCGTACCGTCCATCCGCAGTTTCCAAATATCGATTTCGCGCGACCCGTGTTCGCCGCCGAGCGTTTCCACCTGTTTCGAGGACTCGACCAGAGTGTACTTGCCGTCCGGGAAGATGCCCTCGACCTCGTTGTAGATCGCCGCCGACTGCGAGAAATCCGTGACCTTGCCCGTGCGGAGATCGATGCCCATCACTCCGCTTAGACCTTTTGGTCGGTAGCAGGTGAACGTCATCTGCCGGTCGTCGTCATAGAAATCCTGCGCCTCCAGGCGGCAGCCCGCTTCTTTGCTCTCGTAGACCGTCTTCTTGTCGATCAGCTTCGGCGTGGCCCCGGAGGAATCGACGTCCGCAACCACGAGGCGCGAGTAGTCGCGCGCCAGTTCCGGGAATTGCGCGCTCGTCTCAGACCAGGCCATCCTGAGGTTCTTCTTCGAAATCGCCGCGCCCTCGCTCATTTTCTGTCCCAGCTTCACGGGCTTCGATCCAGGCTCTTTGCGGAGAAACCAGAGCTCGTTGTCGCGGCGGCGGCTGGTCGCGATATCGCTGAACCGCTCCGGCCCGATGAGGATGTAGTTGCCGTCGGACAAGTGCATGATCCGAAGGAATGCGGCTCCGGGAACGCTGCAAGTCAGACAGCGGACGACGCGGGTCTTGAGATCCAGCACGAACGCATCGCCGAAGCTCTTCGACATGAACGCAATGCGCTGGTTATCGGGCGAGAAATCGGCCCGCTCCCCGAAGTGCGTGAGCACCTCCATGGTCTTCGGAAGGTGATCGGTGGGGTTGCCTTGCTTCCGCTCGGCCGCGAGCGGAGTGACGAGGAGCAACATCGATAGCAGAGGTTTCATAAAGGCGTCCGCACTCATTCTAGTTCATCCTCTCTTGCGGCAGAGAACGTACAACGTGCCCGGCGTAGTCCCGTCTTCGACCACATCGAAGCCCGCTGTGTCGACGAGCGAACGCCACCGGTTCCGCGCCGGCTCTCGCCCGAAGTAACCGTGGCCGTGAAGAAACGGATACGCAGTCGCCACCCATCGGTCGCGGTTGATGACCATGAGCAGAAATTCGCCCCGCGGTTTGAGCACGCGCTTCACTTCATCGAGAGCCCGCGCCGTGCCTTCCCGGCTCAAGTGATCGATCGCGTAGGCGCTGACGGCGCCGTCAAATGTTTCGGCGGCGAAGGGCATTTCGCGCATGTCGCCCACCTTGGCCTCCACCCGGCTGGCCACGCCCGCGGCACGCATGTTGGCGAGCAGCCTTTCCGGGCTGTTGCCTTCTATCCCATATCCATCGCCAAACCTGTCGAGTGCGACAGCCGTCGCCCCAGGCCTTGCCAGCACCACCATCAATGTAGACCTGCCCGAGCCCGCCCCAGCGTCGAGGACTTTTCCCGAGCCGCCCGTCAGGAATCGTTCCGTCGGCAGCTCGAGCGGCCGATTTGGGATAAGCCCAAACCAGACGATCAGGAACCCGCAGAGGCTCCACAGGGCGAGACCGCTGGACACGGCCGCGATCCACCACCGCCATTTCAGCCGGATCGAGAGGAAAAGGAGTAGCGCAAAGACGGCAAATGGAATCAAGTGTCCGTGAGTCCATCGCCAATCGTAGCCGAAGTCGTAGGAAGGAGTAGCCATAAGGAGAGCGGTCAACGGGGTCCAAACTGCTTCTCATAAATCTCGACGAACGGATTTACCTTTGGCGGAACGGCGTTCTCGTTCTCGAGACGAGGCAGGATTTCGGCCCACCATTTCTCGTATGCCGCGTCCATCCGCTTGACGACCTCCGGAAATTCCGCGGATACGTCCCTCGATTCCCCAGGGTCGGCCTTGAGGTCGAAAAGCAGCCAGTTGGCCTCCCCTTTTCCGGGATGAACCAGAGTGTAGCGGGCGTCCCGCACACGGCACGTCGCGTGTTTCGATTCCGCCGCTTTTCCTCGCTCCCAGCGCCCCAAATGCGTAAACAAGTAGCGGTCCGGCCACGCCGCGCCGGGGTTGTTCAGAAGCGGCGCGAGACTTCGGCCGTCGAGCGGAGGGCCAGCCGGAATCTTCGCCCCGCAGAGCTCGGCGAGCGTCGGGAACAGATCGATGTGAGCCGCAAGCTTGTCCACATTCGCAGGTTTGAGCTTGCCCGGCCAGCGGAAAAACGCCGCCGCCCGCGTTCCGCCCTGCCATGCCGAACCCTTCGCCCCGCGCATGCCGGCATTGAAAATACCCACGCCGTTCGTGCCGCCATTGTCGTTCATGAAAATCAGCAGCGTATCGCGATCGATGCCCCACTGCTTCAATCCGCCGAGCAGCCGGCCCACGGCGTCGTCGATGTTTGTGATCATGCCATAATACTTGGCCGCCTTCTCGTCGACGTTGGGAAGGCCCTTGTACATGGCCTCGTATTTCTCCGGACAGTCGAGCGGCGCGTGAGGCGCGTTGGGCGTAATGTAGGCGAAGAAGGGTGCGGCCGCCTTGGCGCGCCCTTCTATCCATTTCATCGCCTGGCCGAAGAACACGTCGGTGCAGTAGCCCTCGGTCTTTTCAAAGACGCCGTTGTGCAGGATGGCGGGGTTGAAATACTTGTTGCCGGGCGCATCGCCGCAGGTGCCCGGGTAAACCTGTCCAATGCCGCCACAGCCGTGGATGAACACTTCATCGAAGCCGCGGCGATTCGGCTGGTATGGCGCGGCGTCGCCGAGATGCCACTTGCCGAAAATGCCCGTCGTGTACCCGGCGGACTTCAGCGCCTGGGCGATCGTCGTAGCGTTTAGGGACATCCGCTCACGCTCAAAGATCGTATGCGTCACGCCGGACTTGAATTCGTGGCGGCCCGTCATCAGAGCCGTGCGCGTGGGTGAGCAGGTCGGGCTGTTATGGAAATCCGTGAACCGGACCGCCTCGGCGTGGATGCGGTCGAGGTTCGGCGTCCTGATGACGGGGTTCCCGTGGCAGGCCAGATCGCCGTAGCCCTGATCGTCCGTGAGGATGAGGATCACGTTGGGCGGACGGGAAGTTTGGGCAAATCCAACGGCTGCGGATGCACCGATGAATTCCCGGCGGTTGAGCATGTGCACCTCTCTTCGTGCTTACACGAGTACGGTAAAGGTAGACTCGGTGCGCGTCACCGGCCGGTAGAGCGTATCGCGTTCGACAGGCTCGCGTCCCGCCGTGCGGATGAGCCGAAGCAGCTCGCCGCGGCGCATGGACTGGCTTGTGGTCGCGCCCGCGTCGTGATAAATCTTCTCCTCAACCACCGTGCCGTCCAGATCGTCCGCGCCGAAGCGTTGCGCGATTTGCGCTATTGCCGGCGTCATCATGATCCAGTAGGCCTTGATGTGCGGGATGTTGTCCAGCATCAGCCGTGAAATCGCGATGTTCTTAATATCCAGAAATCCGGTGGTTTTCGGAATGTGCCGCAGCGCGGTGTTGTCGGGATGGAAGGCCAGGGGAATGAAGGTCTGGAAGCCAGCCGTTTCATCCTGAAGCCCGCGCAGCTTCAACAGGTGGTCGACGCGATCCTCTTCATTCTCGATGTGGCCGTAGAGCATAGTGCAGTTGGAGTGCAGTCCGAGCCGGTGCGCGATGCGCGCCGTTTGAAGCCACTCTTCGCCGGTGATCTTATGGTCGCAGATGATCCGCCGGACCCGGTCGGAGAAAATTTCGGCTCCGCCGCCGGGCATCGAATCGACACCCGCGTCTTTCAGACGCTGCAAGGTTTCTTCGATGCCGATGTGGGTGCGTTCGGCAAAGTAGCCGATCTCAACCATCGTGAACGCCTTCAGATGAATCTGCGGGAAACGTTCCTTGAGGCCGCGCAGCATCTGGCAATACCAGTCGAGGGTGAGCTCCGGATGCAGCCCGCCGACAATGTGAAACTCGGTAATCGACTCGCTCCAGCCCTGGCCGGCCACTTCCCATACCTGGTCGAGCGACATGGTGTACGCATTTGGATCCTTCGACCTCTTTCCGAAGGCGCACAACTTGCAGCTCGCCACGCAAACGTCCGTGGGGTTGATGTGCCGGTTCACGTTGAAGTAGGTAACCGAACCGTGGAGCCGTTCCCGCACCAGGTTGGCCATGTAGCCGAGCGCGAGGATGTCCGGTGTGCGGAAGAGCGCCAGGCCGTCCTCGTAGCTGAGACGGACTCCGGCCTCGACCTTGTCCAGGATCGGCTTTAGCCGGTGATCGTCAATAACGATTTGCATATTGAAAAAAGAGAATATCGGCGGCCCAGAAGAAAAAGAATAGCACGCTCACGCACCCGTTCATGGTGAAGAAAGCCGCGTTGACGCGCGAAAAGTCGGTCGGCGACACCAGCCGGTGCTCCCAGAGCAGCACGAGGGCAACCGCCAGGATGCCAAGGTTGCCCGGCAGGTGGAGGTGAAAAACGGCGCTGAGCATGGCGAGGCAGATCAGCATGGCGAGGTGCAAAGTACGCGCCACGCGCAGCGCAGCGGCGAGGCCGAGCCAACTGGGAATGCTGAATAAGCCTTCGTCGCGGTCGAACTCGAAATCCTGACAGGAATAGATGATGTCGAATCCGGCGGTCCAGAAGGTGACTGCGGCGGTAAGCCAGAGGATTCGAGGATCGAGAGATCCGCGAATCGCGATCCAGGCGGCCGCGGGCGCGATGCCAAGCGCGAAGCCCAGAACCAGATGCGAGAACGAAGTAAACCGCTTTGTGAACGAGTAGAAGAAGACGACGCCGAGCGCGAGCGGAGCGAGAGCGAGACAAAGCGGATTCAGCTCGCGCGCCGCGGCCAGGAACACGAGCGACGACACGGCGACGAAACCCCAGCCGAAAACCGGTGTGAGCCGCCCCGCGGGAATGTGGCGCGTCCGGGTGCGCGGATTGCGGGCATCGACGCGCGCGTCGACCAGCCGGTTAAACGCCATGGCCGCCGAGCGCGCCGCCACCATGGCGACGACGATCCAGGCGAGCTTCGCCCAGGGAAACGGAGCGCCGCCGCCTTCCCTTACCGCGAGCAGCGCTCCGGTAAGAGCGAACGGCAGCGCGAAGACCGAGTGCTCAAACTTGATCATTTCAAGCGTAAGCAAGAGACGTTTGAGCATGGAGGGAAAAGAGGTTACCATTTTAGCTCATGCGCCCTGTTCCGTTGCTTGCATCCTTCGCGGCCTTTCTCCTGTTCGCCGCCTGCGGAGAAAAGCCGCTCGCTCCCGATGACTTCGGGACCCGGTTCGTGACGCTGCCGAACGGGAAGGTAATCCGCGTGGAGGTCATGTCCCGCATGGAAGATATGGCGCGGGGCATGATGTTCCGCGACTCCCTCCCGCCCGATCGCGGCATGCTTTTCATCCATCCTTCGCCTACTCCCCAGACGTATTGGATGTATCAGGTGAAGATTCCGCTGGATATTGTTTTCATCGGGCCGAATCGCCGGATTGTCGAAATCTCGGCGAACACGCCGCCGTGCACGACGAAAGCCAGCGAGTGTCCGACTTTTGGCGGCGCCGCGCCCTCGCAATTCGTGATCGAGCTCGCTGCCGGGGAAGCGGCGCGAAACGGGCTGACACCCGGTCAGACGATCGTCTTTTGACTCGCGCGCAATAGACACGGCGGCCGCGGGAAAGTCCGACGGATCCGCGTTCGTTTGGAGGTGCGGCCGGCGTCGCTCTGCGCAGTGCCCGGCGGCGTTTGGGCAGCCTCCGCCGCCCGCGCGCTCGCGATATTCCGCGCTTCTGATACCCTGGATTCCATGAACGAAGAGCAGCTTCGGAAGCTGTTGGAAGAAGTGCGGGCGGGCGGCAGCGACGTCGAAACAGCGCTTTCCCGCCTGCGCCACATGCCTTTCGAAGACCTCGGCTTCGCCAAAGTGGACCATCACCGCGCCTTGCGCCATGGCATGCCCGAGGTGATTCTCGCCCAGGGAAAAACGCCGGAGCAGACCGTGGCCATCGCCGGAAAGCTCCTCCAGAATTCGCCAAACATCCTGATTACTCGCGCCGACGCCGCCACCGCGGCGCTGGTCACCGCAACCTACGCGACGGCCGAGTATTTTCCTCTCAGCCGGGCCATTCGTGTGTGGGAGGACCGCACGACTTTGGGCAAAGGAAAGATTGCCGTGGTTTGCGCGGGGACAAGCGACATCCCGGTCGCCGAAGAGGCGCAGGTGACCGCCGAGACCATGGGGAACGAAGTCGACGCCATCTATGACATTGGCGTGGCGGGCATCCACCGTCTGATGAGCAACCGGCAGCGTCTGACGGAAGCGCGCGTAATCGTGGTCTGCGCGGGGATGGAGGGCGCGCTCCCCAGCGTCGTCGGCGGCCTCGTGGCCTGCCCCGTAATCGCAGTTCCGACCAGCGTCGGCTACGGCGCGAGTTTCAACGGGCTCGCCGCGCTGCTCGGCATGCTCAATAGCTGCGCGAGCAATGTGACCGTCGTGAATATCGATAACGGCTTCGGAGCGGGCTATGTCGCGAGTTTGATTAACCGGCTCTAAGGAGGAAAACGACTATGACGTCCGATTACACGCGCCGCCAGGCTCTGCTGGCCTGCGGCCTCTCCCGATTTGCCTTCGCCGCGGAGTCCGTCAAGCCGATGCGGGGGATTTTCATCATCATGGCGACTCCCTTCACGGAGTCGAAGGCCGTGGACTTCGAAGATCTCGCCCGCGAGGTCGATTTCATGGTCCGATCCGGTGTGCAGGGTATGGTATGGCCGCAATTGGCCAGCGAGTACGTTACTCTTTCGAAGGAAGAGCGCATGCAGGGCATGGAGGTCCTGGCGAAGGCTGCGCGAGGCAAGCGGCCCGCGCTCGTGCTCGGCGTGCAGGGAAGCAACACGGAGGCCGCGCTCGATTATGTGAGGCACGCCGAAACGCTGAACCCGGACGCTCTGATCGCGATCCCGCCGACGGAGGCGAAATCCGCCGCCGATTTCCGCGACTACTACCGCGCCATCGCCAGCAGCACCGGGCGGCCGCTGTTCGTCCAGACCACGGGCGGCGCGAAGGGGATTACGCCTTCCATTGAAATGCTGGTCCAACTCGCGCGGGAATTTCCGCATTGCGGATACGTAAAGGAGGAGGCGGAACCCGTCATTGAGCGCATGACCGCCCTCTCGCGGCAACGGCCAGCCGTGAAGAGTATCTTCAGCGGGGCGGCCGGGAAGGGTCTAATGTACGAGATGTCGCTCGGTTTCGACGGAACCATGCCCGGCGCGCCCTATCCCGATATCTACGCGCAGATTTGGGAGTTGTACCAGGCGGGGCGAAAAGCCGCGGCCCGCGATTTGTTCGCGAAACTGATGCTCATGATCAATCTCGATCAGCAGGCGCCGGGCACGCGCCAGTACATGATGAAGAAGCGGGGAGTCTTCAAGACAACCGTTTCGCGCCGCCAGGAGTTCAAGCCGACCCCTGAAGCTATCGCCGAAATCGACTTTTGCTGGGACGCTCTCAAGCCCTACGCGCGAGCGTGAGCGGGACTCGGCAAGTCCAACCAACTACGTGCTAACTGGGAGCGATTTTTCCGCCGGAAGCGGGGGAAACCGGTACCGGGCGAAGAGGTCAAGGCCCATGTGTGGCGGGTTCCGATGAATTCGATATACGATCGATCTCAGTGGTGAACGACGGGAATATCCGCCCAGACGGACCAAGAACGCTCGGCAGCGCGGAAGAACGTGAGGCCAGGGCGGGCCGTATTCGCGCCGCACACATTCAGCCGCTGACTGCGCTGGTGCAGGCTATCCGCTCGGAAACCGGCCTGGGCGTTCCAAACTTCGATCCCGCCGACGGTGGCGTTGGCGCCCGGCTCCTGTTCCTGTTGGAAGCACCCGGGAAGAAAGCCGTTGGCAGCGGCTTCGTGTCCAGAAACAACCCCGATGAAACAGCCAAGAACTTTTTTGAATTGAACCACGCCGCGGGCATCCCGAGACAAGACACGGTGATTTGGAACATTGTGCCATGGTACCTCGGCTCCGGGACCAAGATCCGACCTGCGAGGGTCTCAGACATAGCCGCCGCGAGCCCTTATCTCGCGCGGCTATTGGCGGAATTGCCCAAGCTTGAAATCGTCGTGCTGGTCGGCCGGAAGGCGCAGAAAGCGAAAGACGAGGTATCCAAGCTCCTGCCGTTAGTCAGGGTGGTAACGATGCCGCATCCCAGCCCGCTCTACGTAAACCGCCTAAAAGGTAATCGCGCGCAGATCCTGAGCAGACTGGAAGAGATCGCACAATTACTTTTCCCTTCTTGAGCGGCAGCATGTGCATGTGGAGACGCACTCTCACGGAGTCGAACCTGCGGGGCCGCTTGTACCGCATCGCCGGAGCGGACCTGACGGCAGTGCCGGGGATCCGTATCCTAAAGGCACGTACGATTTGGGCGGAAATCGGACTCGATCTTTCGAAATTCCCGAGTTCAGGGGCCTTCGCCTCATGCTTGGGTCTGTGTCCGGACAACGACATCAACGGAGGCAAGGTGCTCTCCGCAGGCACACGCATAGTAAGTAATCGGGCTGCTCCGGCACTCCGAATGGCTGCCAACGCATTACACCCGAGCAAATCCCGGCTCGGCGACTTCTACCGTCGCATGCGCTCTAAGATGGGGGCCCCAAGGCAAACATTGCGCTTGGGAGCAAGCTGGTTGCGGGGCGGACCGGCAGTTCGAATAGTTGAGCCGGTTACCGCCGGCTAGCGGCATGTAGCGACGGAGACCGCCGACACCCGCATCACGATAGATGACGCGATTCGTGCATTCCTTGCGGACGCCGATCGAGAAACTGTGTTGAGCCGCGGCCTGGCGCGTCGCTATTCCGGCGGTGCGTGACCAAGCCGCCGCGCCATGGTTGACAGGAGTTTCGGACGAACCTGCGGCCGAGTCCACGGGCATACAGCTATGCAGATCCCACACGACGCCGATTCCGCGAAGTATGGAATGCACTTATCGAAATCGACATACCAGCGTTCCACGCCGCGGACCATTTGCTTCCGCTCTGCAATCGCGGCGGGAGGACATTCCCGCGTGCAGATCCGGCAGGTCTCGCAGAACTCATCACCGCCGAAACGGACTGGCGCGGTTGCGACCAACGGCATGTCGGTGGTTACTCCGGCAAGCCGGAAGCCCGATCCGAACTGGGGACTAATCATCGAGCCGTGCTTGCCAAGTTCGCCTAGGCCGGACGCAATGGCCGGCGGGATCAGAAGCAGTGCATTCGCCATGGGCCCCGGATATGGGCTGGCGCGGTAGCCTTGGGAGCGGATCCAATTCGAAAGGGCGTATGAAGCCCGCGTGCCGCGCGCGTACTGGTTGCCGATGTCACAGACGCCGGCGCCGTTCGTCTCGTCTGATGGAACTTCCTTGAGCAGCTCGTAATTGTGGGCCAGCCCGAGAACGATCACCCAAGGCTCATTGATCGTGTAGCCTTCAAAGACGTAGAGCGGGTCCATCGGAGTGATGCCGACGGCATCGGCTTCGGGTGAAAGGGCAAAAGCCTTTGCCTCAGCGGCGAATTGCCCGGATGGCCCTTCGTTCCGCGTCCCGGCTACAGGAATGAGTTCGGGATAATTGTAGGCCGCACCAAACGACTCCGGCGCTCCCGGACATCTGCGGGAACTCTGTCGCGCGGCGACCTGCAAGTCACCATACGGATGCCGATCCGGCGGATGCCAGAAGAATGGCGACGGTCGGCGCTGAGCCGTTTCGCCAAGTCCGTTGATCGGATTACCCGAGACTTTGAGAAGCGAAAGCGTTTCAGGTTTGGGTTTGTAGGGTTGGCGATTTCGCATGGCTACCTGACCGGCGGCAACTCGGCTGACGGGCCGCGCTGCGGAATCTCGGCAAGCTCGTTCAGCGGCTGAGCGGTCTCAGGGCGGAACACCATCGATCCTGAGATTCCAGGAATTCCTTCGGGAAGCGGCATGTGAGGCATAGTTTAGAACACCTATCTTCGGCTGGTTGGGACAGAACAGCGGTCACGCGGCCTTGAGGCTTTCACACCTACAACAAGCGTAGAGGCATATGGTGCGGCAAGGGAATACTCCGAAAATACTATTCATCGTGCCAAGTCTCCTCGAAGATTGGACAAGCTTCAGAGTATTTGTTTGATGGGTTGGAAGGGCCATCTGGAGCGTGTTTGAGCGCGGCAGGGCACAGGAGTACGGAACCCGCGATGGCAGCTATGGCGTTGGCAGTGAGGTGGCGCCTGGATGTCAGGAGTCCAAGATTCGAGGTGGAGAGACCGGCACAATGT
>CAMDED010000096.1 GCA_945893365.1 Candidatus Sulfopaludibacter sp. SbA3 | reverse complement strand
CGGTCGCTCACCGCTCTGTTGGTCCTGCGCGAGAAGATTATACGGCCATTGCTCGCTGCCAGCCTCCAGCCAGAGCCTTCAGCCAAACCCCTCAACCCTATGCCCATCGATCATCACTATCAAAGTTTGCGCGCCGCGATGCGTAACCTTTTCAAGGAGTGCGGCATTGCTGCCTGAACATCATCGACAATCTATTTTTCATCTTTTCGCCTGAGTGACTAGCAGGACGAAGCCGGCTGGTTCGGGAATACCAGGTGTGGGGCTGCCCAGAGTAATGTCGTCGAAAGCAGTCTGACCGGGCCGAGGCCGCCGAGCTTCCGGAGGGATTCCAGCAAGCGAAACTGCCAGTGGGATCGCCTGGGCAACTGCCGAAAGCGTTGGCCCTAATCCCGATGGTTGCCAGAAGACCACCACCACCAACCGCGCCGCCTACGGCGTCCCAGACGGTCATGTTGCCAGCCTGCGAGGACGTGTAGAAGAAAGAAGACGCGCCGGTAAAGCCCGCCGCGACGTTCATGACCGCGCCACCTGGCAAGCCCTGCAGGAAGGACGCAACGGTGCTAGGAGAGGGTTCGTTGGCAATGTTGCCGCCACCTGCATCGCTATCAATTCCTGTAAAGGAAAACACTCCGAAGGTAATCCCGAAGCCCGGTCCCGGACCGCTGCCGCCGCCGCCGAAACCACCATTGTGGAAGCTGAGAATCTGCTCAGCATCCCGCAAGCCTTCGAAAGTCAGCACAACGGCTGCCGGCATCGACAGGCGGGTGAGACACAGGAGTAGAATTCCCCAAGGAATCGATCTTTCATTCGTTCAGGCCTCCGCGCCGCAAATCGATACTAAGGCTTTTCGAAGGACGTTTCGAGGACAAATCGCGGGCGGGCGGGGGAGCGTGGGGGCGTGCTTGGCGCGGACGCCAGGGCGAGCGCCAAGGCCGAGTTAAGAAAGATGTCTCCGAATCATGGCCGGGCCGGCCGTTACAATTGAGGTATCGAATGTCCACCGTCCTGGTCTGCTTTGCGGCTCTCTGGCTCGCCATGATGGCGAGGGGCGAAGATCTGCACGATGCCGTGAAATCGGGCGAACTCCCTCGCGTGAAGGCGGCGCTCGACACGGGCGAAGCCGTAAATGCGCGGGATTCGCTCGGCGCGACTGCGCTTCACGATGCGTCGTGGGGCGGTTTCACGGAGATTGCGGCCTGGCTGATTTCGAAGGGCGCGGACGTGAATACGGCGCACAGCGAGGCCGGATCGACTCCGCTCCACTACGCGGTCATCAAGAATCATGCGGATCTGGCGCGTCTCCTGGTCGCGCGAGGCGCTTCGGTGAACGCGCGCTACCGCTCCGGGCTGACGGCTCTGCATCTGGCGGCCGACCGGGGCTATAAAGAGATTACGGAGATGCTGATCGCCGCGGGCGCGGACGTGAATGCGGCCGACGCGGGCGGTTCCACTCCTCTGCATGAGGCGGCATGGAAGGGGCACTCGGCCGTGGCGCGCCTGCTGCTCTCGAAAGGAGCGAAGCCCAATGCGAGCGACCGCGAGACAGGGGCGACACCACTGGCCGAAGCCGCCGAAAAAGGGCATCGCGAGGTGGCGGAAGCTCTGATCGCGGGCGGCGCCGACCCGGCCGTGGCGGACCGCAACGGCCTGACGCCGCTAGATCGCGCGGCCCGATTCCAGCACCCGGCTGTTGTAGAACTGCTCCTCTCGAAGGGAGGGGGAAAGTCCGCTGAATCGGTGAAATCGCCGCAGGCGGCAAGCTTACTTCACGACGCCGTGATCAAGGGTCGGACGGAGATGGTCTCCCTGCTCATCTCGAAGGGCGCGGATGTGAACGCCAAGAGCAGGGAAGGGGCAATTCCTCTCGGCGACGCGGCGCTTAAGGGCCGCCTCGAACTGATCGGGATTCTGCTTCGCGCCGGCGCGGACGTGAACGGCCGCAATTCCTCCGGCTCGACGGCTCTCCACGACGCCGCGCTAGGCGGACACCGCGACATCGCCGCGCTGCTGCTCGATCGCGGAGCCGGCATCGACGCCGTGGATGGCGAGACAGGCTCGACGCCGCTCTATCACGCGGCATCCTGGGGGCGCACGGATGTGGCCATTCTGCTGCTCGATCGCGGCGCGCCGATCAACGCGCGGAACAAGGCGGGCTTCACGCCGCTCCACGGAGCTCTGGCAAACGGCCATGAAGCGGTGGCGGCGGTGTTGCGTTCCCGCGGGGGGACGGAGTAACCTAGACTCCAGTGCAGGCGACACCCTCCGCCCCGGTTTTGGCCGATGCCGCAGACGTCCTGGGCGATCAACTTAGAACTCAGCTTTCCGATCTGGCGCTATTCGTAAGTCCTCATACGCCCTTGCTGGAACGGCGCTTCCACCGTCTGCTTGCCGGGCGCTTCGATCCGAGCCAACGAAAAGCGCTCTGCGAGATTACGCCGGGGGCCGCGATGAAGCGGCTAGCGGCGGGACGCCACCCCGCGGACTTCTTCGAACAGGTGGCCTACAGCGGCCGCAGGCTCGCCAAACTGAATATTCCTCCCGGCGAGATCGTGAAGGCGCTTCGGGAATACGATACCCTGCTCGATCCGCTCCTGAAGCGGCTGCTTCCGGACCGCCACCGGGAGTTTCAGTGGGTGCGCGATCAACTGCAGTTCTGCGTGCTGCTCACCTTGAACAACGCGTTCTACCAGGTGCGGGAAGAGGAGTCGAGGGCCTTTTTTGAGCTGTTCCGCGCCGAATTCGAAGCGGCGAGTCTTGGCGACATGCTGGACCGGTTCCTGAAGATACTCGTGCGAACTTTCAGGGCCTCCGCCGGTCGGCTAATACTGGTAGCGGCCGAGCCGAACGGAACCGCGGAATGGAGGAGGAAGGTCGCGCGTCCCCTTTTCCTTGAAGCCGTGGATAGCAGAAACGGCTTGGTGCTTGACGCCGAGCTTGCCAAAGGAGGGTTCGCCTCCTACTGGTCGATTCCACATTTCGCGCACGGCAAACTGGCGGCTGTCGTGCAATTTGGATTTCCCACGCGTTACCGCTGGCTGCCGCGCGAGTTGCAGCTGCTCGATGCGGCCGGGGAGCGCTTCCTTCTGGCCGCCGAAAAAGCGCGTCTGATCGAGGACCTGAAAGCGCGCGAGACCCAGGTGCGGAAACTGAGCGAGCACCTGCTGCGGGTGGAAGAAGAAGAGCGCCGCCGTATCAGCCGCGAACTGCACGACGAAGCCGGCCAGGCCATGCTGTGTATCCGCCTTCAGCTCGAAATGATCGAGAAAACGCTGCCCGGCGAACTAAAACAGGTGCGTGAGAGCCTTGCCGCGACGCGGGAAGTGACCGAGGGAGTGATCGTCGAGATCCGCAGGATCATCAGCGACCTTAGCCCGGCGGTTCTCGAACAACTGGGTCTGGCGTCGGCCCTAAAACAGCTGGCACGGCGTTTTCGTTCCTATTCGCCCGCCAAGATCAAGCTGCAGGTGACGGGAGTCATGCTCTCGGGCGAGGCACGCCTGAATCGCGAGACCGAAATCGTTACCTACCGGCTCGTTCAGGAGTGTCTCAACAACGTGGCAAAACATTCCTCGGCAACCACCGTAAACATTCGTCTCCGATCCACCGATAGTCTTGTAGTACTAAGCGTGAAGGACGATGGCGTCGGCTTCGATCCCGCAGTGGCGGCGAAGAAGCCGAACTCGTTTGGCCTTGCAGGTATCCGGGAGCGAGTGGGCTTGCTTGGAGGAAAGCTTACCGTAGCGAGCCGCCCCGGAAAAGGCACGAATATTTCCATCGAACTGCCGATACGTAAGTAGAACGCCGGATACCGGCCCGAGGGAAATATGAAAGCCATTCGAGTACTTCTTACCGACGACCACACGCTGTTTCGTCATGGAATTAAGACATTGCTGTCGGCGGAAGCCGATTTCGACGTGGTCGGAGAGGCCGACAACGCCGCGGACGCGATCGTCAAGGCGGCCGAACTGCGTCCCGACGTCATCCTTATGGACATCGGCATGCCGGGGCTGAGCTGCTTCGAGGCAGCGCGCCAGATCACCAAGAACCGGCCGGAGACCAAGATTGTCTTTCTGACGATGTACGACGATGAAGACTACCTGGTGCAGTGCATGGAGGTCGGCGCGGCGGGTTACATTCTCAAAGACTGCCCTGCCACGCAGTTGATTTCCGCGGTTCGGGACGTCAGCGCCGGCGGCAGCTTTCTGAGCCCACGCATGCTGTCGCAACTCGTGGACGATTTCCGGTCCCGCGTCCGCACCGATCATCATAAACCGCGCTTTGCCACGCTGACTCCGCGTGAAAAAGAGGTACTGAAGATGCTGGCCGAAGGCCTTTCGGTCAAAGAGATTGCCTCCAGCCTGAACCTGAGCGGCAAGACGATCGAAGCGCACAAGTTCAATCTCATGCGGAAATTGGATATCCACAACAAGGCGCAATTGGTGCAGTACGCGATTCAGAAGAAGGTCATTCAGCTGTCTCACGTCGCCTAGCGGGGAGCGGCGGGCCGGCCCTCGAGGCAGGCTGTCGCGAGTCAATCTGTCACGAGTCAATCGGCGCGGCGCCGCCAGATCGTACTGAAGCCGGACTTGCCCGCGACGCGATAATTTTGAAGCCACGGCCGGAGATCCTCGAAAGCGGCGATCGACAGGCTCGGGTTGTACGAACCAAGGCCGTCGACAAGAAACGACGGCGCTGAACCCGCCAGTTGCCTGCGGTTGGAACGCGCCAGCTCCGGGGTGAGCGGCGTCGATTGAGTCAAGTGCCGGTCGGCGGGCACGCCCGTGAGCGGCTGTGAATCGAGAAAACGGGTCCCCGCGCGCAGGCCTGTGTAGACGTAGATCTCCGGCCGGAATCCCCAAACCAGCAGCGAGTCGCCGGGCTCTGCCATTGACTTTACCAACGCTGCCGCCTCACGGCTATCGCGGTCCATGGCGGTGTCGGCCCATGTGTTGTCCCCCGCGGCGAGCGTCGCGTAGCGGGGTCCGAAGCGCGCCATCGGCACAAGTGCGGCAAGCAGGATCGCGATCCGCAGCCGGGGACCGGCAAGGGAATAGCCCCGGGCGGCGGCCAGCGTTAAGAGCGGCAGAAGCTGAAAAAAATATCTCGGAAAAAAGCGCCAGCCGAGTCCGACTGCGACGATCGACACGGCTGCCCAGCCCGCCCATTTCACTCCATCGCCCGCGCGATCGCGCAGCCAGAAGGCTCCGGCGGCAAGAACCAGAGCGGCATGGAATCCCAGCCAGTTCGCCGTCCGAATCGTGCCGTTTTTCAGCGGTTCGGCGACAAACGTCACGCCTGCGTAGACACGCCCCCATTTCCAGACCTGGTCGTAGTAAGGCAGCAGCGCGTCCTGCGACCATAGAACCATCAGCGCCGCAATGTTCGGAATCGCGAACCCCGCGGCGAGAGCCGGGAACGCGCGCCAATTCCAGATCAGACATGCGGCCGCGACGAAAAGACCCTTCGAATTGCAAAGGAACGCAATCCCCGCGATCAGGCCCGCCGCGAACGGTTTGCGTTTCCATGTCAGCCAGATTGCCGCCAGGTGGGGCACGATCATCAAGGCGTCCGCCGCAACCGGAATTGCGGACGACGCGGTATCGAAAGTAAGAAAGAACGCCATGGCCGCGGCGGCCTGATATCCCTCCCGCTCGCTCCAGCGAAGGCGCGCGGCCGCGAATGCCAGGGCACAGGCCGCCAGGGCATGCGCCGCGCCCAGAAGGCGCAGCGGCCAGCCGTCGAGCCCACCGGCCAGGAGGTGGAACAAAGGAAGTAAAGGAGGCTTGTCGAACCAGAAATCGCGGTAGAGAAAGAGGCCGGCTTTCACTTGAAGAGCGGCCGCCAGCGGAAGCGCCTCCTCGGCCCACAGAATCTTCGAGTGGCACAAGCGGGCGGCGGCGAGAAAGAGGGCAAGCGCGGTGAAGAACAGCGCTCTCCGTTTCATTTGTCCTTGTCTTGATCCAAAATGCCGCGCAAAACGGCCCGAAACTTCTCGCCGTAGACGGGGTCCGCCAGCGCGAACTCGACGAAGGTTTCGAAATAGCTTGGAAAGTTTCCGATGTCGTAGCGTTTCTCGCCCGGAGGCAGCGTCACGGCCAGCACGCGCTTCCCCTCTTCGCAAAGCAGCCGGATGGCGTCCGTCACCTGTATCTCGCCTCTCTTGTCGGGCTTCACGCGGCGGATCATGTCGAAGATCAGGGGAGAGAAGAGGTACCGTCCTGCGATTGCGAGGTTACTCGGGGCGACCTTAGGATCGGGCTTTTCCACGAGATCGACCACGCGGAAGCTATCGCCCGCCTTGCCCTCCGGGCGCACGATTCCGTAGTGCCTGGTTTCCGCGTGCGGAACTTCCTCCACGGCGATCACGCAACTGGCGCGTTTCGACATAAACAACTCCGCCATGGTAGCGACAGTCGTGGAATTGCCGTTCAGGCCCAGGATGGAATCGCCCAAAGCGACGAGGAAGGGCATCTCGCCGGCGAAATTCTCGCCGCACAGGATGGCGTCGCCGAGCCCTTTCTGCAGCCGCTGCCGAGTATAGAAAAATTTGGCGTTACCGTAACCTTTGAAATCCAGTTCTTCGAGGAGCTCTTTTTTGTTGGACTCACTTAGCGCCCGGGCGAGTTCCGGGTCGTGGTCGAAATGGTTCTCGATGGAGGATTTATTCCTGCCGGTGACGAAAAGAAGCTGTTCGATGCCGTTCGCGACCAGTTCCTCAACCACATATTGCACGATGGGCTTGCGTGCAACGGGAAGCATCTCTTTGGGTTGGGATTTGGTGGCCGGCAGAAGGCGAGTGCCATGTCCGGCGACGGGAATGACCGCGCTCTTGATCACCTGTACAGTATGGCATGGCGGAGGACCGCGGACGCGGTATTTCTACCGTTCCAACTGGACCAGTTTCAAGAACTGCCGCAGCATCTCCTCTCCGCCTGAGCCTTTCTGAATGCCCGCGACCCCGCCTTCCCTGTCGAGCAGAATGTACAAGGGAAACGCTCTTGCCGAAACGAGCGAGGTCAGATTCGTATCCTCCGTGAGCACGATCTTGCATGCCCGCGGATACTTCGCAAGGTACTGCCGGACCGTCTCTTTCGACTCGCCGACGTTGACGCCGAGCACAACCAGACCCTGGGCTGAGAAGTCCCGGACAACCGTGTCGACGACCGGCTCGTCGCGCTTGCAGTACCCGCACCATGTCGCCCAAAACTGCAAGAGGACGACTTTTCCCCTCAAGCTGTCTTTGCTGAACTTCTCGCCTTTGAGCGTGGTTCCGGAGAAGAACGGCGCTGGATCGCGCGTCTCGGCGGCGCAAGCGGCGGCCGACCCGGCAATGGCGGCGAATGCAGCTCTGCGTTTCATCATGCTCCCACCAAGGTCATGCACCCACCAACATCTTGCGGACGACGTTCCCCTCGAGGTCCGTCAACCTGTAGTCCCGCCCCATGTGGCGGTAAGTGAAACGGGTATGCTCGAATCCAAGGCGGTTGAGGATCGTCGCCTGCAAATCGTGCACGTGTACCTTGCCCTCCACGATGTTGAACCCCAGATCGTCGGTCTTTCCGATCACCTGCCCGCCTTTGATGCCGCCTCCCGCCATCCACATGCTGTACGCCACGGGATGATGGTCGCGGCCGCCATTATCGGCGTCCTCCGGTTTGCGGATCTCTACCATCGGGGTGCGCCCGAATTCCCCTCCCCAGACCACCAGGGTTTCGTCGAGCAGGCCGCGCTGTTTCAAATCCTTAATCAACGCCGCGGCGGGTTGGTCGGTAATGTCGCAATTCCTTTTCAGTTTCCTGTTGATCTCGGTGTGGTCGTCCCAGCTTGCATGCATCATGAGCACGAAGCGCACGCCGCGCTCCACCATCCGGCGCGCCAGCAGGCAATTGGTGGCGTAGGGACGCGTCGGCTCCTTGTTTACGCCGTACATTTCGAGCGTAGCCGGCGATTCTTTCGAAAAGTCGAGCAACTCGGGCGCGGCCGTTTGCATCCGGAACGCGAGCTCATAGGAATGGATTCGCGCCGCGATCTCTTCGTCGCCCGTGGTTGCGTAACGCTGCTCGTTCAAGCCGCGAATCGCGTCGATACGCGCCCGCTGGGTTTCGGACGAGACGCCGTCCGGGTTCGCGAGGTAAAGAATCGGCTCGCCGGCGCTGCGGAAGACTGTGCCCTGATAGGTCGATGAAAGAAAGCCGCTCGAAAAATTGGTTGCGCCGCCGCTCGTTCCCGCGCCTGAAGAAAGCACCACGAAACCAGGCAGATTCCGAGACTCGCTGCCGAGCCCGTACGTCACCCAGGCGCCCATCGTCGGACGGCCGAACTGCGTCGATCCCGTCATCAGCAGCAACTGTCCCGGATGGTGATTGAACGCGTCCGAATACATCGAACGGACCAGACAAATGTCGTCCGCGCAGGATGCGATGTGTGGAATGTAGTCGGAAAACTCGATTCCGCTTTGGCCGTAACGCTTGAACTCCCGGGGACAGGCGAGCACGGCGGCGGTCGGCTTGATGAAGGCCAGGCGCAAGTCCTTCGTCATCGACGGCGGCAGCGGCTTTCCATGCCACTTCTGCAACTCCGGTTTGGGATCGAACAGATCGATCTGGCTCGGTCCGCCCTCCATGAACATGAAGATCACGTTCTTCGCCTTCGGAGCGAAGTGCGGAATCTTCGGCATCAGAGGGTCCGTATTTTGCCCCGTGCGCCCTTCGGCGGCCAGCAGATCCGCGAGCGCCATGGTTCCAATGCCGCCGGCCGAAGTCCTGAAGAAGCTGCGGCGCGTCTGAATGCGCGCGAAATCGAGCGGGGTCATCGGTTACTCCCTTGTAATGAATTCATCGAGATTCAGCAGTACGCTCGCCACGCCAACCCATGCCGCGGAACCGGGATCGAGCGGATAGAGCGCGGCCCGCCCTTTCGCGTCGCTCGCGAGAATTCTCTCCTGCGTGTGGAAATACGAAAGCAGCGTTTCCACTTCCTTCGCTCCAGGCTCCCGCGCAAGACACAGCTCGTAGGCGTACCGGACGCGATCGGCAAAACCTTTGCCGGGAGATTCCCTCAGCGTGCGTTCGGCGAGCGACTGCGCCGCTTCGAGGAAAACGGGATCGTTCAGAAGGTTGAGCGCCTGCAAAGACGTGTTCGAGCGGCGCCGCCGCGTGCAGGCTACGTGCGAATCCGGCGCGTCGAAATTCATCAACTGCGGATGCGGCGAGGTTCGTTGAAAATGCACGTAGAGGCCGCGTCGGTAGCGTTCCGCGCCCTCCGACTCCACGTATTTCGCCGACCCGTACGTCAGCTCCACCACGCCCTTCGGCTGTGGCGGGCGCACGCTCCTGCCGCCGATCGCGACGTTCAGCAGACCGCTCGAGGCTAGCGCACCGTCGCGGAGCAGCTCCGCCGGAAGCCGCAACCGGGCCTGCCGGGCAATCAGCGCGTTGTCCGGATCCCGGCCTTGTAGTTCCGGACGCGTGTGAGACTGCTGGCGGTAGGCGGCCGACGTGGTAATCATCCGGTGCATTTCCTTCATGCTCCAGCCTCGATCCATAAACTCCGACGCCAGGTAGTCGAGCAGTTCCGGATGCGTCGGCCGGTCGCCCTGGGTTCCGAAATCCTCGACAGTCTTCACGATCCCGCGCCCGAAGAATTCGTTCCACATCCGGTTCACGGCAACGCGCGAAGTCAGCGGATTCTCCCGCGACACCAGCCACCGCGCAAGAGCAAGACGCGGAGGCTCGCCGGCGGAGGGCGGAAGCGCGGGCAACGATTCGAGCGTCGCCGGACGAACTTCTGGGCCGGGACTGCGGTAGTCGCCCTTCAGGTAGAGGAAGTTCTTCGGGGGCGCGGGATTCTCCGCCAGTACCTGCGCTTGAGTCAGCGACGGGAACTTCGCGGATAACTCCTGCAGCTTCGTGCGCAGCTCGCGCAGCTTCTTCGTCAATTCCGGATCTTTCGCGTTCACCGGACCCGGGTTCGAGACGAAGTAATCGGTCAGGCGAGCGGCCTGCTGCCGCGTACGCGCGTCCGGCTCCATGGCGAGGATTTTCCGCGCGCCGTCGAGCATCGCGGTCATCGAAGTTACCCAGAAGTCCCAATCGAGGCGTTTACCCGGATCGGCGATCGCCTGGCGGATATTCCGTTCCCACTCGGCCTGAAGCGCGGGCACATTGTTCTCACCCAGCAGTTCGGCTCGCTTGCGGTCGTACTCCGGACGCGCCCGCAGATACGCTCCCATTTCACCGGCAAGGGGAGCGTCGATGTTCTCCTCCTCGGCGGAGCGGAAGTAAGACATCAACTGGTAGTAGTCTTTATGCGTAATCGGATCGTATTTATGGTTGTGGCATTGCGCACACCCCGTCGTGAGTCCCAGCCACGCCGCGCTCACGGTATTGGTGCGGTCCACAAGCTGTTCGAAACGGATTTCGTCCTGCGAGGAACCCGCCTCGCGATTGGTGAGCGTGTTGCGATGAAAGCCCGTCGCTACGCGCTGGTCGACCGTCGCCTTCGGCAGCAGGTCGCCGGCGATCTGCTCGATGGTGAAGCGATCGTAGGGCATGTCGCGATTGAGCGCATCGATCACCCAGTGGCGGTATCTCCACGCGTACGGCCGCACGAGGTCTTTCTCGTAACCATCGCTATCGGCGTATCGCGCGACGTCGAGCCACGGACGCGCCCACCGCTCGCCGTAATGAGGCGAGGCAAGCAGACGCGCGATCACCCGTTCGTAAGCGCCGGGACCTTTGTCGTTCAGGAACTCCGCCGTCTCGGCGGGCGTTGGAGGGAGACCGATGAGGTCGAGCGAGGCGCGCCGGATCAGCGTCGGGCGATCCGCTTCCGGAGACGGCCGGATACTCTCGGATTCGAGCTTCGCCAGCACGAACTTATCGATGTCGTTGCGCGCCCAAGAGGCATCCTTAAGAGCGGGCGCGGCGGGACGGCGGATAGGTTGGAAGCTCCACAGACCGGGCCTCGCATCGTGGACGGGCCAAACTGCGCCCTGGTCGATCCAGGCGCGCAATTTCCCGATCTCCTCCGGAGTCAGCCTTGCGCCTACCGGCGGCATAACCTGCACTCCATCCCGCGCCTCCACACGGTGGATCAACTTGCTCTCGCCGCTCTTGCCCGCGACGACGGCCTTCGACGGGAAGCCCTGATCGAGACGCAGTCCGTTCATTTGCGCCTGCGCGCCGTGGCAGAGGTAACACCGCGTGCGCAGTAGCGGCTCCACGTCTCGCGCGAAGTCGGCTTTGGTCTGCGCCAAGGCTATCGAAAACCCGCCCAGGAGGCAGGTGAAAATCAGAGCCTTTAGTTTCATGGTCGTATTCAAATTCTACCAACTGGAGGATGAGGGGTGCGGATCGAAGTGCGGCCCGAAGCTCTTCCGGCTGGGAATGCGGCCTTGTTCTCGATGTCCGTTCCATAATGGATTACATGGACGAGACGGCGACAGCTCCGGGCGACTACCAAAGCTCTTACCGGCGCGCCTTCGCGGAATAAGGCGTGCGCCCTCTGGAATAAACGCCTGCTTGACGAACCCACACCCGCGGACGCTCTTGTCGTGGCGCGCACGCGTTGCGCATTGAGGGGGCCGCGAAGCGCGGTACCTGGCGGAACGGATTGAGCAGGCGTGCCGTGCCGCTCTCTGAATCGAAGCGGGCGTGCTCCGCCTGCTTGCTTCGCACCGCGACCCGGAAAGTTCGTGGATCCAGCGAGTGCTCAAGCGCGCAGAATTTCAGAGTGACTTTACCGGCGGAAGCCGCGCATTGCCGGCTGGCTTGGTCTGCGCCGGTCCCCGAATCGCGATATGCTCACCAGAGGTTCACTATGCGCTGGTTCCTCCTCTCTCTATTAGCTTTCGGGTGTCCCGCGGCGGAATTGAAAGTGCCGCCCGACGTAGTTGTGGAACGCGGGGTCGACTATACCTCGATCCCGCACGGCAAACTCGCAATGGACATCGCCCGTCCGAAGACGCCTGGAAAATATCCCGCGATCGTCATGATCCACGGCGGCGGCTTCAGCGGCGGCACGCGCGAAGGCTATCTCCCGATGGCCCTGCGCCTCGCGCAGAATGGCTACGTCGCCGCGACCGTGAGCTACCGGCTCACCCCTATCGTTCAGTTCCCTCTCCCCCTTCATGACGTGAAGGCCGCGGTGCGCTTCCTGCGGGCAAGCGCGGAGCGGTTCGACATCGACAAGGAGCGCATGGCGGCGATCGGCGTCTCCGCGGGCGCGACGTGGTCGCAATTCCTGGCTGTAACGCGCAACATGCCGCAGTTTGAAGGCAATGGCGCGCATCGGGAGCAATCGAGCAGCGTCGATTGCGCGATCAGCTTCTACGGGCGCTCGGACATGCGCCGCGCCTACGAAGGCAGCCGCAACGCCGCGGACGCGCTGCCCCCGCTGCTGGGCGGGGACCGCATGAACGCACTCGACGCTCACTTTCTTGCGAGCCCGCTCAACTGGGTGACTCCGGGTTCGGCGCCGATTCTGGCGATCCACGGCACGCGCGACCGGAACGTCCCATTCGAGCAATCGGTTTGGCTCGTGGAGCGAATGCGGGGCATGGGAGTGGAGGCGGAACTTGAAACCGTCGCCGAAGCCGGCCATGGCTTCAAAGGCACGGATGAGGAGCGCGCCTTCGCCCGTGCGCTTGATTTCCTGAACCGGAAGCTGAAGCCAACGCTGCTCGAGACGCGGCGGCTGCTCGTGAACGACCACGGCCCCGGCGGTGAGATTCTTTCCCTCGCCTGGCCGTCCGGACGAATCCTGTGGCGCAGACCGAACCATCGCGGGACGGAGGTGTCGGCGCTCGCAAACGGGAACGTACTTTACATTGAAGACCCGAAGGGCGTAATCACCGAGATCGATCCGGATCGGAAAGTCGTCTGGCAGTACAAGACGGACAAGGTGACACTGGTCAGCGCGCAGCGGCTCGAAAACGGGAACACCCTTCTGGTTGACGACGCGGCTTCGCGTGTTTTCGAGGTGTCGCCCGGGGGCAAAGTTGTGTGGACGGTCGAGAAGCCCGAATACAAGGGCATGGCAATGCGTCGCGCGAGACGCACGCCTGCCGGCACGACGCTGGTCGCGGTGCAGGTAGCCGGACTGCTCCTGGAATTGAACCCCAAGGGGGAAGTCATCCGCAGGCTGGAGTTCCCGAACCGAATGCCGGCGCATGCGCTGCCCCTTTCCGACGGCGGCATGTTGATCGGCCTGGCCGGACCCGGCGAGGTGCGCCGGCTCGACGCAAATGGCAAGACGGTGGCCACGTTCGCGGGAGGGAACAGCACGGCCCGCATGGCATGGACGTCCGGGTTCACGGAGACGCCGGAGGGCGGTCTGATTGTGTCGGACTACATGGGCTCGCGTATCGTCGAGTTCGACGCCAAGGGCGCTGTGGTGCACCAGTTGAAGAACCTTACGTGGTCGGTAACCAGCGTGGCGTTGATGAAATAGAGTCCGGTCTAAATCGCATAGGACTGATAGAAAAATACTATAGCCAGGGCTCCCTAAGCCCCTTACTCTGTAAGGATGCGTCTTTCGTTTCGCGTCGCGGTACTCATGGCAGGCTGCCTTCCACTCTTTGGGCAGGCCGTCGAACCCATCAAGTTGGGAGAAACGGTCGTCCTGAGCGGCAGCGTCCGTAGCCGGCTGGAGAGCTGGGGGTGGTTCACGCCGAACACCGGCAACCCGAACTACTCGTTTCTGGGAAACCATATCCGGCTGAATCTGACGCATACGGGTAAGGCGCTCGACTGGACGTTCGAACTGGCGGCGCCTGTACTGCTCGGTATGCCAAAGGACGCTGTGGGAACCGGGGCGCAAGGCCAATTCGGTCTCGGCGCGGGCTACAACGTTGCGAACGACCGCAACGAAAACGCGGCGCAGATTTTCCCGAAACAAGTGTTCGTCCGCTTCAAGAATCTGGCCGGCAGCAATGCGAGCAGCCTGCGCGTCGGCCGCTTCGAGTTTCAGGACGGCAGTGAAGTCACGGCAAAGGACCCGTCGATCGGCACGATCAAGCGCGACCGCGTCCATCAGAGGCTGATCGGACCGTTCGTCTTCACGCATGTAATGCGCAGCTTCGACGGGGCCCACTTCGTCTACAACAAGCCGAAGATCAACTACACGCTGATCGGCGCATTCCCCACCCGGGGCGTACTCCAGGTGGATGGCTGGGGATGGATGAAGACCGGCTTTATTTACGCCTCGGCGACCGGCCAGGTGCAGTCCGGCAAGAACAACACCGGTGAATGGCGCTTGTTCGGCATCTACTACGACGACTGGCGCCAAGTGGTCAAAGGAGACAATCGCACGGCCGCCGCGCGCGCGGCGGATCTCGGGAGCATCCGTATCGGCACCTACGGCGGTCACTATGTCCACCTCACGCAAACCAGTGTGGGCGCGTTCGACGTGCTCGGGATCGGCGCGGTTCAATTCGGCAGTTGGGGCGCGCTCGATCATCGCGCGGGAATGGTCAACGTGGAAGCCGGATACCAGCCGAAGATTCTGCCGGGTCTCAAGCCCTGGGTGCGGGCCGGTTATTACTTCGGCAGCGGCGACAAAGATTCGACGGATGGCAAGCACGGCACTTTCTTTCAGATTCTGCCGACGCCCCGGCCGTACGCCCGGTTCCCGTTCTTCAATATGATGAACAACGAGGATCGCTTCACGATGCTGACTCTCCGTCCGCATAAGCAGGTGGTGCTGAAGAGCGAGCAGCATTTCCTGCGCCTCTCGAACCGGAACGACCTGTGGTACATCGGCGGCGGCGCATTCCAGCCGTGGACCTTCGGATACCAGTCGCGCTCGGGAGGAGGCGCCCGCAGTCTGGCGAATCTTTACGACATGAGCGTCGACGTGACCCTGAACGCCCACTTCGCGACGACGCTCTACTACGGCTACGCGGACGGCAAAGCGGCCATTCGCGCCATCTATCCGCGAGGGCGTGTGGGACATCTGGGTTACCTCGAAGTGAACTACAAGTTCTGAGTCCGCCGACCCGGCCCGGCGGTGAGATCGGCGGCGCCCGACGCCCGTGTGCGGCGCCCCCCAGCCCGGCCCTTCGAGCGTTGAAGCTGAAGGCTTTGCCAATAGCGCCGAAGATCATTGCCGCCGCGGGCGTCTTCGCTTGAAGTGGGCCTGTCTCTCGCACGGCCGGCGGCGCCATATCTGCTACAATTCATGCAGCGTAATGCCGGTAGAAACCCAACAAATCAAGCTCACAGTCGACGACCTTGCGGAAAAATTCCGCCGGGAGACGATCCCGCTCAACAATACCTTCTCTTATATGGCAGCCATGCCCTTGGCCGAAGAAGACGTGAAGCAATACCTTCGCGACCCGGTGGCCGCTCTGCCTCCCAATATTGTGGCGGCTCTTCCGGTGGTGCGGATTCTTCTTACGCCCTACATCGAACGCAGCAACGGTAAGGGCGGCGATCTCGTGAAGTTCGAGAAGCCCGCGGACAGCAAGTTGATCCTTGCGGCGAGGCGGTCCGGCAAGGATGGCGAGACCCTTGTTTTCGGCATCAAAGACGAAGACGTGGCGGACTATCACTACACCTTCTACAACGCCGTCGCGTGCGTGCTGGTGGACCATTGGCCGGCGCCCGCCAGGGAACCGTTCGTGCGGCTGGTGAGCGAGGAGCTTGGGGCCGCGATTCACGGCGAAGTGGACGACTCGAGTTGGCGTCTGAAGCAGGCGTTATTGCGGCGCCAGACAAATGTGCGGCGCGAGACGAAGCTTTTTCGCGATTACGTCACGCAGGCCTTTGAAGACACGCTGACGCTCTATCTGCACGGGATCTGCTGCGACATCGATGTGGAGACGGGGCCGCGCAAGATGCCCAGCCGGCACCTTCGAAGACGGCTCGAAGTGCTGGAAACCACTTATCCCCCTCCGGAAGGATACGCGGTTTTTCCGGACCAGAAGAAGAAACGGCGAAAGTGACAAGCTCTTCCGATTGAGGGTGCACGCGGCTGAGTCCGCCACCAACGTCGCCGCGCTTGCGGACTCGGGAAATCAAACCTCTAGGGCTTCTACGAGAAAGGCTCTCTTCCGCCCTTGCGCCACGACTTGTCCCTGATACTTGACCTTCCCGTTCGCTAGCAGCGAGAGCGGCTTTCCCACCACGTGATCGAAACTCAGCACATCCCCGACGTCGAGTTTGAGCAGGCTTTCAATGGACAGAGAAGGCCCCTGCAGACGGACTTCGAGCGCCACGTTCGCCTTCTTGACGATGCTCAGCACCCGCGACTGCTCTTCCTCGGTGGATTCCGATTTGCGGACCGACCACTGCTGATCGAACTTGTGCCGCAACATCTTGATGATGATCGACGGCACGCCGAGGTTCATCATCCCGGTGGTTTCGCCGATACGGACTTCGAGGCCGATGGAAACGACCGCCTCGGTGGGCGCGAGAAATTGCAAGAGCTGCGGCTCGGTCTCGCGGCCTTCGATGGTGAAATCGATATTGGAAACCCCGTGCCACGCTTCCTTAAGGTCGTGCAGCATGATCTTGAACAAAGTGTCGAGGATCTGCTGTTCGATTTCCGTTACCTCGCGGTTGTAACGCGTGGTTCCCCGGCCGCTGCCGCCGAGCAACATTTCAAGCAAAGGAAAGATGAGCGAGGGATTCATCTCCAGAACGGCTATGCCATCGAACGGCTTCATGCCGAGACATACCATAACGGTGGGAGACGGAAGGCACTGGGAAAATTCAGCGAACGATAGCTGCTCTACCGACACCAGATTGACGACCACATAAGCGCGGAGATACGCCGAGAGGCTGGACGCCAGGTTGCGGGCGAAGTTGTCGTGAAGCTGGTGAATGGCGCGAAGCTGATCCTTGGCGATCCGATCCGGCCTGCGGAAGTCGTACGGTACCGGCTTTGCGGCGCTGTCCGGGTGGTCCGGATCTTTGACGCTCTTGAAAACCTGGTCGATTTCGGTTTGCGATAGTTGCGCCACGTATTATTTATCGGACATTTGAGGAAATACTTTACTTCGCGAACCGCTTCCGTTCGCAGCCTCTCCGAACGCGCCTCAGGGAACGGTGGAAACAAGGCAGCATCGGATGCCGGTACTGCGCCATAATCTATCCATGAAATACGTCTCGCTCATTGTGATCGTCGCCGCCGGGGCCGCGGGAGCCGTACCGTCCTACGACGTCAAGGCGAACTACCGAAAGTCCGAATACATGGTTCCGATGCGCGACGGCGTGAAACTGCACACCAGCGTCTACGCGCCGCGAAACGCGCCCGCCAAATTGCCGTTTCTGCTGTTTCGAACGCCGTACGGAACGGGTCCGTATGGGCCGGACGCCTACCGCGCCAATCTCGGCCCGTCGCCTCATTCGTTTGAGTTCGAAATGGAAGGGTTCCTGTTCGTCTTTCAGGACGTACGCGGGAAGTTCAAGTCCGAAGGCGAGTTCACGGTCATGCGGCCGCACAACCCGAATAAAAAGGGTAACGCGACGGACGAATCGAGCGACACTTACGACACAATCGAATGGCTCCTCAAGAATATTTCAGGGAGTAACGGCCGCGTGGGCCAGATCGGGACGTCTTACCCGGGATTTCAAACCGTGATGGGGATGATCGACGCGCATCCGGCCCTGAAGGCTTCTTCTCCGCAGGCCTCGCCGTCGGACATGTTTCTCGGCGACGACTTTCATCACAACGGCGCATTCCGGCTGTCGTACACGTTTTCGTGGCTGTCCCGGAGCGCGCGGGTCAGGAACGGTCCCAATGACAAGGACTCCGTCCAGTTCGAGCCTGGGACGCCCGACGGCTACCGTTTCTTCCTCGAGCTTGGACCGCTTTCAAATGCGAACAAGCGTCATTTCCTCGGTCGGGTGCCGGCATGGAACGAATACATGGAGCATCCCGACTACGACGATTTCTGGAAGCGCCAGAACATGCTGCCGCACCTCAAGAAAATCAAACATCCCGTGCTGAATGTGGCGGGTTGGTTCGATGCGGAGGATTTCTATGGTCCGATGACCATTTACGAGCAAATCGAGAAAGAGAATCCGAACAACCGGAGCACACTGGTGGTGGGGCCGTTCAGCCATGGCGGCTGGAATAGCCATATCGACGGTAATTCGCTCGGCAACATCCAGTTTGCCGGCGCGCCGGCGGCGTACTTCCGGGACAAAGTGCAATTTCCATTTTTTCTCTATCATCTGAAAGACAAGGGTACGCTCAATATTCCGGAGGCGCTCGTTTATGAATCCGGCACGAACGACTGGCGAGCCTACGACCGCTGGCCGCCGCATAACAGAACAAAAGACAAGCCGCTCTACTTCCACGCCGGCGGGCGCCTCTCGTTTGCGCCGCCGGCGGACGCCGGGGCATTCGATACGTACGTCAGCGATCCCGCAAAGCCGGTTCCCGCCACAGCCGAAACCCGTTTCGGCCAAGGTCATTTGTGGATGGTGGAAGATCAGCGCTTCGCGGCCCAGCGGCCGGACGTTTTAACATATGAGACGGACGAGTTGAGGGAAGACCTCACGATTTCCGGCCGGCTCATTACGAAATTGTACGCGTCAACGTCCGGCACGGACTCGGATTTCGTGGCGAAACTTATCGATGTGTATCCGGGGACCGCGCCCGACAACAAGCCGAATCCCGCCGGCGTCCGCATGGGGCATTTTCAGATGCTGCTCTCGGGCGAAGTCTTCCGGGCAAAATATCGCAACAGCTTTTCGCGTCCCGAACCGATGATCCCCAACGAGCCGGCGCCGATCGAGATCGATCTGCGGGACAAGAACCACGCGTTTCTGAAAGGACACCGCATCATGGTGCAGGTGCAGAGCACGTGGTTTCCCGTCATCGACCGCAACCCGCAAGCGTTCCTCAACATCTACAATGCGGCGGAGAGCGACTTCAAGTCCGCCACGCAGCGTATCTATCGATCGAAAGGGCAACCCTCGCACGTCGTGCTCCCCGTTCTGGAGAAATAAAAATGCCAAGGACTATCTGCTTCTTTCTCGCTCTGACCCTTACCGGCGCGGTCCGCGAGACCGTAACCGTGCCCATGCGCGACGGAGTCAAGCTTTCAACCGACGTGTACCGGCCGGACGCGCCGGGCCGGTATCCCGTTGTCATCTCGCGCACGCCCTATAACAAGGCGGGGCTGCGCGGTGTGTCGGAGTACTTCGCGGAGCGCGGCTACGTCGCTCTGGCGCAGGATGTCCGGGGCCGCTTTGAGTCCGAAGGCGATTTCTACCCTTTCGTGAACGAAGGTCTTGACGGCTACGACGCGATTGAATGGGCCGCGCGGCAGCCTTGGTCGACAGGCAAGGTTGGAACATGGGGAGCGTCCTACCTGGCGTGGGACCAGTATCACGCCGCCATGTACCAGCCTCCGCATCTGACCGCGATGTTTGCGGATGTGGGCGGAGCGAGCCTGATCGACGAATACGCGCACCCGGGCGGCATTCCGAATCTGGGGTGGGCCCGGTGGCTTCTGGCGTCGGCGGCGAGCAGCCCCGCGGCCGCGCGCGATCCCGACGCGCGCAAGCCGTTGACGGAAGCGGCGCAAAACGTGCAGGCTTGGCTGGCTCTCGATCCGAAAAAGCGGGGTGAGATTCTCGCGAAGTTTCCGGCGCACGCGCGCGCTTACGCCGATTGGTACGCCCATCCCGCCGAAGACGAGTATTGGAGACAGAAGGGCTTCTATACGCGGGGGAACTACAAGTCGATCAAAGACGTTCCCATCTATTTTCTGACCGGCTGGTACGACTATTTCGCCGAGGGCGTCCTCGAGAACTTCGTGGCGCTCACGAAGCTCCAGAAGACGCCAAAAAAGTTGATGGTGGGGCCTTGGCCGCACGGGACAGGGGGCTCCGAATGCGGCAATGCGTCTTTTGGGCCCGAGGCGAAACTGGACAAGAACGCCTTGATGGCGGACTGGTTCGATCATTGGATGAAGGGCAAGGAATACAAGGTGGTGGGGCCGGAGACGGTCCGTCTATTTCGCATGGGTGGAGGCCCGGGAAATAAAATGCCGGATCGCACGGCGGACGCGTTGTTGGACCACCGGGGCGTCTGGTTCACTTCGCCCTCCTGGCCTCCGAAAGCCGCTGGGCACAAGCGTTTCTATCTGCGATCCGGCGGGGGCCTGGGTGAGAAGGAGGCAGGCGCGGCGGAAAAGACCTACGTGCACGATCCCTCGAATCCCGCTCCCTCAGTGGGCGGCCGCTATGGCAATTGCGTGCAGGATCAGGGCGTGAGCCGGCGGGACGACGTGCTGTCGTATGTGTCGGAGCCCCTGAAGTTACCCGTCGAAGCGACAGGCATGGTAACCGCGCATTTGTCCGTTCGATCCGACGCCCCGGCGAGCGATTTCATCGTCAAGTTGATGGATGTCTATCCGCACGGCTATGCGATGATTCTGGGGGAGGGGCAGATTCGCGCGCGTGGAGCCAGAAGCGAATTGAGGATCGACGTCGGCTCGACAAGCAATCTCTTCGCTGCCGGACATCGCGTGCGAGTCGACATATCGAGCAGCAATTTTCCGAGGTCTGAACCCAATCCGGCGAAAGCGAAGAACGCCGTCTATCAGGGCGGAGCGAACGCGTCCTATATCGAGTTGCCTGTAAGGGAGAACTAGCGAGGCTCCGCCTCAGACCGACGAGGTATATTTCCGCGGGGTCTGATGATAGGGCGTGACCCAGGGCTCCGGTCGACAGAGGAGAACGGCAAGCAGTTCTCTCGAACGATTCAGCCCGGTGACCGTTGCTGTGAGGAGGAAAAACTCGTCGCCTTTGGGTAAGGACTCTAGCCGGCGCCGCCGTAAAATTCATCTCTCACCCCTGAGACCAGCCGCTGCATTGCAGCGTCCTCGTACGGATATCGAACCAGAGCTTGGCGGACCATCTCCACGCCGCCTTCGAACTCAGCCTGAATCACCGCATCAACGCCGAGTCGTCTCAGCTCGGCAACGTTATGCGCTTGAACGGCGCGCGCGATCACCACCAACTTTGGGTTCAGCCGCTTCGCGCGTTCGACACTCAGGTAAACGGTGCTCGCATTTGGAACGGTGATCAGCAGAATCCGCGCGCTCTCAATCCGGGCGGCATGCAGAATCTCTTCGCTCGTTACATCGCCCCAGACTCCGCTCAGCCCGTCTGAACTCAGGTCGCGGAACTCGGCATGATTCAACTCGACGACAACCACCGGAATTCCAGCCGCGCCCAGAACGCGAGCCGCGGCCCTGCCGCTCCGGCCGTAGCCGGCGACCACGATGTGAGCGTCGAGTTTTTCTCTCGCCAAGTCCGGAACGACGGGAACTTTGGTTGGCTTGCGCCAGCCACGCCATGCGCGTCCCAAGGGAAGGGCCATGCCGGATACGACCGGAGAAAGGGCCATCGTGAGGACAGTGCAGGTCAGGGCAAGGTCATAGGTGGGCTTTGAGAGCAACCCCGCGGCGACTCCGCTCCGCGCTAGCACGAACGAGAACTCGCCGATCTGCGACAAACCCAGTCCGACAATCCAGGGCGCCATGTTGACGTATCCGAACGCCCTCGTCACGCCGCCTACTATCAACGACTTGCCTAAGAAAATCAGAAGAACTACGAGAGCGATCTGCGCGGGATGAGCGAGGGCATAACCCGGGTCAAGCAGCATTCCCACCGTGACGAAGAACAGCAATCCGAAGATGTCGCGAACCGGGACCACATCGCTCAGCGCCTGATGGCTGAATTCCGATTCCCCGAGGATGAGGCCGGCTACGAAAGCGCCCAGCGCAAACGAGAGGCCAACCTTCTGGGTTGCATAACCGACGCCGACTCCAATCGCAACGACGGAAACCAAGAACAGCTCCCGCGATCCCCAGGCCAACACTCGTCTGAGCAGTTTAGGCAATAGCCAGGTACCCAGGATCACCACGACGGCCAGAAACGCGGTTGCGATCCCCATGGCCCTCGCGAGCTTTCCGAAAAGACGGTCGAAGTCCCCGAGTTGGGGCAGGATGATGAGCATGGGAACGACTGCCAAGTCCTGGACGACCAGGAGGCCGATCATCACCCGGCTCGCTAACGTGGACGTCACGCCCGCTGCGGATAGCGTTTTCAACACAACCACGGTGCTCGAGAGCGAGATCATGGCGCCAAACCAGATCGCCTCCGTCACCGGCATTCCAAGCGCCTTGACACCGGCCAGCGCGCCGGCGGCGCATGTTAATGCAATCTGAATGGGACCACCGATCAATGCAACGCGGCGGACCGGTTTGAGATCTCGAAAAGACATCTCCAAGCCGAGCGCAAACAAGAGGAGCGCGACGCCGATCTCGGCGAGCTGTTCAATGTCATGAATTTGAACGACTGTCGGCCCCGCGGTGTAGGGACCGACCAAGACTCCGGCGCCGACATAGCCAACCAGCAACGGAAGGCGAATGGCGCGCGCGAGCAGGCCGCCAAGCAGCCCGACAATCACGATTAGTACAAAGTCCGATGCAATGCCCAAAACGAACGAACTCCATCTCCGGCCTTCCATGCCGCCTGTAAAGCTCAGCGCCGGGCAGGCGGTTCCTACGCACTCGTCATTCTGCCCGGCGCCTTATCCTGAAGCTACACCTAGAAGGTGTACCGAAGCGCCACCTGAATCTGTCTCGAATCGAGACGCGTTCCCGTGATCACGCCATACGTGGGCGTGCGCAGTGTGGAACCGGGTTGGTTAAACACGGGGTGATTCGGAAGGTTAAAGAATTCGCCGCGAAGGTCCAGCTGCTGCCTGCCATCCATCCACTTGAAAGCCTTGTTGATGGACGCGTCCAGGCTGGCGATTCCAGGTCCGATCAAAGTGTTCCGTCCGGCTGTGCCGAAGCGGAAATCGGTAATGGATGCCGGGTTCTGTCCCAGACGATCCACGTAAGCCGCAGTGTTAAAGTACTGTTCCACGGTCTTCGCACCCTCGTTGCCTTTCGAGCCGGCAATCGCATCCGGCGCGCACCAGCCGCCGGCTCCATTCTGGATGTTGCCCGGTCCGCAGAACGGGCTGAACGGGAAGCCGCTCTGGAAGGTCAGAATGCCGCCCAGTTGCCAGCCGCCGAAAATCGCGTTGACCGCGGAGTTGGTAATGTCAAAACTTCGCCCCTTGCCGAAGGGCAGTTCAAAGAGGAACGACGTCGTCAGGCGGTGCCGGAAATCGAACGCCGACAGCCCGCGGTCCCGCCATAGCGCGCGGTCTGGATCCATGGGCGTGAGCGGATCGCCGTCGGTCGTGCGGACTCCCGATCCATTGTCGATCGACTTTGAGTAGGCGTAGGACCCAAGCAGCGTGAATCCATGCGCGAACTTGTGCTGCAGCCGCGCCTGCAACGAATTGTAGTTGGAGTGGGACGCCGCGTACATGTTCTGGAACGCGCCGTTGAATTTCGGGAACGGGCGGTTGGCGTTGGGGTTACCAGGCGCCGGCTGAGGGAGGTTGTAACTCGAGAGCCGGCGCAGCTTGATTCCAGCCGAACCCATATAGGTCACTTCGAGCGACATGTTCCTGGTCAGCTCGCGCTGAAGGGAAGCCTGCCATTGAGCGACGTACGAGGTGGGCTCTCCGTACTGGTTGATCAACAGGAAGCTGGGCGCGCCTGCCTGTGTGAAGAGGCGGTCCCAGGTGAGGTTGGGGCTAAGCGTATTCGCGGTTTCCGCCTGGCGGATGGTGAAAGGAATGTTGCGAACAACGTCAAAAACCGCGTTGCCGATGTCGCGAACGTAGTAGATACCGCCGCCTCCCCGCAGGACCGTCTTTGAGTTGACTTGGTAGGCCAGCCCGAGGCGCGGACCAAAATCGTTTCTGTCGGGCTTGCCGGCGCCGCGTCCGAATCGTCCGTCCCGCACCAGTTTCCAGGTCGCCGGCGCGGGGAACGCCGGGTTACCCTGATTGAGATCGCCTGTACCGGCGCGGACAAACGTCGGTTCGATGGAGTTATCCCAACGGAAGTCGACGTTCACGATAGCATCATGCTTGTCGTAGAAAGGCGACTCGTATTCCCAGCGCAGGCCCCAGTTCATGGTCAGTTTCGGCGTCATTCTCCATGTGTCCTGCACGTAACCCGCAACGTACGTGTTGCGGAAGTTCGCGATGGGCGCGCCTACCTGCCCTTCGGTGGCGGACATGACGCCGAGGAGCATGTCGGCCATGGGCTCGCCCGTATACTGGCCGTTCCAACTGAACCGCCCTCGCGGAACCACTGCGCCGATTTGGTTATAGCGAACCCGCCGGTATTCACCGCCGACCTTGACGTTGTGTTTACCCCTCGTCCAGGAAAAGTTGTCGGTGAGCTGAAAAGTCGTGTTCCAATTCACGAACGGGCAGTCGTTGCATTCGCCGACGTTGGCAAATCCAGAGATCTGGAAGACGGGGATTCCCCAGAACAGCGGATCCTGCGAGACGCCCTGCAGGCCCAGCTCCCCGACGACATTGCGTTCGAAGGCCCGCTGCTGAATATTCCGCGAGTTGAAGTAGTTCATGCCGAACTTGAACTCGTTGACCTTATTCGCGCCGATTACCATGGTGTGTCCAAGGACGCCTTGCTGGCCGAGAATGGCGACATCGTTCCCCTGGTCGGCAATCGCCGAGGGTATGTACTGCGGTTCCTTGGTCTGGCTGAAGCGGAAGAAATAGGTTTGGTTCCTGACAGCGGTTAAGTCGGCGCGCAAGGTGTACTGATTGCCATCGGTGCGGCGTCCTTCATCGTTGAGGTAGTTGCTTGCAATACCCAGCGCGCCGCCGCCAGCCTGATTCGGAAGCGGGAAAAAGTCATTCAGCACCTTCCGCGACGTCGGAATAATGCGGCTCTCGGGGATGATCGCATTCGGGAATACCTGGCCGGGGTTGAGTGGATCGCGGATGGCCTTGTTCAGGAAGCCGAAGTTTCCCGACCGGTATCTGGCGTCCGGCACCGTGTTCGTCTGCGTGAGGGCGCGCCGTTCGCGCAGGCCTTCATAGTTGAACATGACGAACAGCTTGTCCTTGCCGTTGAAGAGCTTCGGAACGATCACCGGACCGGAGAAGGTGCCGCCAAACTGGTTGCGCTTGAAGGGCGGATTGACGCGCGCGAAGAAGTTCCTCGCGTCGAAAAAGGAGTTGCGCAGAAACTCAAACGCCACGCCGTGATACTGGTTCGTACCGGACTTGGTCGAGACGTTAACCTGAGCGATGGCGCGTCCGTACTCGGCGCCGAAGACGCCGGATTCAACCTTAAACTCCTGCAGCGCGTCGATGGAGGGCAGGAACAGATAGGTGTTGAAGTTCGGGTCCGTGTTCTCCATTCCGTCGAGCGAATAATGATTGAAGTGGACGCGCTGTCCGGCGACGTTCAATGCGAAGCTGTTGCGCGCGCCGCCCATGCGCTGCTGGCCCTGCGAGGAGGCCGGACCGATGGTAGTGGCGCCTGGAATTAGGGAAGCGAGCTGCAAGTAGTTGCGGCCGTTGAGGGGCAGCTCGACGATGCGGCGATTCTCAATCACGGTGCCGACCGAGGTGGTCTCGGTATCGAGCACCGGCGCGCCGCCGGTGACGTTCACGGTTTCCGCGACATTGCCGACCTGCAGGGTGAAATCGATTCGGGCAACCTGACCGACTTGCAGCTCGATGCCGTTGCGCGTCTGGGCCGAGAAACCCGCAAGTTCCACCTTCATGTTATACACGCCTGGCGGAAGCGCCGGGATGTTATAGATGCCCGAGGCGTTCGACGTCGCCGTGCGCTGCGTGTTCGTGGCGGGGTTGGTGACGGTTATGACGGCTCCGGCGACGACGGCTCCCGTTGAATCCTGCGCGGTACCGGAGATTTCGCCCGTTGGCCCCTGGGCCAGAGCGGACATCGTGAGAACTACTAGAAAGGCGGACAAGGCCCACTTCATCGTTTGGTACATCAAGACTCCCTTTGAGGAAAAGTTTTGATGATTATACCACTCGGGTGGCGCAGTCCTGCGCCGTTCAGGCCGCGGAGGCCGTGGATCATACTTGGGTTTTCGCACCCCTTCGCACCCCTGGCCGGCCCCTATGTTCTATGAATTCCTTGCAGGCCGACGAAATGACACCCCGCGGTTTGGAACCGGCTTGGTTGTACGGAGCCTGCGCCGTCGCTGCCGTTGATCATTTGCGCGGAGCGGGTTTCGCGCCCTTCGCGCCCCGGGCCCGCGTATCTTCCTCGCCCTCGGGCGGGGCGTTGGGATTCCTGGCGCCGCTCGCCGCCGGCTTCCACCCATCGTTCGACGGCCCGTTCTGGAAGAACTTCGCGGTCTTACTGAGCGGATGGCCCTTGGCGTAATTGGCGTTGGCTTGGCCGAAGATTTTGCCCGCTCGCAGGGTGTCGTCATGAACTTTCTTGACCAGCGCCTGATAGCGGTCGTCGTCCTGAGCGAATCCCGAGAACACGCTCAGGTCGTTGTTGCCGATAATCACGACGTCTATCCCGGCCACGGACGCGATGTCATACGCATTGGCAACGCCTGTAGGCGATTCGATCATCACAACCACCAGCATGTTGTCGTTAAACGTCTTGGCGTAGTTGACGCCATTGATTCCCCAGATGCTCCGTGCTTGTCCGCCGCCGGAGCTGCGCCGCGCCACCGGCGGATACCGCGACCACTTGGCGGCTTCGCGCGCCCTCTCCACATCGTCGACGGTGGGGATAACGACACCCAGTGCGCCAAGATCCGTGGCGTGCTGGATGTGAAACTCCTGCGCATCCGGCAGCCGGATCATGGGAATGGCGCCGGCATGGGGGCACGCCGCGATCATCGCCTCTACATCTTTGAACTCCAGTGTGGCGTGCTGCATTTCGAACCAGGTGTAGTCGTAGTGCTTAGCCGCTTCGCAGTAACCGGCAATATCGAATTTCTGCTGCGTGAAGCTAAAGACCTGCTTGCCTTCCAGAAGCTTCTGCTTGGCCGTGTTGTAGAGCTTCGGCTTTGCATCGCCCTGCGCCTGTGCCACCGCCGGCACGCCGAGCGCCGCCGCGGATAGGACCAAACCAAGAGTGGATAAGAATCTCATCGTTAACCTTCCTTTTCAAATCGAACCCGATTAAGGTACTGCGAGGGCCACTAACTCGGCTGGCGTCCCTCGCGCGCCGGTTGCGACCACAATGTACTGCTTTCCATCGATTAAATAGGTCATGGGAACGCCGGTCGTGCTCGCCGGCAGCGCGAATTCGTGAATGATCGCTCCCGTCTTCTTGTCGATTGCCCGAAACATCCTACCACCCGCCCCTGGACCCGCGTTGAACAGTCCGGGGCCATCGGCCCCGAACAGCAGCGTCTTTGTCACCAACAAAGGCGATCGTTCAGGTTTGCCCGCATTCTTGAGATCGATGCCTTTCATTGCAGGGTGATTCTTCACAGCATCCGGCGCGTCGCCATTCGCAATCATCCAGACGTGATCGCCGCTATTCAGGTCGATCGCGGTAATCCGGCCCCATGGCGGTTTCACCAGAGGCAATCCCTGAGGCCCAATGTTCTGCCGGACGAAGCCTTCTCCGCCGCTAAAGCGAGGCATTCCACCGCGAAAATCGGCCGACCTGCCGCCCGCGCGTCCGCCGCCCATCGAGGCCACGTAGCCCATATCGGAACGCTTGGGATCGGCTGCGACCAGCGCCAGGCTATCCGGATTGGTGACGGAGGAAACGTAAAGGATTCCGGTCTCCGGATCCAATGCGCCTCCGGGCCAGTTCGCGCCGCCCGTGTGATGCGGCAGTATGAGCGAGCCCAATTTTCCGCCGGTGTCGCGCACGATCGGAGGCAAAAAGAGAGGTCCGAGTTGATAGCGAGAGGCAATATTCTCCGCTTCCGCTCGCAACTGCGGCGTGAAATCGATGAGGTCGCCGGTCGTAATGCCCTGCCTGTCGAACGGCGCGGGCTTAGTGGGAAACGGTTGCGTTGCGGAGGTCTTCTCGCCGGGCACGCTTGATTGGGGCACAGGCCGTTCCTCGATCGGCCACACCGGCTGCCCGGTGACGCGATCGAAAACGAAGGTGAAAGCCTGTTTGGTGACTTGCGCCACGGCCTTGATCTTCTTGCCCTCCACGGTAATGTCGGCGAGAATCGGTGGCGAGGAAAGATCCCAGTCCCACACGTCGTGGTGAATCGTCTGGAAGTGCCAAACGCGCTTCCCGGTCCGCGCGTCCAGACAAACCAGGCTGTCCGAAAAAAGATTGTCGCCCAAATGGGTGCCGCCGTAGAAATCGCCCGTCGGCATTTCCACCGGGATGTAAACATAGCCGAGCTCTTCATCGCCGCTCAGGGGAGCCCACGCGCCCGTATTTCCCGTATATTGCCACGACTCCTTTTCCCAGGTTTCGTGCCCCAGCTCACCGGGACGGGGAATGGTGCGAAAGGTCCAAATTCGCTTGCCGGTGCGGACGTCGTACCCGCGAATGTAGCCGGGGACGTTCGCTTTCGACGCCGGCGCGCTGCCGGCCGCAAGCGCCGCCCCCACGACCACCACGCCGCGGATGACGATAGCCGGCGAGCTCGAACCGATCTGACCGGGCTTGACCACATCCCGATCGAGGCCCTCCGTCAATTCGACAATGCCGTCCTTGCCGAAGCTTGAAATCGGAACCCCGGTCCGGGCGTTCAAAGCGACCAATTGAAAGCCGGGAGAAATCAGAAGAATCCGGTTGTCGCTCTTGCCATCGGTCCAGTACGCGAGACCTCGGTTTTGTGTCCGTACCGCGCGGTCTCCCCTTTCGCCCTCGTCCAGCCGGTACATCCAAAGCGTCTCACCGGTGGCTGCGTCGACGGCAACAGCGTCGCGCCGTGATCCCGCCGTGAAGTAGAGTACCCCGCCCACCATCAAAGGCGTCACTTCCCAGTTGTAGTCGGGCCGCGGACCGAAGTTTTCGGCCTTCCACCTCCATGCAATCTCCAACTGCTTCACGTTCGCGGCGCCAATCTGGTCGAGAGGCGAGTACTTGGTGCTGCCGGCGTCGCCTCCATAGAAACGCCATTCGCCCTTTGTCGCGCCTTGCTGCGCAAACACGCGGCCAGCCATGGGAACTAGCAGGATCGATAGGGTCGACAGCCGGGCTGCGCGCAGTCTCATTTTTTCGGTGAAGGTTGGATGAAAATCTCGTCGAGGACCGCCGCATCGGATACGAGATCGCTCTTTCCCGCCGGAAAGCCGTTCGCGCCAAGCAGGTAGGCGATGATATCGGTGCATTGCCGCCGGCTCAGTTTCCCCGGGCCATCCGAGGGCATTGTCCTGCGCGTTAGTTCGACGAGGGCGCCGACGGACTTGCCGTTCCACTTCTCGAGGAAGTCCCGATCGACGAGCGCTGGAGAACTTTCGCCCCCGAGCAATGCCTCGCCGTGGCAACGTGCACATTTGGAATTGTAGGCGGACTGCCCGCGGCTGGACTGTTCACTGGAATAGACGCCATCCCAAACCGAGCGTGACGCGGCGGCCGCCCCCGCAGCCAAAATAAAGAGTACGACTTGACTCGTCGCTAAACGCATTCTCGACCTCGAACGGGGAAATCTGCTTGCGCCACAGGATACCTTGAACCGGGCGCGCACATCGGCGGTTCTGCAAGCATACCACCGAAAGCCGGCTTCCACAGCATGTAGTCTTGTCCAATACAAGATGAGCCTGAAGGAAAGGCTGTTTCCAATACAAGATGAGCCTGAAGGGGGAAGTTGAAGCATGCTGGGGTGTGATCATCAGGATGCGGAATGCGAAGAAGTTGAGCCAGGAGGAAATCCAGGCGTT
>CAMDED010000095.1 GCA_945893365.1 Candidatus Sulfopaludibacter sp. SbA3 | reverse complement strand
ATTTTCCTATTCATGCACGGCGGCCCAAGTCATCTGGACACGTTCGATCCAAAGCCGCTGCTTGCGGAATTGGACGGTAAACCGATCCCGCCGAGTTTCGGCAAAACCGATTTCCAGTTCACGAACATGGCGAAGGTGACGCTGATGGCCTCGGCGCGGAGGTTCAAGAGGCGCGGCAAGTCCGGGCTTGAGATTTCGGACCTGTTCGAGCACACGTCCGCGTTTGCCGACGACATGGCGGTGGTCCGCTCCTGTTATCACGACGGTTTCACGCACGTCACCGGTCAGACGTGGATGAATACGGGGTGGGGGCGGTTGGGCCGCCCGAGCATGGGGTCGTGGGTGGTCTACGGGCTTGGCAGCGAGAGCGAGAATTTGCCGGCTTTCATGGTGATGCTCGATGGCGGTCTGAAGTCGGGATCGCCCGCGTACGGCTCCGGGTTTCTGCCGGCGATGTATCAAGGAACGGTGTTGAGGACGGAAGGCACGCCCATTCTGAACGTGAGGCGGCCCGAGGAAATCACTTCGCAGCAGCAGCGCGGGATGCTGGACTTGCTGAGTTCCTACAATGGCCGGTTCGCCGAAACGCGCAAGGACGATTCCGATCTCGCGGCGCGCATGGCGTCGTACGAGCTCGCGTTCAAGATGCAGACGTCCGTGCCCGATCTGGCGGACCTCTCGAAGGAGACGGCGGCGACGAGGAAGCTCTACGGAGTCGACGAACGCGAGACCGCCGATTTCGGGACGCAGTGTCTCATGGCGCGGCGGATGGTGGAGCGAGGAGTGCGTTTCGTGCAGTTGTATTCGGGCGGCAATAAGGGCGCGTCGGTGGGTTGGGACGGCCACGCCCAGTGCGATCAGAACCACGACGTAATGGCTGGCAGAGTGGATAAGCCGATTGCGGGACTGTTGGCCGACCTGAAGTCGCGCGGGCTCCTGGAACAGACGCTGGTGATCTGGGGCGGAGATTTCGGGCGTACGCCTTTCTCGCAGGGCATGGCGGGCAGGGATCACAATCCCTACGGATTCAGCGTGTGGATGGCCGGCGGCGGAATCAAGGGCGGAAAGGCCATCGGCGCGACCGACGAGATTGGTTTGCATGCGGCACAGGAAAAGGTGCACGTTCACGATTTGCATGCCACGATCCTAAGTCTGCTTGGAATCGATCATCGGAAGCTGACGTATTTCTTCCAGGGCCGCGATTTCCGTTTGACGGACGTCGGTGGGGAGAACGACTTGGTGGCGAGATTGACCGCCAGGTAAACGGCATTTCGGAGGTTGGAGCGGCGGGACGCGTTGCACAGCCAGGTAGAGAGCAATTTGCAAAAGGTTTTAGCGTCCCGCGGCCCAGTATGCTACGACTTTGCTTGTGCGAGCAAGCTCGATATGATCTTCTTGGTCTTATCGGAAGACAAAATACCCCTCAGCCAATCCGTAAACGCTTCCTCATCATCTACAAAGGGATCCGTCAAACGGGGACCCGTGCGTTCTGCGATAACTCTGACAGGGTACAGCGTGCTTGAGTGCCTGACCTCAAAAAGGCGATACCTGTAAAACTGCAACGTGGGGACCACGAGCTCGAATGCATGAATGAATTCGCCGTCATATACTTCGGTCGTAACCTCCGCTGATATCAAGCCCTCCGTCTTAGGGCTGAGCAGGGTTGCTTGTTCCCTCAGAACTGCAACCGGAGTCCGGATCGGCTCCGCAACGAAGTCACCCCATAGATCCATAGCACTCATGTTACGCTCCTTTCAGAATTCCAAGTCGAACACCACCGGAAGATGGTCCGAAAACCGGTTCTTGTCCGGTCTTCCATCTGTTCGAACGAGTGAGCCCTCCCCGATGGCAGTGACAATCTTTAGGTCCGATGAATCGAACCGAATCGCCAATTCCGGTCGGATGAGCACTTGATCGAACAGATTCCAAAAATAGTTTACATGTTCGGCGTTTTCGTAGTAGTAAGAGCCTGCTGTCGTGGACATCCGATCCCCAAGGTGCCCCCACATCGGATTGTAGAAAAACGGGTATTCACGACCCTGAACTACGCGGGTTTCTCGTTTTGCCGTTTCGCGCGACATGACTGAATGGAGGCCTGACGCTGCGACCATCCCGTGCTCGAATGGATTCATATTGAAATCTCCGACCAGTACTGTTCTTCGATGTCCAACTCGTTCCTCCTCGCGCCTGATATCCCGCGCTAACTCCCCGCATTCATAGCTTAGACTGTCGCTTGTCCAATGCAGTTTGCTGGGAAAGTGGGCCACGGCAAGGAGGATTTCGGATCGCGCCGGCAAAACCAACCGACTGATTACGCTCCGCTCGCTTTCGAACTTAGGGATCAAGAAGTCTCGCGAAAACCTTGTAAAAATCCGTATTTTTGTGCTGATGCCGCGCCCGATGTGGAAACCGCCTCCCGAACCATGGTTGAGTGAATGGAGAATATAGCCGATATGTGAGTTTCAACCTCGGCCAGTATCACAATATCGACCTTCCGCTCATGAGCCAGTTCGGCAACTGCGTTGAACAGTGGTTTACGGTTTAGGTTCCAAAACAAGAATCTGGTCGTTGGCATGTGCGCCTTGAAAAAGCAAATGTATCACGTTCCTCCCGTGGCTAAAGACCGCTGGGTGCGTCTGCCCTGACCGCTCTCGCCACTGCGGCCCGCGCCACCACCACTCCAATCCCCGATCCCTCGGTATCCATTGGCACCGGGTCGCATCGGCGCTGCGGTAGAATCTGGCAATGAGATCCATGAATCGCCGTGAGTTTGCCGCCGTATCCGCCGCGGCATCTGCCGCAACCATGTTCGCGCCGCTCGCCGCGGGCGCCGCGCGGTCGTATGCCGAGGATCATCCGGACATGCTCGCCCAGTACTTCGCCCGCAAGCTGAACGCGCTCGCGACGCACTGGGACGGTGAGCGCGCCAGGATCAAGTCGGCCGCGGATGTGGAACGCCGCAACCGCTACGTGCGGGAGAGGTTTCGCGAGATGGTGCACGGTTTCCCGCCACGAAACACTCTCAATCCCGTCGTCGTTGGGAGCTTCGAGCGCCCTGAGTATCGAGTCGAGAACGTCATGTTTGAGAGCCGGCCCGATTTCCGGGTGACGGGCAATCTCTACGTGCCAACCGTGGGCGCCGGTCCGTTTCCCGCGTTGATTTCGCCCTGCGGCCACTACGAAGACGGCCGCGTCAACCGGGAGTTTCAACTGGCCTATCTCAACCTTGTGAAGAACGGGTTTGTAGTGTTCGCCTATGACCCGATCGGCCAGGGAGAGCGCCGCCAATACTGGGATCCGCACACGGGCGAGACGGACGTCGGCGGCCCCACAACCGAGCATTCCATGCCCGGCCAATTGCTTCTCATGATGGGAGAGGATCTGACGCACTATCGCATCTGGGACGGAATGCGGGCGATCGACTATCTGATGACGCGGCCTGAAGTGGACCGCGAGCGAGTCGGCTGCGCCGGTCATTCGGGCGGCGGGACGCTGACGATGTTTATCAGCGCTCTCGACGAACGCGTGAAGTGCGCGGTGGTGAACGAAGGCGGAACAAGCCATCGCTGGCCGCTCGATGTGCGCCCGGGCACGACCATGGGACCGTCCGATGTCGAGCAGAATTTTTTCCCCGGCGCGAAGTACGGCGTCGATCTCTGCGATCTGCATGTCGCGATTGCCCCCCGGCCGCTGCTGGCTCTGATCGAAAACTACAACCCGCGTTTCAACGAAGCGGCCGCGCATATCCGCGAGCGGTACAGGCAACTCGGCGTGGAAGCGAAGTTTGCCACGGAGGAAGCCGCCGACCCGCATGCGTGGACGCACAAGCTCCGCCTCGCGACCACGGATTGGTTTTGCCGATGGTTCCAGAATCGCAAAGGTCCGGTCGTGGAACCGGAATTCGAAGTGGAAGCGGCGAAGAAGCTGTACTGCACGCCGAACGGTTCCATCAAAGACGCCAGGCGCGGCGAAACCATCTTCACGCTGATTCGGAAGAAGGCGGCGTCATTACCTCCGGGAGCGATGTCCGCGGCACTGCCGCCGGCTGGAAAAACGATCGATTTCGCGAAGATGTTGCGCATCGATCCGACGCCTGCGCGGGAACTTGGGGTTCGTCCGATCGGTACGACGCCGCGCAAAGGATATCACGTCGAAAAACTGGAGTTTATGGCCGAGCAGGGCATCTACATACCGGCGTGGGTGCTCGTGCCGGACGCCGCCGCAAGCGGTCCGCGCCCCACTCTGCTCTCGGTCAATGAGCGCGGCAAGGAGGCGGACGCCATGGAATTCGGCCCGCTCGAGGCGCTTGCGCGAAAGGGCAGCCTGATAGTTTCCGTGGATGTGCGCGGGATCGGAGAGACGCGTACTCCGCACCTGCAGCGCGGTGGACGGCCTGGGCCTTTTTCCCACCTTTTCGATCCGGAAACGGCCATGGCGTACCACGCCTGGTATATGGACGAATCCTTGTTCGGCATGCGGGTGCTCGACGTGATCCGCTCCGTCGATTACACGCTGAGCCGTCCGGACGCTTCGAAGGATTTACGCGTACACGGCAAGGGAATTGGCGCCTTGTGGTCGATGTTCGCCGCCGCGCTCGACCCGCGAATCAAGACGACGATTGCCGAAGGCGGCCTGCTCACTTATCGCACGCTCGCGATGAGCGACCGCTACGTACATGGGGCGAACGTCATGGTCCGCGACGCGCTTCTCCACTTCGATTTGCCGCGGGTGGCGGGCGCGCTGGCGGGGCGGACGCTGGTGCTAGCGGAGCCCGTGGACGCGATGCGGAGGAAAGTGCCGGTAGCCGAGGTGGAAACCGCTTACGCATCCGCGAAGAAAGCGTTTGCGGATGCCGGCGGCGAATTCAAGATCGTTGGCGGTCTCTAGGCCGGGTCCCATCCGAACCCCGGTTTGTCGTGGGGCTGCATGTAGATGCCTTCCGGCCCGCGCGTCAGACGGTAGGACTCCTCAAATTTCTTGTAGTAGTCGGCGGGGCCGCCCGGAGGAGGCATGAACATCTCGCACCACGGCGCGTTCACGGTCGCCATCGAGAACGCCACTCCCTCCGGAGTCAATCCGCCGCCGTGCGGAATCACCGGAATATCGTAGGCCGCCGCCAAGGCTCCGATTTTTCGCAGCTCCGTCAGCCCGCCGCACCACTGCGCATCGGGTTGCCAGATTTCCGCCGCCTGATGCTCCAGCAGCATTCGAAACCCATACCGGCCATACTCGTGCTCGCCGGTCACGATCCGCGTCGATTTGATCGCTTTCCGGAGCCGCCCGAACCCGGCATAGTCGTGCGGCTGGAGCACCTCCTCCATCCAGTAGACGCGGTACGGCTCGAGCATCTCGGCCATCTCAAGCGTATAGCGCTCGGTCCAGGCCATCCAGCAATCGAGCATGATGTCGCCTTCCGGGCCCAGGGCCTGGCGCGCCCGTTTCACGAGATCGGCATTCTTCTTCATCCCCTCGCGCCCGTCGGCGGGGCCATGAGGAATCGCGAGCTTCAACCGCTTATATCCAAACTCCACGTGCTGCTCGATGTCGTTCCCTGTGCAGTAGGTGGGAATCCGGTCTTTGGTTTGTCCACCGAGCAGCTTGTACACGGGCATGTTCAGAGCCTTCCCGATGATGTCCCAAAGCGCCACGTCGACTCCGCTAATGGCATTCATGGTTACGCCCATGCGGCCGTAGCTCATGGTAGAGCGCCACATGATGTCCCACAATTTCTCGACGTCGAAGGGATCCTCGCCGAGCAGCAACTTCACCAGGTGCCCTTCGATGATGTAATTCCCGGCTCTCCCTCCGTTCCCATAACCTTTGATGCCCTTGTCTGTCGCGACTTCAACCGTGAAGTCTTCGAGTTGGCCGGGATCGGGGTTGAACAGGGAGCGGGTCGCCTTGTACTTCGGGTATATCGACATCGGGTTCGCGACCTCAACCTCCTGCGTGCTCCATGACCCCGGCGCCGGCGTGAAGGGAACGACCGGAAGCCGCGGCCGCGCCTTCACGATTTTCACGCTGGTAATTTTCATCTTGCTGCCGCCCAAGCCGGGCGTCTGTGGCGAAGCCAGAGGGGCGGCCAACGCCGCGCCTCCGGCGGTCAGGAAAGATCTGCGTTTCATGGGAACTCCTTCTTTTGGACAAATGGGTTATTTAAGCGAATGGGTGCTTTCCGAATCTTCGATTCTAACCGTTCCGAGGCGTCCCGATGGGCCGTGGCCCTACGGCGGGGAAATAAACCACTGCATGATCGCGAACAATTCACCAAGGGCGAAAAGCGTCCCAAAGATCGCCTTGTTGTGCCGGGCCAGCCAAAGCGGCAGGTAGATGTCGAAGTTATCCGCGCGCGCCTCGGTGTAGCGGCCCGCCAGATCAGTCAGCGGGCAACCGCCCCGGTTCAGTGCGAGGACCGCGCACTCGACCAATACCAGCCCAGTCAAGACGGCCACACTTCGAAACTCTCGCCGCGCACCGGCGAAAGGAATCGCCACAATGCATCCGGCGAAGAAGAGCCAAACCGCAGTGTGCAAGAGCTTTATCACTACCAGGACCGGGATTCGCTTCACGTGAAATCCCAGTTTAGAAGATCGATCGATTCAATGCTTGCCGCCTGCGGCCAGCTTGTGTTTGCGACGCCGTGGCTATATGTTCGGAGGAGTCGGCCACTATGCATGCTTCCTCACGGAGAACGTTTCTTAAAGACATCGCGCTCGCCGCGCCACTGCCCGGCCTCGCTGAATCCGCCTGGGGAGGACTCCAGGCAAAGCGGGCGGGGCGGCTCAAGGTTGCGGCCGCCTACACGGTATTCACCCACCGCTCCCACGCGAACGTCATTCTCGAGAACTTCCTCGAACCCTATTATTTCAACGGCAAGCTTGTCGATCCCCGCTCGAACTTCGAGGTCGTTTCCATATGGGGCGACCAAAGCGCTCCGGGCGACTTCGCCGATGACGTGATTCGCGACTATGGCGTCTCCAGGTACGACTCGATCGCGGGAGCCCTTTGTCTGGGCGGAAATGAATTGGCTGTCGATGGAGTGCTGTCGATCGCCGAGGGCGGCCTGTACTACAGAAATAATTTCGACCAGATACTTTTCCCGCGAAAGCGCTTTTTCGATGAGATTGCCGCGGTGATGCGGAAATCGAAACGGGTGGTACCCCTGTTTACGGACAAACATCTGTCATACAGGTGGGATTGGGCGAAGGAAATGTACGATACGGCTCGGGCGATGAAAATCCCGTTCATGGCTGGGAGTTCGATTCCCTTGGCGGAGCGGAGACCGGCTTTGGAACTACCTTCCGAATCCCCGATTGAGGAAGCGGTGTCGATTCACGGGGGTCCGGTCGAGATCTACGGCTTTCACGGCCTGGAACTACTGCAGTCGATTGTCGAGTCCCGCAAGGGAGGAGAGAGCGGTGTTTCGCGGGTCCAGTTTCTCGAGGGGCGGGCGCTGTGGGAGGCGGCCGAGCAGGGAAGGTGGTCCCTGGCGCTCGCCGACGCCGCGATGGCAACCGAATTGCCGTTGAATGGGAAAGCGTGGCGTACTTTTCAACCGGAACCGCACGGAATCCTGGTCGAGTACAAAGATGGGTTCCGCGCCGCCGTGTTGAAAGCGGGTGACGACAATATCCGCTGGAATTTCGCCTGCAGGCTGAGAGGCGAAACGGAGCCGCGCGCGACTCGATGCTACGTAGGTCCATGGAGGAATCGCTATTGCTTCAAAGCGCTTAGTCATGGCATTCAGCACCATCTGCTGAACGGAAAAGCTCCTTGGCCGGTTGAACGAACGCTGCTCACAACGGGAATTCTCGATACGGCGATGCGCTCCCGATCCCGGGGCGGCGTCGCCCTCCCGACGCCCCATCTGGAATTCGCCTACCAGCCGAACGACTTTTCGGCCTTTCGCGAAACAGGCCTGACATGGCCGCTGATTGACGAGGCAGCCCCGGAGCCGCGGGGGGTGATCGCCAAGGCTTCCCAACTACGCCGGTAACGCCTTGCGCGCGGAGTGCGGTTTCGGTCGCGAAAGTGTGCAAATTGACGCTGTCTGCGCGCTTAAGCCCCAACTGAGTCCGGCTTGAGAGGTTGCCGGTGTGCGGATCGCGGACGGCCCGCGGCTGCAACCTTTTCCTTGCGCTTCATTCCTCGCGGCTGCAAGGCGATCCAAGAATGGCCTGCTAAATGCACTGGCATAGTCGCCGCGAAAGGAGGCTGATGTGGACCGCTCTCTTGAGGAGTTGGAATTAATCGTCAGAAACCGCATCTGCTCGGTATGTACGGACCGAACGGTGCATGGCGAATGCGGATTGGAAAACCCGGACGAGTGTTCGTTGTTTCGTCTCTTTCCCCAGGTCGCCCGCGCCATTCAGTCCACGAACAGCGATCGCATCGACGATTACATCGAGGCGATCCGCAAAAATGTGTGCGCCGTCTGCCGAAACGAGGAGTTCGACGGAACCTGTGAGCCCCGGCGCGAGGTGCGATGCTCTCTTGACGCCTATCTGCTTTTGGTGGTTGACGCCATTGAAGAAGCGACGGGCCGCAAGTTCGCACCGCTGGCTCAAAGTGGGAATGTGGAGATACGATTATGAGCGTAAACTGGAACTATCTGGTGTTCTCGTGGGTGTTCATGGGCGTGATGGTGATTGGCGTGGCAATCTACCGGAACATAGTGGCTCGTTCCGAAGACGACAGTCTGCATATTCGGGAAAGCGACGCGACGCTGGTTGGGCAGCAGGTGACGTTGGGGAGGAAGCTCGCGATTCTGGACAAGTGGGGGGAGATTTTTACGATCGTTGTTGTGGTTTTGGGCGTCCTGCTGGCGGCGGCTTATCTCTACAACAACTTGCAGAGCAGCACGAAGATCCCGGCGTACTAGGAGGAAGGGGGCGAGTCTGAGGTCAGGTCTGGCGGCGCGAATAGTCTACTTGAGTGTCTTGGCGGCGTGGGTATCGTGGGGGCAGGAAACCTGCACACAGTGCCACGAGGAGGGGAAGAAGATCGACCCCACGGCGGGCGCGCATGCCGCGGTCTCCTGCGGAACGTGCCACGAGAAGCATGAGGAGTATCCGCACGCCGCCAACCTGGCCAAACCCGTTTGCGCAAACTGCCACGTGGACGTCGCGGGAGAGCATGCCAACGGCGTCCACGGTTTGGCGAGAGCGCGCGGCGACGAAGGCGCGCCCGATTGCGGAACCTGTCACGGAAGCGCCCACGAAGCGCTGAAGCCGCGTACGCAGGCATTCCGCGGCGCGGTTCCAGCGACGTGCGGGATGTGCCATGACGAAGTGGCAAAGCAGTACGTGTCGAGCGTTCACGGCCGGGCGCTCGAACAGGGAATCCCGCAAGCGCCACTCTGCACGGACTGTCACGGAGATCACGCCATCCAGAAGCATACGATCTCCACCTCGCCCGTGAACGCCGGGCATATCCGCGAAACCTGCGGACGCTGCCACGGCGACCTTCGCTTGGCCCGTAAGTTCGGACTACCCGCGGACCGTGTTCTCAGCTTCGACGCCTCCTTCCACGGCCTTGCGGCCAAAGGCGGGTCCCAAACCGTGGCCAATTGCGCCAGTTGCCACGGGGTTCATAACATCCTTCCTTCAAGCGACAAGAATTCCACGGTCAACGCAGCGAATCTCCCCACAACTTGCGGGCATTGCCACGCGGGCGCGGGAGAGCGCTTCGCGATCGGGTCCGTTCACTTGCCGGAAGGCCGCGACGAATCCGCGGCGCTCCGCTGGGTCCGCCAATTCTACATCGTGGCGATTCCGCTGGTGATAGGGCTCATGCTTCTGCACAACGGCGGCGACTGGGTCCGGAAGGCGATCCGCATGCGCTTCTCGGCCCATCCGCCAGCGGTATTCGAACGCGAGGATGAAATCCGGATGCTGGGCTTTGAGCGGGTTCAGCACGCGCTTCTGGGGTCGTCCTTTATTATTCTGGCATGGACGGGCTTTGCCCTGAAGTATCCCGATCAGTTCTGGGCAGTACCGCTAACCATGTGGGAGAAGAGTTGGCCCGTGCGGAGTTACGTGCACCGCGGCGCGGCGATTGTCTTCACTGTGGTGTCCATTATGCACCTGGCTTCTCTGATCGTGAGTCCCGAACTGCGGCGGCACTGGATGTCGCTGCTACCTCGAAGGGCCGATATCACCGAAGGATCGCGCCGCTTTCTGTATAACCTGGGAGTGTTGTCCGCGCCGCCGCCCCGTTCCCCGCACAGTTACGTGGAAAAGGCCGAGTACTGGGCGGTGGTGTGGGGCGCGGCCGTAATGATTTTGAGCGGCGCCATGCTTTTTGCGAACAACCTCGTCATGCGTTGGTGGCCGAAGGAAGCCTTGGATATCGCGACCTCGGTACATTACTATGAGGCGGTTCTGGCCACTCTCGCCATTGTCGTCTGGCATTTTTATTTTGCGATTTTCGATCCCGACGTGTATCCGATGGATACCGCGTGGCTCACGGGGAAAAGCAAGAAAAAGTCCAAATGAAAGAAAAGTTAGCGCCTCTTGTCTATCTGTCCAACAACTGGATCAGCAGAATCGGCGTATTCACTGTCACCAGCGCCACGGTATTGTGGCTGTCGTTCCTGCCGTTGAGCATGCACGGCGAAGTGAGCAACCCCTATCTCGGGATTTTCGTATTTCTCGCCCTGCCCGCGGTGTTTTTTGGCGGACTGGCGTTGATCCCGGCCGGAATCTGGCTCAGGCGCCGCCGCCAGAACAAGGAAGGGTCGTTACCCTCGTCATTCCCGCCAGTCGATCTGCACCATCCGGAGTTCCGCCGGCTCCTGATATTCGTCGGGCTCACGTCGGTGGTCAATGTCGTGATCGCCGGCCAGGTGAGCTACCAGGCGGTCAGTTACATGGAATCGTCGGCATTCTGCGGTACAACGTGCCACACGGTCATGGAGCCGGAGTACGCAGCGTATAGGAATTCCCCACACTCTCGCGTCGAGTGCGTAAAATGCCACATTGGCCCCGGAGCATCCTGGTTTGTGCAGAGCAAGCTCTCGGGCGCCGGGCAGGTCTTCGCTGTGGCGCTGCAGAATTATCCGACGCCGATTCCCACTCCTGTGAAGAACTTGCGGCCCGCGCGCGAGACCTGCGAAACGTGTCATTGGCCCCAGAAGTACGGAGGAGAGAGACTAAGGTCGATCACCAAATTCGGCGACGATGAAGCCAATACGGAAACCAAGACCGTCCTGCTGATGCGCATCGGCGGCGGCGGCCGCGGTCCGGGAATTCACGGCGCTCATCTTGGCGAGGGTATCAGCATTCGTTATGCGCACTCCGACCCGCAGAGGCAGACGATTCCCTGGGTCGAATACAAGAACAATGCGGGACGTTCGGAAACTTTCGGCGGCGCGGAGCCCCCAAAAGGGATGGATATACGGGAGATGGACTGCATGGATTGCCACAACCGTCCAACGCACGTCTTCGATCTCCCGGAGCGCGCCGTCGACCACGCGCTTGCCGAGGGATTGATCTCGAAGGCGCTGCCGTTTGCGCACAAGAAGAGCGTTGAATTGCTGCGCCAGGCCGACGCCGGGACCATCGCAGGCAGCTTCGAAGACTTCTACAAGACAGGATACCCGGCTGCCTACCAGGAGCGCCAGGCGGAAATAAAGCGCTCGGCTTCGGCGGTGCTTGCGATTTACAGCCGGAACGTCTTCCCGAAGATGAAAGTCACCTGGGGGACGTATCCGAACAACATCGGGCACGAAGATTTTCCGGGGTGCTTCCGTTGCCACGACGACAAGCACGCCAGCGCCGCCGGGAAGACGATCACGCAGGACTGCAACGCGTGTCACAGCCTCCTTGCCATGGAAGAAGCCGCGCCGAAGATTCTGACGGACCTTGGCGTGAACCGTTAAGGACTCGGAATGAAACAACTGTTGCAATTGGCAGCCGGTGGGGCGGGCGATCGTCGTTCGTCGCTTGTTTTCCGCCACGCTCGTAGCAGGCCACAAGCGAACGTGGCCTGCCCCACCGGCGCCAAAGTTCCATCGGCAAAAATGTGGAACGGGTATTTCCTGACGAGCCCTACTAAGGGGTGTCACAGTGCTGCCGACGGTGCGGAAGAGTTTGCGCAAATGCCGGAGGCGCGCGCGTGGGGGGACAGAAAGCCGGTGGAACGCTGTAGGCCTCGGACGAGGCCGTCGACAGTCCCGGAGGCCTGGCCCACATGGCGGCTCGGATCTTGCGCGGCAACCATGAAGGGCGGTTAGACAAGGTCATTCCGCGACCGTTTTCAACGTTGCGGCGGCCGTCCCACGAGCGGCCTGCCAATTGCAATGATATCTGTCGAAGGAGTTACCATGCTGCCTCTGAACAAGATCCTGTTCCCCGTGGATTTTTCGGCGCGCTGCACCGGCGCGGCGCACTACGCCAAAGTACTGGCCAGCCGGTTCCAAAGCGAATTGACATTGCTCCATGTCGTCATCCCGCCCGAGTACGAATTCGCCTCGTTTGAGACCGGGGGCGCGGTGCTCGCGGGCTACGTTGCCCATCGGGCGGAGCGGGTGAAAACGGAGCTCGACGCGTATCTGGCCGACGAACTGAGCGCGATCACAGTAAATCGGCTCGTCGTCGAAGGCGAGCCTGCATTGGTAATCGTGGAGCACGCAAAGAAGGAACACACCAACCTCATCGTCATGCCAACGCACGGCTACGGGCCGTTCCGGCGATTCATCCTCGGCTCGGTCACCGCCAAGGTGCTGCACGATGCCGACTGTCCCGTGCTGACAGGCGCGCACCTTGAGGAGGCCGAGGGGGCCGGAGAACCGCCGCTGCGGAACATCGTCTGCGCGCTCGACCTGGGCAGCCAAAGCGCTAAGACCCTGGAGTGGGCGGCGCACGTAGCTGCCGGCCTCGAAGCGCATTTGACGATCGTCCATGCCACTCCAACGTTGCAGCCCCGCGAAGGGGGCTATTTCGATCCAGAATGGCGATCCTTGCTGGTGGGACAGGCGCGCGAGGAATTGGAGCGGTTAACGGCAAAGCTTGAGGTGAAACCGGAGACGCATATCGCGGACGGCGACGTGACGAAGGTCGTCTGCGCGGCGGCCTCGAAGTATCACGCCGATCTGCTTGTTATCGGGAGAGGCTCGTCCTCCGGAGTCTTTGGGCGCCTGCGCACCAACGCCTACTCGCTGATCCGCGGGGCCCCCTGTGCCGTCGTCAGTGTCTGAACGCCAGCGTCCGGACCGGCGGCGTCTGAGCGCCCGTGGCCGGGCTGCTAAACTCGCTTTGAGATGATTTCACGTTATACGCGCCCGGAAATGGGCCAAATCTGGAGCGAGCGGAACAAATTTCAGCAGTGGCTTGAAGTGGAGTTGGCCGCTTCCGAGACGCTCGCCGAGGATGGCGAAGTACCCGCCGAGGCCGCGAAGGCGTTGCGCAGACACGCCGGCTTTGACACCGCGCGCATCGCCGAAATCGAGAAAGAAGTGAAACACGATGTGATCGCCTTCACGACGGCGGTCGCCGAAACGATGGCGTCCGCAGGTCAGGCCGAGGCATCGCGGTGGCTTCACTTCGGCCTTACGTCTAACGACGTCGTGGACACGGCACAGGCGCTGCAAGTCCATCAGGCGTCCGTCCTGATTGAGCGGGGACTCGCCCGGCTCCGCGAGGCGCTGAAACGGCGCGCGCTTGAGTTCCGCTCCACGGTTCAGATTGGGCGTACGCACGGCGTCCACGCGGAGCCCACGACTTTCGGACTGAAGCTGGCCGTTTTCTACGAAGAGGCCGGACGGAATCTCGCCCGTCTCAGGTACGCGGCGGATGACATGCGATTCGGCAAGATTTCGGGCGCCGTAGGCACGTTCGCGCATTTAGGTCCGGAGACCGAGGAAAGAATTTGCGCGAAACTTGGCCTTCACGCCGCCCCGGCTTCCACGCAGGTGCTGCAGCGCGACCGGCACGCTCATTACATTTCGACGCTCGCGCTGATTGCCGCCGGGTGCGAGAAGATCGCGCTTGAAGTGCGCCACCTGCAGCGCACGGAAGTTCGCGAGGCGGAGGAGTTTTTCTCGAGCGGGCAGAAGGGCAGCTCCGCCATGCCGCACAAGCGGAATCCGGTGACGTGCGAGCAGATCTGCGGTTTGGCGCGAGTAGTGCGGTCGAACGTGCAAGCGGCGTTCGAGAACGTCGCACTGTGGCATGAACGCGATATTTCACATTCGTCGGTCGAGCGCGTCATTCTGCCGGATTCGACGATCCTTACCGATTATCTGCTCGAAAAAACGGCGAACCTGGTGGAGAACCTGGTGGTCTATCCCGAACGCATGCGGCGGAACCTCGAGATGACGCGCGGTCTGGTGTTTTCGGGTCAGGTGCTGCTGGATCTGGCGGCGTCCGGCATGCTGCGCGAGACGGCCTACCGGCTGGTACAGACGCACTCGATGCGCGCGTGGCGGGAGGAAGGCGACTTCCGCGCGGCGATCGAAACCGACCCCGAGATTGCGGCCGTGCTTTCCGCGGAACGGATTGCCCACAGTTTTTCGCTCGACCGGCAGCTTCGGAACTTAGGCAAGATTTTCAAGCGAGTGTTTGGAGATGAAGCGTGACGGCCAGTCCCGACAAGGTTGCCGATATACTCTTTCAGCACTATCGCGACTGCCGCGAGACCATCCAAACCCAACTGCGCTTGCGAATGTATATCGCGGCCGCGATTTTCGCCGTGCAGTTCGCCTTCGTGCTCCAAATCGTGGATCCGGAGGCGTTCCAGAAAATCGCCATTGCGTGGCTCGCCAACGCCGCTCATTCCGACGCCACGCATCTCGACCGGTTCTGGGTCCATCATGCACTCACCTCTCTGCTGTGGTTCATCCTGTGCAGCCTCATCGCCCAGGTCTTGAGCCGGACCGCGGTGATATCCCGCGAGGCGCGGTACATGCACGTGCTTGAGGAGCGGCTGGCGCGGCTGCTCGGCGCCGATACGGTAACAAGAGCCACCGACTTCCGCCGCGTGCCCGACCGCTACATCGAACGCGCGAACAAATTGTACATCCTCGGGCCGGCGTTCCCGACGGCCTTTCTTGCGATCGGGAAGCTTTCAAGCGAGGTGAATCACGCCATGCGGGAAGGCTTCGCGTCCGGCGTCTTTGCCGCGCTCGACGCGTTGATGTTTTGCATCCTGGCGTATTCCATGGTGGAGTTCTTGCGGACCCAGTACAAGCAAAACGCAAAATGATCGCCCAAGCATAGGAGGCTCGGCGCATGACCACCGTGACCATATCGCTACCGGAATCACTGAAGGCGTTCATTGATGAACAGCTCGCCACGAAAGGCTATGGCAACGTCAGCGAATACTTCCGCACGCTTTTGCGGGCGGCCCAGGAGCGTGAACGGGAATCGCGGCTTGAGACGTTGCTAGTCGAAGGATTGGCCTCGGGTGGCGATGACATTCCTATCACTCGCGATTTTAGGAAGGACCTCAAGACTGAGGCTCATGGATCTCGCCAAGAAACACCGGAAGCGGAAAAGGCGTTCGTGAAGCACGCTATCGGGCCGGCAGACGCCTGAGATCGGAACGCCAAAGCAGATCGAAAACCCGGTTTAACAAGCGAGCTCGCGTATCCCACAGCGGAGTTCTTGCGGTCCCAGTACAAGCAAAACGGCGGATGAGGGGCGCTATCGCCAACTCCGCTCGATCGCCTCGGCGCTGAGCAGGAGAAACCGGGGCACGTGGAAGAAGCCCTTGTAGCTGTTGCCTTTCGCGTTGTGCGTGACCCTGCCCTCCCGGTCGCAGTAGCCGAACCACTCTCCGAAATCGGGGTCGGCGAAGCGGCGGAAGCTGTAGCTGTCCACCCTTTCCAGCCATCGCAGGAAACGGTCTTCCCTCGTGCGCAGATACGCCAAAACCAACGCATGGATCGCTTCGGTGTGAGGCCACCAGAGCTTCATGGACCATTCGAGCGGCAGCGGGGGGCGGCCATCGATATCCATGAAATGGTATAAGCCTTCGTGTTCGCCGTCCCATCCGAATTCGAGCGCGCCCTCGATGGCGTCGAGAACCGTCCGCTCGATGGCCGGGTCCGGATGATGATCGAGCATCCGCAGAAGGAACCACGACACCTCGCACGAATGGCCCGGACAGACGAGGCGGCCCTCGGGTGAATCGAGACGCCCGCCGTCCGGCGAAACGTTCTCGATGAGCACGCGCTTCTCAGGCGCGCAGTGCCGCATCGCCCCGCGAATGCATTCGCGCATCACGTCTTTGTAGCAAGCTTTTCCTGTGGCGGCGTAAAGTTCGAGCGCCATGCTCGAAACCACCATCACATCGGCCATTTGGCTGACGGGGACCTGGCCTGCGAGCCTGGGACGGCCGAGCAACTCCGGCCGGGCGATCCACTCGCGAATCCGCTCGAAGAGATCTTCGGCTTCGCGGAGGTACTCCAGCCCACCCTCGGCCTTCGCATATTCAAGCAACCCGAGCGTGACGAAGACGGCGGCATAAGGTTTGCGCTGGAAGGCGGAAGGCAGCCCTTCGCGGGTGAGGCTGAAGTAGTAGCGGCCTTCCGCATCGCGGCCGTGCCGCCGGACGAAGCGGATAATCGACCGCGCGGCCGCAAGCCATTCTTCGCGCGGCTCCACTTCGTTGTACAACTTGCTGAACATCCATACCGCGCGTCCCTGAAGCCAGATATATTTGCGCGTGTCGTAGACCTTGCCTTCGCGGTCGAGGCACGTGAAGTAACCGCCATACTCGGGGTCGAGCGAATGATTCAACCAAAAGGGAACCACGGATTCGAGCAGATGGCGGCGGTATTTTACGGCGTAATGATCCAACTCATTCATAGCCGCACGTACCACTGTTTGCGGTACATGGCCCACGCCGCCAGATAGACGATCGCGACGTTCGAAAGCGCGAAAAGCAAAGACGCGCTGTAGGGGCTAGCCAGCGGCACGAATACATTCTGGTAGACGAGCGATTTCAGAGTGGCGCCGTCGAACTTGATCAGGCTCAGCAATCGCGCCAAGAGGCCCGAGAGCGCATACAAGACGATCGCGTTCGACCCGTAGATGGCGAATGGGCGGCTCCAGCTTTTCCAGCCCTTGACGTCGATCGTCCAGTAGCAAGCGCTGAACACGACGAGCGCCAGACCCGCCATGAGCGCCGTGTAGGACGGGGTCCAGAGGTTCTTGTTGATCGGCATCCAAATATTCATTACGTAGCCGGCCACGATCAGGATGCCGCCCGCGGCGAGCATCCACAAGGCTTTCTCATTGCCGCTGGGCTTCTGTTCACGGCTTCGCCCGACCCGCAGCCACTCGCCGGTCAGTATCCCGAAAAGCACGCTCGCAATCGCCGGCAGCGTGCTTACGATTCCTTCGGGGTCCCATGTCTTCGTCTGGGAATACATGTGGCCGGTCAGGAAGATGCGATCGACGTAGGCCGAGAAATTTCCTTCCGTGGTAAGCACTCCCGGCCCGAAACCTGGAACCGGGACGAGCGTCATAAACACCCAATAGACCGCAAACAGAACGGGAATCGACAAAGCACAGCCTCGAATGCCGAAGTAGAGTACGATCGCCGCGGCGATGAGATAACACACGGCAATCCTCTGCAGCACGCCGGGAATCCGAAGCGTAGCCAGGTTGTAATAGGGAAAGCCGTTCAGGAGGAGTCCGACGCCGAAGATCGACGCGGCGCGCTTCAACGAGTGCAGCATCAGCGGGCCTCGCGACGAGCCCGGCGTCATGTCCAGTCTCCTGGCGAACGAGAACGTCATGGCCACGCCGGCTATCCACAAGAAGAAGGGAAACACGGTGTCGGTGAATGTCCAACCGTTCCACGAGGCGTGCAACAGCGACGCATAGGTCGTCGCGCCCGCGCCCGGATTATTCACCAGAACCATGGAGGCGATCGTCAGCCCGCGGAAGACGTCAAGCGATAGGAGGCGGCCCTTCACCTGGCGTCAATCCTGACCAGCTTGCGGTCGATGGCGGCGAGGTTGGCCGCGCCCGTTAGGCCCATGGCCAGCGCGAGTTCGCTCTGCAGCAGTTCGAGCACTTTCGCCACGCCCGCCTCGCCGTACGCGCCCAATCCCCAGAGAGGCGGACGGCCCACCAGCACCGCTTTCGCCCCGATCGCGAGAGCTTTTAGAATGTCCGTTCCGCGCCGGAATCCGCTGTCGATCAGTACCGGAATCTTTCCGCCGACGGCCTCCACAATTTCCGGCAACACTTCAATGGTGGACGGGGCGTACTCGAGATAGCGGCCGCCGTGATTCGAGACGACGACCCCAGCCGCGCCGCGGTCGACGGCAAGCTTGGCATCCTCGGCAGTGAGTATTCCTTTAATCAGAACCGGGACCTTCGCGTACTTGTTGATCTCGTCGAGAAAGGACCACGTGAGGTTGGCGGTGAATTGAGCCTGCAGCTTGTAGGGAAGGGGTTCCCGCGGCTGCGCCCTGCGCCTGCCTCCGCCGGGACCGGGAACCGCAACCGGACCGGCCGAGCTGCGATTGCGAAGCAGCCTCTCCCGGTGGGAATTGTAGGCCGAGTCGACGGTAATGCAGACCGCCTTGCAGCCGGCTCCGACAGCCCGTTCCACGCGTTCTTGCGTGCCTTCCCAATCGGGGCCGACGTAGAGTTGGAACCAAAGCGGGCCGGTCGCCGCCGCGCCGATTTTGTCGATGGGATAGCTCGAGTTGGTGCTCACCGCCATGATGGTCTGCATCTGCCCCGCTCCGCGGGCGGTGGCGAGTTCGCCCTGTTCGTGCGCCAGTTGATGCCCCGCGGTGGGCGCGATCAGGATCGGCATCGAAATCTTCTGCCCGAACAGTTCGGTGGACACGTCCATCTTGCTGACGTCTCTCATGAACCGAGGGCGGAACGTGATCCGGTCGAAGCTTTCGCGATTACGGCGCAAGGTCCACTCCGCGTCCACGCCTCCGGCTATGAAATCGTAGTTATTCTTGGGGACCTTGCTTTTCAGGATGGGTTCGAATTCGAACACATTGACCAGATCTTCGAGCGGCGGAAAGCGGTCCCGCGTATCGCCGAGAACCTCCTGCGCGCGCAGCAGCGGAGAACCCGCCATCCACATCATGGTGTTACGTAAAGCGTCTCGTCGATTCATGGCGATTGTGTCTCTCTTTCAGCGTTGCTCGTGACAGAAATTACAGGCGAGGGACGCCTGGTTGGCGCGGTGACAGTCCATGCAGGCGCCCATGGACACTTCTTTCTCGCGGCGCAGCGCGGCGCTTTCCTTTACAGGTCCGTGGCAGGTCTCGCAGGTGGCCTTGGCTCGCGTCAGATGTTCCTTGTGGCTGAAGAAGACGTAGTCCGGAATGCGGTAGACGCGTCTCCATGGCACGGCTGTGCCTTCTTTGTGGAAGGCCGTCAACTTCTGAATGTGCGGGCTGTCCGTCTTGATGGCCTTGTGGCATTCGAGGCAGGTCGCGGTGGGGGGCAAGCCCGCGAACTCGCCGGGGTCCGCCATCGGGTGGCACTTGGCGCAGGCGAGACCCAGAGTGGACACGTGGTGCTTGTGGCTGAACGGAATCGGCTGTTCGGGCGCGGGCCGCTGCGCGAGCGCCGCAACTGCAATCAAGCCGGGAATCCACGGAAGCTTTACCATTCCGCATCATTCTATCCAATGGGGACTGCCTGACGAAAGCCGCCGAACGAAGCGCGCTGTCGAATGAAAGTCCCAGTCGCGCGGGAGCAAACGGTGAAACGTCCGGACGAAACAACCTCCCAGTAGAGACCCTGGGCGCGAGCCAGCCATCACTTCAGCGCGCGGCGATGGTTGCCCTTTCGGCGGGAGATGTCGAAGGACCAAAGGCCACGGATGTGGAAAGCAAGCGTTATACGCTCGGCAGCGCAACGCCGGTTTTTGAGACGAAGCCGCAAGGCACGGGCATCAGCGAGATCCAGTACAGCTGAGTTGGAGTGAACCGGCCGAGCGAAGGAACCGCGTCCGGGGCAACTTCATCCACGGACACAAGCGGAACAACCGCAAGGCCGCGCCGAGCGATCGCGGACACTTCCACGCCGGTTTCGCCGAGTTCCGGATCGTCGTCCGGGGCACGCTTCGCTGGACGCTAGAGGGCCGGCCCGAGCCGGTTTTCGGGGGCGAATGGGACATTGTGTAAGCTCCGCCCAAGAAGTAACGGTGCAGGCGTGCCGCGTCGTAGGATCACCGTCGAGACAATTCCAGATATTGTCGATCGACAACTTGCAGACCCGCCTCGAGCTTTTAGGGCTCGCGCCGCCATCTTGAAGCGATCCGCATGCAGCCGGATTCGAGTGAGTCTGGCCGCCTTCCCGCGATGAGGTGAACGCCGGCCAGCATCCACGGGTTGAACGCCAGGCGCGCTTGCGGATATGATTGAGCATCCTATGACGCGTCTATGGATCTCAACAGTTGCATTCGCTCTGGCCATGCGGGCGCAGACGGCTGAGCGCACTTTCTATTTCCCGAAGCCGGTCGGAACCGCGATCTACACGGCTCCCATGAAGCCGCTCACGCGGTTGGCGGATCTCAAAGCGAAACACTGGGGCGCGACAAATTGGAGCGAACTCGTGATCGACGACGGGAATTCGCGTGGACATGTGATTTCCGCCGCGCCCGGCTCGCGAACCGTCCGCCGCTTATTCCCCGATTCACCGGCGTGGTGGGTGGTGCAGGAAGGGCGCATTCGGTTCGAGATCGAAACTACGCCAGGTAAATACGAGATGTTCGAAGCGCGCAAGGGATCGTATGTCTTCGTGCCCGAGCGCCATCTCCATGCGCTTGAGGTGGTCGGCGACGCGCCTGCGATCCGCTTTGAAGTCACGCTCGCCAGCGCGACTCCCATCTTTGAATCGAAGCCGAAAGGCGCCGGCAACAGCGAGATCGAGTTCATTCCGGTCAAGCTCCAGACCGGGATGAACCTCCTCGACGTCCCCGCGGAGAAAGGCCGGCCCGCGCGATTCCACGTAAACATTGAAGATCTGGAGGCCGCGCACAAGGGACAGATGAGTTGGAGTGAACCGGCCGAGCGAAGGAACCGTGTCCGGGGCAATTTCATTTACGGGCACAAGCAGAACAACCCCAAGGCCGCGCCGGGCAATCGCGGACACTTTCACGCCGATTTCGCCGAGTTCTGGATCGTGCTCCGGGGCACGCTTCGCTGGACGCTTGAAGGCTTGCCCGAGCCGATCTTCGCGAGCGAAGGCGACATCGTGTACGCTCCGCCGAAGACGTTCCACGTTCCCGAGTTTTGGGGAGACGGCCCGTCGTGCCGCCTGACAAGCAGCACCTATCCGAACGCCAACCACATCACGGACGCGAAATAACGAAGTAGCGGTGCAGGCGTGCCGCGGTCACCGCACCACATTCGTAGGATTCCCGGCGAGATAGTTCCAGATATTGTCGATCGACAACTGCAGACCCGCCTCGAGCGTTTCGGGCGTCACGCCGGCCGAGTGCGGAGTGAGCACGACGTTGTCGAGCTTCGTAATCGGGTGATTCTCCGGAAGCGGTTCCCGATCGAAGACGTCGAGGCCGGCCCCGGCGATTCGCCGCGTAGCGAGCGCATCGATAAGCGCCGCTTCATCCACAATGGGTCCGCGAGCCGTGTTGATGAATATCGCCCCGGGCTTCATCCGCGCAAGCTGAGGCGCGCCGAGAAAACCCCTCGTTTCCTCCGAAAGGCGCAGGTGGAGGCTCACGACATCGCTCGTTTCAAGGAGCGTGTCGAGAGGCACGAGCTCGAAGCCGAGGGCGGGGTTCGGATGCATCGTCCAAGCGACCACCTTCATTCCGATTCCCGCGGCAATGCGCGCAAACTGCTTTCCGATGGCGCCGAGGCCGATGATTCCGAGCGTCTTCCCATGCAACTGAACGACGCCTCCACGCGGCCAGTGTCCCTGCCGAATCTCGGCGTCGATACCGGGAATGCGGCGGGCGACGGCAAGGGCGAGCGCGAGGCAATGCTCTCCGATCGCAACGGCCGCTACGCCCGGCGTGTTCGTCACCGTAACACCGCGGCGCGCGGCGGCCGCGAGATCGACATTGTCCGTTCCGGTGCCCCAAAGCGATAGCAGCCGCAAGCTGGGGCACGCCTCGAACACGGCCGCGGTGAACTTCGAGGACGAGCGGATGTTGATGACGATCTCCGCATCCGCGATACGCTCGATCAGCCGCTCCTCGGATCCGGGCAGCGAACCGTGATATTCGACCTCCGTCCGCGCAAGCAACGTCTGATAGGCGCGGCTTGGAGCCATTACCGCGGGGGCGTCATCGGGAATTATGATTTTCATAACAATTTTCAGGAGCGCCCACCTGTCCGGACCGGCGCACCGGGCGGCTTAAAACAGGCGGCTGGAGGCTGGATCTCCGGGAGTAACCGCGGGCCGATTCTTCCCGCCTCTCAGCAGACCGGCGCGCGTGGTGAGATCGAAGCCGCCGATCGACGCGGGCGCTCCATGACACTTCGCGCAACGCTCCGCCAGAAGCGACATCGTTCGATCCTGCGCCCAGACGGCCGGCGCGATTGCGAGCAGTGTCCAGCGCCACATCTCCATGCGCCTAAGGTATCGGATCCTCGAGCGGCTTCAGGTTGACGTTCGAGAGTCCTCCGTCAATCTGAATGGTCACGTAGGGGGCTTCCGGAGCGGTCGAGATCTGAACCGTAGCCACGTGGGGATCGTCGTCCTTGCTCCATGTTCCGAACCCGGTAAACGTGACGGTATCGTAGTTGCCGGGCCTTTGCTGCGATGTCAGCGAGTTGATACAGGCCACCGACGACAGGCCATCCATCTTAAACGTCCCACCCGTCGCGGTGGAGCTTGTGTTCGTGTACTCAAATGCGAACGACTTACCGGCCGCGTCGCACGGGATCGTGTAGCTGTAGGAGAACCTCTCGCCGAAGGAGCTGAGCACGTTGCTCGCCGACCCGCTCATGACCGCCGTTGGCGTATCGGTGGGCAAAACCGCTTGCGCGCGAAAGAAGGGAGTCAGATACGATCCCGGGCCCGATGTGAAAGCTCCGCCTGTGTTCGTGTAATCGGGCAACGGGAACACGAAAGTATCGAAGGGGCGGTACTCGCCGCCGTTGAAACGGAAAACCGTCGAGTTGTTTGGGCCCTTTTCAAGGTTCGCCGGCCCCGATAACAGGAACGACTGCGGCAGGATGCGCCCGTTATTCTGGGCGATAATCGCAAGCAACAGATCCTGGTTCCAGAACGTCCGCCACAGCAAGCCCCCCACGAACTTTCCGGTCTTCACGTTCAGTTCGCCAACCGCGACGTCGAACGGATCGTCCGTGATCGCGGTGCCCTTTACCTCGTACGTGAATCGCGGGAAGCGAACTCTCTCGTCGTGACCGACCCACCCGAGAGAGAGGCCGCTGATCGGGAAGGGCGGCGGCGGCACCAGCAGCCCGGATGGCGGCAGCGCATTAATCGCCACGGGGACGTAATCGCCGTTCAGGTCGCCGAACTGCAACTGCACTCTACCCTGCATCTGTGAGCGGCCGATCGCTATTCCGCCAAGCTGTGGGATATTCACAAAGAAATCGTCGCCGATGCTCGAAAACCGCGAGTTCACCGTCAGCTCGATCACCGAGTTATACGGAATGTCGACGCACGCGGCGCCGCAAGGCGGGTCTTTCGGCGCGGGCTTGGTGCTGAGACGCAGATGCGGATGAAGGCTCATGCCCGCCACTTGAATGCTGCCGCATTGGAGCAACGGTCCGCAAAAAGGCATGGGCAGGCGGACCGGATCGCCATCGATATTGTTGCCGAGAGGAAGAAACGTGGAGCCGTAGAACGTGAAATCGAGCAGGCCGTCGGAGCGCTGCTCGAACACCATGTCGGCCGTGCCATAGACGCCCGGAAAGGTGAAAGAGGGCGGCTTCAACTTGGGGTTGACCAAGCCCAGCGCGTAATAAAAAATATTGAAAAAGATAACGTTCACCTTGAGGTTCGTCACCTCGCCCGTCGTGAGATTGAGATCGCCGCTCGAGTACTGGTTGAAAGTATCGAGGAGGATGTTCGAAGTGGCCCCAAAGGCGTACAGTTGAGGAGTTCTCATAACCGCATCGTCGCCCTTCAGGTTATAAGGCTGCGTGATTTCGAAATGAGCGATCTGGTTAATTGGCGTGAAGAACTTGATCTGCACGGTGCCGGCCAAGTGGCTGTTCCAGATGCCCAGGCCGCCAAATAGCGTGTTGCCGCAGAGACCGAACGGGTTGTCCTCGTTCTTCGGGCAATCCGGGATGCGCACGGCGTCGCCCATGTAGCTCTCGGCCTTGTCGATCGGAAGCACTTGAACCAGCCCTGGAGGCAGTTTGAGCGGCACGGGAAGGGGGACGCGCCGGTTCCGAAGGCCGGAATAACTATCGACCGCGGCCAAGGGTAACGCCGCGATCAGGATCGCTCCAAAGAGAGAAAGGATACCGTTCCGGGTCATTGCAATTCCTCCGCCACCGGTTTCTTAATAGCCGGCGTGAACCGGACCGCCGGGTCGTCCGTCGAAATCCTGGTCAAGTCCAGCAAGGGAAAAGACGTCTTGTAAGTAGTGTTGAGTAACTGCAGAAGTTCGTTGGCGATCAGTCCGTGGCCTGTAACACCCGGATAGTAGCCGTCGAGTGAGTAGAAGCCGCCGAGGAAATCGGCCGTGAGCGTCTTCGACCCTGCCTGTATGCCCCTCGCCTTGATTCGAGCGAAGAGCGCCTGTAAGTCGTAGACGGTTGCGCCGGCCGCTCTCGCCGCCGTGTTGATCTCGGCGTTGAGCGCCTGCACGCGGCTGCGAACGGCGGCTTCGGTGCTCGCCCGCACTACCGTACCGGGGAAGAAGGACGCCAAGCCGGGAAACAAGGGGCTAAGAATATCTTTGTTCTCGGAAAGCACCAGATTGCCCAGAACCATCAAGCCCGCGGGAGTCAGCAAATCATCGGACCGCAGTTTGAAGGTCCTGGCCAAAGCATCCGGCGCGGGTCCGGTGAGGCGCGTCGCGGTTGCAAGGTTCGAGAAAAACCCCGTATCGAACGGATCGGGGATCGTCATCACGACCATCTCCGGACTAGTCGTCTTCAACTGGGCCAGCAGCCTCGTGAAGTTCGTCCGGAACGCGGCCACGTCCGGCAGGCGGCTCGGGTCGTCGGTGACGGCGGGCTCAAGGACGTCGTAATATCCTAGCTCGACGAGCACCAGCGTTGGATTCATCTGAACGGCGTATTCCGCCTGCGTCCAAAGAGGCTTGTCTCTTCCCAGGATCATAGCCGGGAAACCGAGAATCAGGTTGGTCACCGTCTGAAGCGTATCCCGCTGCTGCACTACTGGAGTGTTGGGGCGCCGCGTCATGGAATCGGCGAGCCGGAAACCGGGGACGGACAGGTTAAATACGAATAGGGTGGGCGGAAAAAGGCTGCGAACGGAGCCTTGCAGCGTGCCTGGAAGCCGCGGCGGAAGCGCCGTGAATCCCGGTGCGTTCCCAATGCCCGGCGACTGAATCAGGGGTTGCGGAAACGCCGTCTTCATCTGGCGCGCCATCTGCGCAGGGAAACTCTTATCCTGGTAGACCTCGCGCAAGGCGAAGTCGGCCATGCCGGCGGCGAGCCCTTCCCCAACCACGATGAACTGAGTTGTGTCGAGCGTCACCTGAGCGTGGACCCCTTGAGGCAGCAGCCCCAGTCCCACGGCCAGAACGCAAAGCCTGCCCGGCTGGCTGCAACTGAATAACGATCGCATCGTTCGAATTCGCATGGGTTCTCTTTTCAACGCGTCAAATCCACGGATTACGCCAATCCACGCCGGGGATTTCCGGCGCGTTCGCCGAGCGCGCCCTCAGCGACGCTTCTTCCTCAGGGCCTACCGGACCCCGAAAGCCCATAATTTCCCAGCCCATCTTCGGAGCGCCCGGTACGGGAACGATGTTATGAAATTCGGCGTTCGGAACCGCCCGATGCCTCGGGAAATTCATGAAGAATACCTGCTTGCATCCGAGAAGCTGGAAGATCGCCCCGAACGAGAGAATGTCGCCGACGCCATCGTTCTCAAACTGCCCGATCAGCACTTTCGTCAGGTAATCGCCCTGCGCTTCAAAGGACATATCGAGAAACTTCGGGCCGAACCCGATTACCGGGGGAGTTTCGTTAAATGCAACAATAGCCTGCGTCAGCCCGTCGAAGGCCAGATTGTTACCCAACGAGAAAACCTGCCTAATGTAAACGTCGAGGCCGTACTCCGTAATCGCCGGTTCAAACGTGGCCCACCCAGGATCTTCATCGACCGGGATCACCAGGCGTCCGAACGCGCTAAAGATCTTCAATGACTCGTCGAAATTCGCCTGCGGAGTCCGATCCACCGCGCCGAACAGCTTGTTCCCGAAGCGGTCGAATGCCGCCGCGGCCCCCGCGCCCTTGGCGATCTTTACAAAGAACGCGCGGCGGGAGAGGACCTTCTCCATCTCCGCCAGCGCTTCGCGTGTATTCGTCATTGCGCTACGCCCTCCTCCATCTCCTGTTCGGCCGTAGCCGCGGAGCGCGCCCCAAGAATTTCCCGGTTCACGTAGTCCGCAGCCCGGCTCGCGAGCGCCATGATCATCGAATTGGGGTTCGAGCTTATGTGATGCGGAATCACGCTCGCGTCGCAACACATCAGGTTCTTGACATCGAAGGACATGCCCCAGGTGTCGACAACGGAATTCTTCGGATCGGCTCCGGCGCGGCAGGTGCCCTGCGGATGCAGCGCTCCCGACGTGGTCACAAATAAGCTGACCTGCTGCTTCAGGATAGGGTCCGGATCGTCGCCATTGGGGAATCCGGCGTAAGATCCCAGTTTCTTGTACACGGCGTTTACCGTCCTGATACCGGCCACCAGATCGTTGATGGTTTTGTCTTCGAGAATCCCGGTCGTCGTCGCGATCGGGTAATTGATGACGGCGTTGGCGCGCGTCCCGGCGACGCGTCCGTAAATGTTCGGCTTCATGGCGAACACAAATGCTCCCGCCCGATGCCTGAATTGCCGCATGATGTCCTTGTACGGTTTGCCGAACAGTCCGATCTTGAACGCCGCGGCGACCCATGGCGTGGTGGCCGGGAAACCGGCGCTCGCGTGAATCACCGCGTCGAGGGGATCGCCATTGCTATCCATTGCATGATGATGGATGTTCCACTGGTATCCGCGGTCCGTTCCCCAGTCCTCGCCCGGCAGGAGCACGTCGACCGGAGCGCCCGGATGGGCTCGAAGATAGTTTCCAACGTTCGAATTCTTGAGATGCAGTCCTGAATCCCGCAGCAGGAGAGGCGTGCCGATGGCCCCGCTCGACACGACCACGAGCTTCCTCGCGTTCGCGGTGACCAACTGTCCGTCTTTAAGGTAGGTGACGCCCGTTGCCGTGTTGTTTGCGATCTCGACCTTGACGACCGTCGCATTATCCACAAGAACCGCATTCGCCTTGAGAGCCTTCGGAATTTGCGTGATCGCGGTGCTCATCAGAGAATCGTACTTGCACGGGACTCCGGCGTTCAGACGGTGCCCGCAAAAGATGCAGAGGTGCCGGTTTGAGGCGGTTTCGAAAACGGGAATGCCCATCTTGATTGCTTCCCGCTCGTAGAGAACGCTGGCTTTGTTCCAGTATTCGCGCGCATCCCGATGCACGTGAAGGATGCGTTCCGCCCTCAGAAAATGCGGCTCGAACGCGGCCTTCGTCCAGCCCTTGACGCCGGTCTCCTCGCCGAATCCTTCAAAGTCCACGACCCTCGGCCGCAGCCATGCCCCTACGTTGACGGTCGATCCGCCGCCGACAACCTTCGCCTCCCGCTGAGCGGTTGAAGCAAACGGATTCGACTGATCCATATACATCGGATAGGTAAAGAAGAGCTTGCCGCGGTTGCTCTCTTTGCTGTCCGGGAGCCAGGTGCCGAGGTTGATCTGAGTCGACAGCCTGCGCCGTTCGTCGGTTCCCACGCCGGGCTTCGCCTCGCTCGGAAAATAGGGACCCGCGTCGAGGATCAGCACCGAGCCATTCGCCGCGATCTCCCCCGCCAGAAAGCCCCCACCCGAACCGGCGCCGCAAATAATGACATCATACGTATCCGCCATGATTCTCCTTACGCCCCCGAGCTCCGCCCGATGGCGGTCACTTCTTCGGTTCCCCTAATATGAAGCGGAGACCCGCTCCCGCCAGATGCGCCGTATTCCTGTAATCGCCATTGGTGAAGATCTTTGCGTTCGCGGCCACGTTCGTAGTTCTGTCCTGAAAATTCATAAGCTCGTAAAAAAGCGTGAACTCCTTGTTGCCCCGCTTCTTGGTTGCGCCGAACGAGATCGAGTTGCGGCTCGCGTCGGGGAATAGAGCGCCGACGCTCTTGTCCGGGACCGGGGAATAATCGAAGTTGTATCCGGCTCGAACCACCATGTCCTTCGTGAGCATTCCCATCATGCCGGTGCGCTCCGCTAGTTTCCTTTCCGCGCCTACGGCGAAAAAATACGAGTTCCGGAAATCGAAGGTCAGGCGTTGCTCGGCCGGTGTGCGGGCATCCGGGTTGGTCGCCTCGGTAATGCTGAAGTTCAGCGGCACGCTGGCAAAGCGCTTGAAATCCAACACGCGGAAATCGACGGAGATCGTGGTGTTGAAAAACGCCGAGTTCGACACGCCGAAAGCGTAGGTGGCCGGCGTCGTGAAGGAGCCTTTGATGTCCTGCCGCGGGAACGCCTTGTCCAACAAATCCGTCCCGACGAATTTCTCGAGCGGATAGTCTTTACCGAAGGCAAACGACGCTTTCCCTTTGAGATGGTTCGTCACCGCGCTGCGGAACATGAGGCCGAAATTCGTTTTCGATCCTTTGTGCTTGTATAGGTAGCCTACGTTAAAACCGGGGCTCTTCGACGTGCCTGCAATGCGCGATCGGCCTTCCGGCAGCAGGCGGGCGATCGAGCGCGCCGCAAGCTCGGTCTCCACGCCGGGAAACACGGTCTTGGCCGCTTCCCGTCCGAACGTCAGCGCATCGTCGAGGGGGTTCAGCAGGCTCGTTTCAATAAACAAGTGCGTATGGACCAGCGCCACGCCGATCGCAAGGCTGCTGCTTTCATTGATCCGGTAGGCGACCGTGGGCTGAAACCAGAAGGATTCGAGACGAGCGCGCGTGCCGGCAAAGCGGCCCACGAACTTCGTGCCCTTCGGATCGCCGTCGTTGAAGTTCGTCGAATTGGCGGATAAGCCGAAGGGCGTAAATACGCCGAAACCGAACGTGATCTTATCGCTGAACTGTTTTGTGGCGTACATGCTTGCCACGGGAATAAAGTGCGGCCGGACGGACTGGCTATACCCGTTTGCGGGAACCGTGGTTCCAGGCGGCGTGGACGATGGAAAAAAGCGAAACAACCCGACCACCACAAGGTTGTCCATCTGCATTTGCGTGCCGGGCAGAAACGCGATGCCCGCCGGATTATAGAACAACGCGGAACCGTCATCGGCGATCGAAGTGAACGCCGTACCCATGCCGGCCGCCCGCGCGCCGAGTTCGGCGATCGAAAACGCGGACGCCCGGCAATCCTCAACCCAAACAGGGCCGCTTCCCGCGATCAACGATACGAAAAGGGCGAGTTTTCTGCCATTCAAGATGTGCCTCCGCAACTTGTGCGATTTATTTATCGTAAACCAAGAATCTTGTATTTTGTAAAACCGCCGGCGGAAGGGTAGGGGGGGCTGCAAACGAGACCGCCACGCAGCGCTCTGGAACTGATGAAAATTGATCGTGCCGGACAGCCGAATTCATCGGATCGTACGCCGCTCAAGTTCACCTTTGCAACTGTACCATAGGCTTTTCGCAGGTTGCCACAAGTAGTCTTGTCCAATACAAGATGAGCCTGAAGGAAAGGCTGTTTCCAATACAAGATGAGCCTGAAGGGGGAAGTTGAAGCATGCTGGGGTGTGATCATCAGGATGCGGAATGCGAAGAAGTTGAGCCAGGAGGAAATCCAGGCGTTTTT
>CAMDED010000094.1 GCA_945893365.1 Candidatus Sulfopaludibacter sp. SbA3 | reverse complement strand
CATCAGCCGCAAACTGCGGCTCCTTCGAGCGCGCGGCTTGCTGCAAAAGGTCTCCCGCACTCACCGCTACCGGTCACCACTTCCGCGCGCAAGGCCATCACCGCACTCCTGACCGCGCGACAAGCTACACTCGCTCAACTCAGCTCTTTCGCCGCATGAATTCTTCGCAGACGAACAAGATTTTCGGGATTAGTAATACAGGGAAATCACGGAAATCACCACAGTTGCCGAGTTTGCCGCACTGCTCTTACGCGAACCTCGCAATGGCGGACCGGGGCCAGCGATCGGCACGCGCGACCGCCGATCGTGTGCGTAACCCAGGTGTTAGTCCAGAGCCTGTCCTCGGCGCCGATTCCGAATGAGCCTTACTCCCGAATCGAAATCAGTAAGCGGCGGTACTGCGCATCGCGGTCGCGCTTCTTGATCTGCGAGTGCCTGTCGAACTCGATCCGCGCAGCCTCTGTGTTCCCAGCCTTTTGATGCAGCCGCGCCAACACAAAGTGGGCTCTTCCGTGATCGGGATCAATTCGCAGCGTCTGTTCCAACTCCGCGATTGCCTCCTGATCCGCTCCACTTTCCTGCAGGGCCCGCGCCAGCAGAAAGTGCGCACGCGCATTCGAAGGTTGCAGGCGAAGTGAGTTGCGCAGGGCGTTCATCGCGCCAGCGAGCGATGTCGCCTCGATTCTTCCCTCCTGCAGGAGCCCTGCGCCCTCCAGATACCAGCCGAGCGCGTTCCGCGGATTGACCGTCTGCAAAGACTTCCCTAGCTCCACCATGCGCCCGGCGTTCCCCGCGTCTTCGTAACACTCACCGAGGGCTTTGTAGGCGGCCTCAAACCGAGGTTCGGCGCCGATCAGCGCTTCGAGTAACCGCTGCGCTTCATCGCGGCGATTCTGGAGAATGTACGCAACGGCAAGTCCGAACGTGACCCGCGGCGACTGCGGCATCCGCTTCGCCGCCACTTCAAAGAAACGGACCGCCTCCTGGTGCGCTCGATAGGTCCCCAGGAACTCGCCGATGTCGAGCAGGTAGTCTTCATTCTGGGGATCGAGGTGGACTGCCCGCTGCAGATACTGAAGGGCAGGAGTCGCGTTGCCCAGCTTGAACTCGGCGTAGCCGCGCAAGTTGTTCCACGACGGCGCCTCGCTCAGCGGCCGCTCGGTGGCGCGAAGCAGCACGGCGGCCTCCCTGTAGCGGCGGCGTTCGATGTGGTTGGCTGCCAGTGTGGCCAGACGCGCGGCTTCGTCGAGCCATGTCTTGGTGGCCGCCGCATCACGAGGCTTGAGCCGCTGGGCTTGGTCGAGCTTATGATAGACCTCGAGTTCCGTTGGCGGAGACGTCTGCTTCTGCGCCTGCAAGACTAGCGCCGCCGTAACTCCCAGGCAAACCCCCGTAAAACGGAACCTTAGCCACTGAGCGGCCGGAAGCGTCTTGCCGGCCGCTCCTTTGCAGGCTCGCCAGAGCATCAAAAGACAAACTTTGCGGCCACCTGCATAACCCGCGCGGGGGATGACCCAAACACGCGTCCGAAGTTCGGATCGTTCACCGTCGCAGTGGGAAACGTGAACGAATGCAGATTGAAAACGTTGAACCCCTCAAAGCGTATTTGGAACTTCGCCTGCTCCCTTAACAGGAAATCCTTGTAGAGCGAAAGATCCACGTTCTGCAATCCGTCTCCCCGGAGAATGTTCCGTCCGGCGTTTCCGCGGCGGTAGGTAGGGGCGCCCGGCGGCGCAGTGAAGCACGACGTATTGAACCATCGGCCGGGCGTACCGCCTCCTTCCTTGATATTGCAGCCGCCCACCACGTCCGCACGGCTGCCCGTTCCGGTATTGGACGGGTCTCCGGCAAAGCCCGGAGTAAAGGGGAAGCCGTCTTGCATCGTCATAAGCGAGCCCAGTGTCCAGCCGCCAAAAAACCGCTTGGCCCCGTCCGCCTGACGCAGCCACGGCAGTTCCCAAACCAAGCCGGTGGTAAATACGCGCGGCACATCGAACAAGGAAACGCCGCGGTTGAACCGGGAGTTGTAAGGATCATACATGCCTTCGCCGTTTGTCGAATCCTGGTCGATACTCTTCGACCAGGTAAACGAAGTCAGCAACGAGAGTCCGCCGGAAAAGCGGCGTTCCAACTTGGCCTGCATCGAATGATAGACGGATGACGCCGATTGATCATTCCACGTGATGACGCCGAAGTCCGGGTAGGGGCGGCGAGGCTGCACCGCGCCCGGACCTTCCCTCGGCACATTGATGCCCCGGCTGCTTTGGAGCCGCGTTCCTTTTGTGCCGACGTAGGCAAGCTCAACCGAAAACTGCCCGGGCAACTGGTGCTGGATAGCGAAGTTCCATTGTTGCGAGTACCCGAAGTCGCGCGCCTCCGGATCATGCGCCAGCAGCGTGGCGAACTGGCTGAACGAGGAGCCCGCCGGCAGGAAGTTTCGCGTGTTTTGGGTGGGAACGAAGGGGTCGTTCAGAATTCCGGACTCGCGAATCAGGAACGGCACCGATTCAAACTCGCTCTCCCGGTTGCCGTCCAACTGAACCCAGAAGAGTCCGTAGCCGGCTCGAATCACCGTGCTGTTGCGCAATCGGTAGGCGAGCCCGATGCGCGGCGCCCAACCGTAGTGGCCGGTGGCGCGCAGATACTTCTCGCTGATCCCGACGTCTTTCGCGAAGACGGCAAACTGCCTGTAGAACGGCCACGCCCGTTCAACGGAACTCTGGAGGAACGGCGGCGATACCGACTTTTCGTTAGGCACCAGAATGGCGCCTCGCCCATTCCGGGCGCTGGGCAGGAAACTGCCGAACTGACCCCGCTTCTCGGTGGTGGGTAGATTGAGCTCATACCGGATGCCGAGGTTGACCGTGAGCCGCGACGACGCCTTCCAGTCATCGGTAAAGTACGCCCAGTTGTTGCGAAGGCGCTGGTAGTACCAGCCTGGCGGCACGTAGCGGCTGGCGGAAAAGGGTATCCCCAGGAGGAAGTCCGCCACCCCAGCCCCCGTGTTCGCCAGATTGGCTGGATTGTTGGTGTAAGTTCCCGTGTAGGCAAAAGTCCCGCTGCCTTGGCCGCTGGTGGTCAGGTTTTGCTGCCAGGACCGGTAGGTCTCGCCCATTTTGAACGTGTGCCGGCCGCGGACCATCGTGTAGTTGGCCGTATATTCGAAATTGTTCGAAGTGTAGTTGAGCAGGAATCCTTGCGGGAGCCCCGTAAACCCGGTGATGTTCATGACCGGATAGCTCGGGTACACGTCCGACACGCCGGGGCCGAAGCCCTGGATGCCAAGCTGTGTGGTGAAGTCGGTCGTGCCGAAATTCGGCGTATCGAAGAGCACCTTCGACCGGCTGAATGAGGCGCGCCCTTCGAGCAGCGTGGTCGGACTGAAGATGTGGGTCCAGTTCACCACGCTGTTGTAGCCGTTGGGACGCTTCGGATTCGCTCCGGGATCATAGGGATTGAGTCCATGATAATTGCCGTAACTCCCTTCGACGGCCCGTTTCATCGAAAATCGCCCGTTCAGGGTGTCATTGGCGCTCAACCGGTGGTCGATCTTGACGGTTTCCTGATTGTAGGTGCTGGGGATGCTGAATTCACGACGCAGATTGGCGGCGATTCCCGGCTGGATCGGAAGCGGGATCCATTCCGGCTGCAGGAAGAACCGCGCAATCGGATCGATGCGGTTCGCCGGAATGACGTTATTGGGAAACGGCTGGCGGATAAATCCGTTCGGCCGGTTGGGATCGGGTACCGTAGTGGCAGGGTCAAACAACGTATTGGTCAACTCGCCCAGATCCCCCGTGCGCATTCTGGCCGTCGGCACGGAGGGCGCGAAGGATTGCCCCTGTCGCAAACGCAGGCCCTCATAGTTGAAGAACCAGAAGGTCCGGTCTCGTCCATTGTACAATTTGGGAATCAGCACGGGACCGCCGGCGTTTGCTCCGAACTGGTTGCGCCGCAGCGGGGGCTTCCTCGCGGCGAAGAAAGGCCGCGCGTCTAACTTGTCATTCCGCAGAAACTCCCATCCCGCGCCGTGCAGTTGGTTGCCGCCGGACTTGATCGACACGTTCACCGTCGTGCTGCCGTAGCCGAACTCCGCCGACATGTTGGAGGTCTCCGTCTTGAACTCCTGAATCTCGTCGATGGACGGAGTCAGGATGATGCCGCGGCCGTTCTGATTGGATGCGTTTGAACCGTCGATGGTGAACAACACCTGACCCGGCCGTCCGCCATTGGACACGTTCATCGTGGCGGTAGTGGTGAGCGAACTCGCCCCGCCGCTCAGCCCTTGACTGTTTTGGAAGTTGGTGCCGGATACCGTTCCCGGACTCAGCAACTGCAACTGCTGGAAGTCGCGCCCGTTCAGAGGCAGTTCCGTCACGCGCTTGGCCTCGACAATCTGCCCCGTGCTGGCGTTCTCCGTATTGAGCAGCGGCGCCTGCGCGGCCACTTCCACGGTATCCGATATCTGCCCCACCCTCATGGCGAGATCCTGGCGCAGTGTGGCGCCGACGTCGACCTTCAGGTCCTTGACTTCGAGCGTTTGAAATCCCGGCGCGGTTACCTTCAACTCATAGATACCCACGGGAAGATTCGTGACCGTGTAGGCGCCCGCTCCATTCGTACTGGTCTGGCGATCCTGGTTGGTGCTGACATGACGAATTACCATGGCGGCAGCCGGAATAGCTGAGCCGCTAGGGTCGCTGACGACACCGGTGATGCTTCCCACCGAACTTCCCTGGGCCCACAGCGAAACGGGTGACAAGAGGAGTCCGAGAACGAACGAAGAACGGTTGAGACTGGACTGGCGAAGCATTATTGTTAGCACTCCTTTGGATTATGATATATCAAAAGTAGTAGTAAAGTAGTAGGCATGACTGAATTCGACGAAACCCACAGTCAATTCGCGAAAACGCGGACGTAATGCCGCTCAATTCAGCGGTCCGCGCGTGATGCGGCGCCCTCGGTCAGGTTGATCTGCCGGTCCACGGGAAGATTTGCGTGCCGTTCCACTGCGCCGTTTGGCCAGCGAATCTCCAGCAGATCGATGCGCCTGGCCGAGCCTACGCCAAAGTGCAGGCGAAGGTCGTTCTGCGAAAGGTAACTGCCGCCGCTGCGCACTTCATCTATCTGGCGGCGCTTGCCGGTTACACACGTCACGCGCGCGCCGATGGCGGAACGGTTGGAAACGGTTCCTGTCAGCCTGATGCGGACCCAGTGATTGCCGCTTGCTCCCTTCAATCGAAGTAGAGACGGCGCTTCGCCCATGTTGTTGATCACGATGTCCACCTGGCCGTCGTTATCGTAGTCTCCGAACGCGGCTCCCCGCGAAGGCGACGGGGTGTTCAACACGGGAGAATTCACCTCCTCGAAGCGCTGTCCGCCGGCGTTCCGGTAAAGCATTTTGGGCTGCCGGTACGACAGACCCAGTTTGGCCCGGTCGATCTCCGGGTAGACGTGCCCGTTCACAAGAAACAGATCGGGCCAGCCGTCGTTGTCAAAGTCGAGGAAGCCGCAGCCCCAACCCAACCACTGCTGATTCTTCGCGACGCCCGCTTCCTGCGCCGCGTCGGCAAACATTCCCTGGCCCCCGTTGCGATAGAGCGACGCCGCCTCATCGGAAAAGTTCGTCTTGAAGATGTCAAGCCAGCCGTCGCCGTCATAATCCGCCGCGGCGACGCCCATGCCTGAGGTTTCCTTGCCGTCGGAATTGTAGGCGCACCCGGCGAGCACGCCGATCTCTTCGAATGTGCCGTCGTGCTTGTTGTGAAAAAGCAGGCTGGCGTTCGTGTCGTTCGCGACATAGACATCGGGCCAGCCGTCATTGTCGAAATCACCCGTCAGGACGCCCAGGCCGAAATTGCCGGCCGCTACCGCAATGCCGGCTGCTTCGGAGATATCGATGAATGTGCCGTCGCCGTTGTTGCGATAAAGGATGTTCGACTCCCCTTTCAGGCCGCGCGGGCCGCAATTGACCGAAAGGCCACGGAATTGGCAGAACGGATTGGCGCCGGGAGGCGTTGCGGTCTTCAGGTCGAAGTCCACGTAGTTGGAAACGAATAGGTCTAGCCGCCCGTCGCGGTCATAGTCGAGAAAAGCGCAGCCGCTGCTCCAACGCGCGCGGGACTGCGGAAGATCGGCAACGGTGAATTTCCCATTTCCGAGATTTCGGTAGAGGACGTTCCGCCCCCAGTAGGTGACAAACAGATCGAGGTGGCCGTCATTGTTGTAGTCGCCGGCGCAGACGCCTTGCCCCCAACCCGATTTCGTCAGCCCTGCATTGCGAGTGACATCCTGAAAGGTTCCGTTGCCCTGATTGCGATAGAGAAAACTCGCGGGCGCTTCCTGACGGAAGGGCTCGAGCCGCGAACCGTTCACGATAAAGACGTCGAGCAGCCCATCATTGTCATAGTCGATGAAAGCGGCTCCTCCGCCCGTGGTTTCGAGGATATATTTCTTGCTCGTTTCGTCCCCGAAGACGGTCTTCGCGGCTAGTCCGGCCTTGCCCGCCAGATCGGAAACAGACAATTGGGGCGGCTCAACGCAAAGCGCGGCTGCAACGGCGATGATGCCGAGGGTGCGCCTCACTGCAAGGGAACGCCTTTCAGGCGGCTCCGCGTCGCGGCGAGCTTCGCGTCTTTTTCTTTCTTGAGGCGTTGGAATTCGGCCATCGCCTGCTTTGATTCCGCAGCCCTGCCGAGACTGCGTAGCGCGATCATGAGGTTGTAGGGAATCGACTCATCGGAGGGGGCCAGTTTCCGAGCCTGTTCCAGTTGCTCGATCGCTTCCGGAAACTGTTTCCGGGCGATCAGAACTTTTGCCAGGCCCAACCGCGCCGGTGGATAAGACGCGTTCACCTCCAGGGCACGGGAAAACAGAGGCAGAGCCTCCTCCGGTTTCCCCGCTTTCAACTTCAGCTCACCGGCCTCGACGAGCGTGGGAACGTCGCCCGCGTTCTGGCGCAGCTCGGCCTCAAATTCGGCCAGCGCCTGCGAAAAGTCGTTTACGCGCAGGAGCATCCGGCCCAGCCGGTAGTGCGTGCCGGGTAACTGCGGCTCCCTGCGGAGAATTTCCCGGTATTCCTGCGCCGCTTCGGCGTACTTTTCCTGCGCTTCGAAAACCTCGGCCAGCACCTGGTGCACGCGGTAGGAATCGGGCGCCTTCTCGAGCATGCGTTGTACGGAACCATTCCACAAGCTGGCATAGACCTTCGAAGCCGTATAGAGCACGTCAGGGTCATTCGGGGCGATGGCAAGCAGCTTTTGTACCGTTGCCAGCCCGCGGGTCTCGTGGGCCAGCGCGAAATAACACTCCACCAGTTTTTCGCCGGCGGCGATCCGAAGGGCGGCCTCAGGCTCGGTTTCGAGAGCCCGCTCCAGGTGCGGCACAGCCTCCCTGTATTTGCCCAATGGCAGATACGAGAAGGCCAGCAGGATTCCGACACGCGGCAGGCGCGGGTCCAACTTAAGCGCTCGTTCGAGCGACTGAACCGCTTTCGTGTGGTCTCCCGCGTTCTGATACGCCATTCCGAGGCGCGCGTGGGATTCCGCGCTCGCTGGATTCCTGCGCACCGCTTCCTCAGCTTGCCGCACCTGCGCCTCTAGGCCCGCTTCCTGCGCGCGGGCGAGCTGTGCGGCGAAAGTCAGGGCGACGATGAGAAGCATCCGCTTCGCAACAGATTCCCCGATCAGAAATTGAACTTCAAAGCGAATTGAATCTCGCGCGGTTCAATCGACGTCGCCGAAAGTCGTCCGAACTGCGGCGTTCCCAGGCTCGTACCTGGATTCGCGAAGATCGGATGATTGAAAATGTTAAAGATCTCCGTTCGGAACTGCACGCGCCGGGACTCGGAGAACTTGAAATCTTTGTAGGCGGCGAAATCGAAGTTGTTGATGCCGGGTCCGATGACGATGTGGCGGCCGGAGTTGCCGAAGCGGAACGGCCCGTTAACGGGGTCCGCTGGGCGATTCTCCTGGAAAGCCGCGGTGTTGAAAAACTGGGCCACCTGTTCACCGCGGGGACGGCCGTGAGACAAGCTATTCGGATCGCCCACGCGGTCCGGCCGGCGCTGTCCCACATCCACGTTGGCGCCGTTGAAAACCTGCGTTACCGTCAAAGGACTGCCTGCCTGGAACGCGGTGATACCGTTGATCTGCCAGCCACCGAGGACAAGATCGGCGGCGCGTCCCGTAGTAAGAAACGATTTACCTTTGCCGAACGGCAGCTCGTAAACGTAGCTAACCACGAAGCGGTGGCGGATGTCCTGTCCGGCCAGACCTCTTTCGTTTCGCCGGTTGTAGGAATCCTGGAATGCGCCGCCACGGTCGGCCTCGCCCACGAAAGTTCCGCCCGTATCGTCGATCGCCTTGCTCCAGGTGTAGCCCAGCAGCATCGTGAAGCCCTTGGAGAACGGGCGCTGCACTTTGAACTGGCCGGAATGATAGTTGGCCTTGCCATCGTACCCCGCCAGGTAGATCGTACCCCAATCCTGCCAGCGGGTCCGCGGACGGAAGGGACCGGGGCCGGGGCGCGCCTGGTTCGGCAACTCCAGAGTGGGCAGGTGGTGCGCCGTGCTGCCGACGTAGGCGCCCGAGATCAGCGTTCCCTTGACCATCCGCTCCAGAGTCAGGTTCCATGACTGCAGCCGCGTGGGCTTGTAGTCGACGCCATTGGCGAAGATTTGGGCCGAAGACGCCGCCGAGCCCTTGGCCGGGTCGAACCAATCGAAGGTACGGAAGTTCGACGAATCGAGAATGGTGTTCGCGCTCCGCACGAAGGGCGGATTCACCGAAGATTCGATCCATTTATCCAGAATGTCGCGCTGGTAGAAAACTCCGTAGCCGCCGCGCACCACCATGTTCGTAATGCCCGGAGTCTTGTAGGCGAAGCCGAAGCGCGGCGCGAAGTTCAAATTCGCATTTCGGACCAACGGATCCGGAATTCCCACCTTCGACGCCGTGGTGAATGGAACGCCGGTGAACAGCGATTGCTGAATGCCGTGATAGACAATTGCCTTGGCCTCGTCGGAAACCACCAGCTGCGGCGAAGCGTTGTTCGGACCGAAGTACATATTCGAGATGGTGCGGTTGGCGGAATAGGGAATGCCCGCCCACTCGTAGCGCAAGCCGATGTTCAGCGTCAGGTTGGATGTCACCTTCCAGTCGTCCTGGAAATACGGACCGATGTGGCTGTAGCGCGGAATGGGAAAAAAACCATCCGGCGACGTGTTGACATTGCTCGGCAGGCCGAGCAGGAAATCGCCCAGCGGATAGTTCGTAAAGCGGCCGTCGAAGTTCCAGGTCCCGTTGGTGCGGAAGATTTCGTCGAAGTTGTCCAGATGGCGCTTGAATTCGAACCCGAATCTGATCCCGTGCTTGCCCTTGTTCAATGTGAACGCCGGGTGCCACTCGAAGATCTCGAGCTGCCATATGCGCGGACCGTAGTGCACTTCGCCGAGGTTGGAGAATCCGGTGACGCTCCAGACCGGGGCGCCGAACGATGCCGGAATCGTCGCCAAGCCTTTGATCTTCAGAATCTGATTTGAAATATCGTTCTGAAAGGCCGTGCTCGGTCCTTCGTCCTGTTTGAAGCGGGAGTAGCCGAATGTCAACTCCCCTACCAGGCTGGGAGTGAAGGTGCGCGAGAGGTGTCCGCTGGCCGATTGTCCGCGGTTCACCTGGCTCACGTACCAGTTCGGGTTGAGGTTGGGATTCTTCTTGCGCCCGTCGTTGAAGGCATAACGTCCATACAGAAACGTTTTGTCGCCGAGCTTCTGGTCGATTCGGACAATCAACTGGTCATTGTCGAAGCGGCGGGAATCGTCGCGGAAGAAATTGAAACCGGCCACCGAAGAATTAGGTGTAGGGACCCAAGGCCCGTTTCCAATGCCGTTCCTAAGGAAGCCGGGCAGCGTGGAAGGCATCCGGCTTTCCGGAATGACGTTGTTCGGGAAAGGGACGCCGGAGAGCGGATCGAGCAGCGGCCGGCCCGCGGCGAGAAGAGTACCGAGGTTGCCGCCAAGCTCGGCCGGCGTCGGGTAGTTGCCCTGCTGCGGAATGTTCTTCACTTCGCGGAAGAATTCCGAGGACACGAAGAAAAACGTTTTGTCCTTGCCGTTGTAAACCTTCGGAATGTAGATGGGGCCGCCGAGAGTTCCCCCGAATTGGTTGCGCTTGAACGGCGGAGCGCCGATCGTGCGGGAGAAGAAATCATTCGCATCGAGCTTGTCATTGCGAAGGAACTCGAAGAGAGAGCCATGCACCAGGTTGGTTCCGGACCGGGTGACGAGATTGACCTGCGCACCGGCCTCGGACCCGAAAGCGGCCGAATAGTTGCTGGTCGTGGCTTGAAATTCCTGTATCGCGTCCACGCTGGGTGAGAAGGAATTGCTTCCGTGCTGATATTCCTTGATGGTGGCGCCGTCGAGCAGGTAGAGGTTGTAATCGCCCTTCTGTCCGTTCACGTTGAAGCTTTGCGCGGTCGGATTGATCTGGACCGCGTCAAACGTGTTACTACTCTTCGAGCGTGTGACGCCGGGCGAAAGCAGATTCAGTTGGAGAAAATTGCGCCCGTTGAGCGGAATGTCGGTGAGGAGTTTACCCTCGATGACGGTTCCCACGTGAGAAGTGGTCTCCTGAAGCAGGGGAACGTCCGACTGTACCGACACCGACTCGGTGAGTTGGCCGACCTCCAGCCGAATATCCGCGGTCGCGGTTTGTCCGACAAACAGGCGCACGCCGCTGAGCACGCCTTTCTTGAAGCCGGGGGCTTCGGCGGTGATTTCATACACGCCGGGTGCGATGTCGGACAAGGCGTATTGCCCGGCGTCGGAGCTCGCGACGCTGCGCGTGAAGCCGGTAGCCGCGGAGGTCACCGTGACGCCGGCCTTTGGCACCACAGCTCCGGTAGAGTCGCGAACGGTGCCGTTAAGCGCGCTCGAACTGACCTGGGCGTTTGCGACGGTGCAGGCGAGGAGTAAGGTGAGCAGGGAGGTTGCAAAACGACAAGAACAGGACTGGCGAAGGATCATTGGGGGTCTCCTTGAAGTAAGTCCGTATCACTGATAGATCATATAATAGGATGGTGCTTATTTCAACGGCGAAAATGCAGTCGCGCACTCATCGTATAATGACAGACATTGCCACGATCATGCGCATACGATTAAGCCCGGCCTTCAGGATATCGAAATGGTATCTCGTATTGAGTGTGTTGTGTCTGCCTCCGCGGGCATCGGGGGCCGGCATTCAATTCGAGAAAGAGGTCCTGCCGATACTCGAAGCGAATTGCGCAAAATGTCATAGCGGGTCCTCGCCACAGGGGCAGCTCGATGTGCGAACGCGCACATCCTTGCTAAAGGGCGGGATTTCCGGCCCGGCCATCGTTCCGGGTGCGCCTGACGGAAGCCTGCTTTATAGCCGTATACAAAGCGGTCAGATGCCGGTCGGCGGCAAGCCGCTCTCGAAAGAAGATCTCGACCGCGTGCGGATGTGGATCGAGCAGGGCGCGTCCGCAATGAATCCGGAGGCCGCCGCGGGGCTGCCGGGCGCGAGTCCCGCCGACCGGGCGCACTGGGCGTTTCAGCCGCCGAGAACTCCCGCCATCCCGCCGGTTACGCAGGCCGCGCGTGTGCGTACCCCTATTGATGCTTTCGTGCTCGCGGAACTGGAGAAGAAAAAACTCACGCTCTCCCCCGATGCCGATCGCGTCACTTTGCTGCGGCGCGTCTATTTCGATTTGACCGGTTTGCCGCCATCGCCGTCGGCTGTCGAGAAATTCGTTGCCGACAAATCGGCCGGCGCCTACGAGAGAGTTGTGGATTCGCTGCTCGCGAGCCCCCGATATGGCGAGCGCTGGGGCCGGATCTGGCTCGACGCGGCTGGATACGCGGACTCCGAAGGCGTGCTCGCCGCGGACGTGATCCGAACGAATGCATGGCGGTACCGGGATTACGTTATCCGCGCATTTAATTCCGACAAACCATATAACCGGTTCGTGGTGGAGCAGCTTGCCGGGGACGAGGTCTCCGAATATCGCAAGTACGACAAACTGCCGCCGGCCGTTGTGGATTCGCTCGAGGCCACAGGCTTCCTGCGCACGGCTGTCGATGCCACGCGCGAGGATTTCCTGCCCAAAGATTTCGCCGAGTATCTGTGGCGGACGTTTTTCGACACCGAGCAGATCGTCGCGTCGTCGCTGATGGGGCTCACGATACAGTGCGCCCGGTGCCACGATCACAAGTACGAACCGATCAGCCAGGCGGATTATTACCGGCTGCAGGCTTTCTTTGCCGGCGCGATTCGCCCGGATGGTCCCGTGCTCCCGACCTATAAGCGGGTGATCGTGCAGGCCACGGCGGAAGAGCAGAAAGCAGCCGGGAAGATCAACGGCGCGGTCGATCCGGTCGTGAAGGCACTGAAGCAGCTGAAATCGGCGCGGACCGCGCTCTATCGTTCGCGGCACCCGAAGGGCGAAACCGCAACTGACGGCGAGTTGCGCGAAGCCTTCCCCGAGTACGCGGCTAAATCGGACGAACTCGCCGCAGAGCTGCGGGAAGAAGAAGGCAGGCATGTCGAGTTGCCGGCCATCCGCGCTCTCTACGACCTGGATGCGGCGCCACCGCCAACGAAGTTACTAAGGCGGGGCGATCCGCAGAGTCCGGACGAACCTGTGGAAGCCGGCATTCCCACAGTGCTCGATGACCTCGCAAACCGGTTCCGCGTGCCGGCGCCGGCTCCAGACGCGAAAACGACCAACCGTCGCCGCGCTCTCGCCGAGTGGCTGACGCGTCCCGATCATCCCCTTACCGCGCGTGTGATGGTCAATCGGATCTGGGCCGGGCATTTTGGTACAGGGATCGTGGCGAGCCTCGATAATTTCGGCCGGTCCGGCGCTGCCCCGATCAATCAGCCGCTCCTCGACTGGCTGGCAACTCAGTTCGTGGAACGAGACTGGAGTGTGAAGGCGATTCACAGGCTCATCCTGACCTCGAGCGTCTACCGTCAGGCGTCGGCAGCTCGACAGGATGGGCTTGCAGTCGATCCGGAAAACAAGTTGCTGTGGAGAATGCCGCCGCGGCGTCTCGAAGCGGAGAGCGTCCGCGATGCGATTCTCGAAGCCGCGGGGACGCTCGATCGCAAGATGTACGGTGAGCCGGTCGCGACGCGTACGAAACCTTCCGGAGAAGTTGTTCCGGTCGACGATACTTGCGGCGGCCGCCGTTCGATTTACCAGATTGTTCGCCGTAATGCGCCGCAGAGTTTCTTGAACGCATTCGACGCGCCGGTTATGGAGATCAACTGCACGCGCCGCGTCACCTCCACTTCCGCAACGCAGGCTTTGGCTTTGATGAACAGCGAGTTCATTACGGCTCAGGCCGGGCACTTCGCCCAACGAGTTCTGAAGGAATCGCCGGGATCCGATGAGAACCGCGTCCGGCACGCTTTCCGAATCGCTCTGGCGCGAACGCCCGCGGGCTCCGAAATGGACCGGCTTCTGACTTTCCTTGAAAAGCAGACCGGGCGGTACACGGACGTGAGCGCATCCACGAGAACGGAGCGGGTTTACACCGATTTGTGCCAGGCTCTGTTGAGCACGAACGAATTTATTTATATCGATTAAGAGGTCCTACTATGCCTTGCGACTGCGATGGTCACGTTCAGTACACGCCGGTTCGGGAGATGCTCTCGCGGCGCAACTTATTCGAGCGCCTCAGCATGGGACTGGGCGGGCTGGCGCTTGGCTCGTTACTCGAACCCGCCTGGGCGGCGAGCTCGCGAGCCAAGTACGATGTTCTCCCGAAACAGCCGCACTTCGCGCCCAAGGCCAAACGCGTCATCATGCTGTTTCAGAACGGCGGACCAAGCCAGGTGGACCTGTTCGATCCGAAGCCTGAGCTCAAAAAGCGCGACGGGCAGAAAGCCGGGGACGGATACATCAATACGGTTGATATCAAGAAGACGGGAGCGTGGCTCGGCAGCCCGTTCAAATTCAGTGCGCACGGCAATTCGGGCATGGTGCTGTCGGAGCTGCTGCCCGGTCTGGCAAAGCACGTGGACGAGATCACGCTGATCCGGTCCATGGTGACGAACCATTCGAATCATGAACAGGCGATCTGGAATTTCAACACGGGTTTGATCACGCCGGGGCGGCCCTCCATCGGCTCGTGGGTGACGTACGGGCTCGGCACCGAAAATCAAAACCTGCCTGCCTTCGCAGCGATCATGAATCCGGACGGCCTGCCGGTCGATGGCGTGCGAAACTTTTCGAATGGATGGATGCCGCCCGTGTACCAAGGCATGGCGATGCGCGCGGAAGGAACGCCGGTACTCAACCTGGAGCCGAATGCTCCGCCCGCGGCGGCCGGCGCGCGATTGGAACTGGTGCAGCAGTTGAATCGCGAGCATTTCATACCGCGCTCCGACCAGTTGGAGCTCGAGGCGCGTATAGCAAGCTTTGAGTTGGCCGCCCGAATGCAAATCGCCGCCACGGAAGCGTTGGATTTATCGAAGGAATCGGCGGAGACGCACGCGCTGTACCAGACGAGCGACAAGGATGCGGGCATTCACGGGAGACAGTGTCTGCTCGCGCGGCGGCTCGTAGAACGCGGTGTGCGCTTCGTACAAGTACTTCACTCGGGGCAGCCGTGGGACACGCATACACACAATGACGCCGGACTGCGCGAGATCTGCAGGAAGACCGACGGACCTACGGCCGCCCTGCTGACGGACTTGAAACAGCGGGGCCTGCTCGAAGACACGCTGGTCGTCTGGGGTGGCGAGTTCGGACGAACGCCGATGGCCGAGGGAAAAGACGGGCGCGATCATCATAAATTCGGATTCAGCTTGTGGATGGCCGGTGGTGGCGTCAAGGGCGGCCTGACGTATGGCAACACCGACGATTTCGGATATAACTCCGTCGACAAGGTGGTCACCGTCGCCGATTTCCATGCGACCATCCTGCATCTGCTGGGCTTGGACTACACGAAGTTGAGCTTCCATCACGATACGCGCGACGAAAAGCTGACGGATGTTCACCAGCCAAACGTGATTCGCGGGATTTTGGCGTAGGAATGTGCAACCCGCTACGACGGTGACGACCATGACAGGAGACTTGACGACCGTCTGAACAGGCACACGTTCCCCGAAAGACACGCGCCGCTAACTTTACCGGAATGCCCTCGGCGGCGGGGCATTGCGACCAATCAAGAGTTGCCATTCCCGTTCCGCACGGCACCAGGACCAGTGGAAGGGATCGTGGATCGTGGACCGCGGAACGTTCAACTCGCAAGCTTCTTCAGGACGTGCCTCGCGAGGAAGTCCTTGATTTCGCGATGCCGGGGCGCCGCTGCGAAACGCCCGTTTTCACGTTGCGATACCAGTCGTGGTTCCGCCGTGGCATATCAGCACGCATCCAGCCTCTTCCAGTGTGCGGATCAAATCGGTCCATTTCATCCAACCGATAATTCCGCGACTCTGCGGATACCCGGAATTTCGTCGCTCGTAAGGTCCCGGTACAGATCTCGAAGGTTCTCCTCAAGTTCCCTGAGCGATTCGCCCTGAGTCAGGTAATCCGGGAATTCTTCAAAATAGCCGAGCCACATCTCGCCGTCTTGCCAACGCACATACCGGCTACGCATAGATTCATTCTACTGCACTTACCCTGAACGGCACACCCCCGGCGAACATGCGCAGGTCCCTGACTCTAGCGGTGTCCGTCAGCGCAGCATCGGGTCCGGCCTGGGGCCCGCCACGGCGGTACTGAAGGCATACGATCTGGCCGGTGGCTGTTGCCCAAGGTCGAAAGACTCAGGGTCTTGCGGAACGATCTGCTCCGGGTCCAGGACGCGGGTGTACCAGAGCCTGTTAAGTTTTCGCCGTCTGCCCAAAGCACCACAATGCGCCTCGAGTCCGAATGAAGATCCGCCCATCTCCAATCGCGGGCGTCGCATAGCATTCGTCGTCGAGCTCGTTCACCGCGAGTACGTCCTGCTCCCCGCCCGGCTTAATCACAGTGACCGCGCCGCTCACGCTCACGAAGAACACTTTGCCGTCCGAGGCCACCGGCGACGCATAGAAATTGTCCGCCACGCCGCGCAGCCGCGCCTGCTTCAGCACCGTGCCGGTCGCCGGGTCGAGCGTCGTCAGCACGCCGCCGTCGCTCACCATGTACAGCACTCCCCGGTAAAGAAGCGTCGAGGGCAGTTGCGGAATCGCCTTGTGATATTTCCAAAGCACCTTCCCGCCAGCCCGAATTGCCAGCAGTCCGTTCTCGGCCGCCATCGACGATTGGTAGGTGCGCCATTCCGCCGCATCCAGCTTTCCGTCGTGGTTCAAATCGAGGTAAGCAAAATACTTCTTCGTGCGCTCGTCCGGGCTCTCGCCGATCGCGATGACGCCGTTGCCGTCGCTATCGCGCTTTGCCAAAACATCCTCGAAAGCCGGAACCGCCACCTGCCTGCCCGGATCGTTTTCGGCCATGTTGTAGCCGTTGATGTACACCACGCCATCGGAAAGCACGGGCACGGATTTCATCTCCGAAGTCAGCCCGCGCGCCGTCCACGCGATTTCCCCCGTGGCGGCCGAATAGGCGTCCATGCGGAATGAGCCAGGCGCGACGATCTCGGCGGACCCGTTCGCCGTGCGGTATATAACGGGCGTCGAGTGCCCGCTCAGCGCTTCGGTCCTGGGCGTCTTCCAAAGCTGGCGCCCGTCTTCAGTCGAATAGGCGGCGGCAAACGAACCAAGCGTCTGATCGCAAACGAGGACGACGCGGCCGTCCACCACGACCGGCGACGCTCCCATCCCGTATGAATTCTGAAACGGGCCGAGCGGCACGCGCCAGCGCTCGTTTCCCGTGTAATCGTAAGATACGAGTCCGTAATCCGGGAAGAAGACGTACAGATTTCGCCCGTCGGCCGCCGGCGTGGGGGAAGCGGGGCTATTGCGCTTGTCCAGATGTTCGGTCCGCGTCCGCGGACTTTCCCTGCGCCAAAGAATCCCGCCGGACTGCCGGTCGAGGCAGAGCGTAAGCAGCTTATTGCCTTCAAAAGCGGTCAAAAACACCTTGTTTCCACTCAAGATGGGCGAGGAATGGCCCGGTGGCAGCGGCGTCTTCCAAAGCAGATTCTTCGACGGGCCGAATTCGGCGGGGAGGCTGCCGGCAGCGGACCCGGGTTCCGAAGGCGAAGCCTCCCAAACGCCCGTGCCGTTCGGGCCCCGGAAGCGCGCCCAGTCTTCCGCCGATTCCGCCAACGGCGCGTAAGACATCGCGGCGAGCGGCAAAATGTAGGAAACGAGTCTCACGCCGCTTAGAATAGCAATAGTGGAAGAAGAAATCCTTAGCAAGGCGTACGACCGGAGGCTGCTGGGGCGCCTGGTGGGGTACCTGCGGCCGTACCGCGGCTATATCTCAATCTCCGTGGCATGCCTCGTGCTGCATTCCGTATTGCAGATCGCCGGACCGCTTCTGACCAAGATTGCGATCGACCGTTACCTCGCGCCGAACCCCGCGCGCCAAGCCACGGTCATAGAAAACCTTCTCGCGAAGGACTGGCTGTCCGCCGACCCGTTTACCGGGCTTGGACAGATCACGCTGCTCTATTTCACCGCACTCGGCGGCATCTTTCTGTTCGAGTTCATCCAAACCTACGTGATGCAATACACCGGCCAGCGCGCGATGTTCGACCTGCGGCGCGAGCTGATGGCTCATCTCCAGAGGCTCGATCTCGCCTACTACGACCGCAATCCCGTCGGGCGGCTGGTCACGCGTGTCACGACGGACGTCGATACGCTGAATGAGCTGTTCGCCTCGGGACTGGTGACGATCTGCGGCGACCTGCTCACACTGGCCTTTATAACGGCGGTGATGTTTCAACTGAGCCCGATGCTGACCGCCGTGATGCTGATCGTCATGCCGGCCGTAATCGCCGTAACCGGGCAGTTCCGGCGCGCGGTCACACAGAGTTTTCGAAGTATTCGCGTCGCCATCGCCCGGATCAATTCCTACCTGCAGGAGCACATCACGGGAATCGTGGTCCTGCATCTGTTCAACCGGGAGGCCCGGAGCCGGGAGGAATTCGGCCGGATAAACAAGGTCCACATGGACGCCTACAAGGACACGATCACCGCGTACGGATGGTTCTATCCCGCGGTCGAGTTCCTCTCCTACCTTTCGCTCGCGGCCGTATTGGCGGTGGGCGGCTTCAGTGTCGAGAGCGGCGGCCTCACGCTCGGCGTGCTCGTGGCGTTTCTGCAATACAGCGCGCGGTTTTTCCGCCCGATTCAGGATCTGAGCGAGAAGTACAACATTCTTCAGTCGGCGATGGCGTCGGCTGAACGTGTGTTCGCGTTGCTCGACACGCGGGCGGAGGTGGTTGGACCCCCGGCGCCGCGGCTCATGCCCGAGGCCGCCGCGCGAGTGGAATTCGAGCATGTCTGGTTCGCCTACAAGGACGAAGACTGGGTACTGCGCGACGTAAGCTTCACGATCGAGCCGGGCGAAACCATCGCTGTCGTGGGACACACCGGCGCGGGAAAAACCACGATTGTCAGCCTGCTGCTGCGGTTCTACGACGTCACCCGCGGGAGCATACGAATCGGCGGCATCGACATCCGCGAGTTTGAACCAACCGCGCTTCGGAGTCACTTCGGCGTGGTATTGCAAGACCCCTATCTGTTCACGGGCACGATTGAAGAGAACATCCGCATGGGGACGGAGCGAATCGGGCGGGAAGACGCGGAGGAGGCGGCCGAACAGGTCAATCTGGGGGCGTTTCTGCGCGAGCTTCCGGAAGGAATCGGGCACGCCGTGCAGGAGCGGGGCGGTTCGCTATCCACGGGACAGAAGCAGTTGATCGGTTTTGCGAGGGCGCTCGCGCACGATCCCCACTTCCTTATTCTCGATGAAGCGACGTCGAGCGTGGATACGGAGACGGAGATGCGCATACGCGAGGCGCTTTCGCGGATTGTGGAAGGGCGCACTTCGATCGTGATCGCGCACCGCCTCAGCACCATCCAGCGCGCGGACCGTATTCTGGTCATGCACAAGGGCCGACTGCGGGAGAACGGCACTCATCAGGAGCTGCTCAGCGGGCGGGGAGTGTACTGGACGCTGTATCAATTGCAGTACAAGGACCAGGAGCGGACTCAGGCCTGAGCCGGGCCATCCGCCCGCGCCGTCCGCCATCCGGACACGCAAAGAATTTCGATGCCCCACATAAAAATTATTGTCTTGTGGCCCCCCTATGCGGCCCGTAAGATTGATAGAAGGTTTGCGGCGAGTCTTATCCCAACACCATGACGTGCGGGTCAGCTCCTCTATCGCAGACTGCGTTTCGCTCGTAAACTGGGCCTCGAACTCAACTCTAGGGAGAACTCATGCGATTGAATAACTACAGGTGCGTCTTTGCGTCACTGGTATTGGCTTCGGCCGCGGGAATCTGTCTTGCGCAGACCGCCGAAGCCGACAAGAAAGACGGAGACAAGAAGCCCGATGCCGCGGCCGCTCCGGCAACTCCGCCACCGGCGCCGGTGTGGTCGGCCGGGCCGATCACTTTCAGCGGCCTGATCGATGGGTACTACAGCGCCAATTTTAATCATCCCGCTAGCCGCACCAACAACCTTCGTAACTTTGAAGTGAAGGCCAATCAGTTTTCGTTGCACATGGCTAAGTTCACCATGGAGCATGAGGCGGATCCGGTCGGCTTCAAACTCGATCTGGGCTTTGGCCGCGCGTGGGAGATTTTTCACGCGACCGATCCGGCGACGACCGACCTTGTCCGTTACATCCCGCAGGCCTATGTCAGCTTGAAGCCGAAGACGTGGGGCGGTTTTCAGATCGACTTCGGCAAGTTCTATACCTCGGCTGGCGCAGAGTTGACCGAGAATAACCTGACGTGGAGCTATGGCCGCGGCTATCTGTACACCAACGGCCCCTACTATCACTTCGGGGCGCGCATTACCAAACCGGTGAATGAAGTGTTCGCGGTCGGCTTGCAGGTTGTCAACGGCTGGAACAACGTGGAGGACAACAACTCCGGCAAAACGTTCGGCTTCACCACGGCCTACACGCCGAAGAACAAGAAGTTCGCGTGGTACAACACCTACTATGTCGGGCCGGAGAAAAACGACACGAACACAGGGAGGCGCAACTTCTACGACACGGTGGTGAATCTGACTCCGTCGGACAAGGCGAGCTTCTACTTCAACTTCGACTACGGCAAGGAATCGAAGGTGACGGATACAACGGATGCGACGTGGGTGGCGTTCGGGATGGCGGGGCGTTTCGCGGCCAACGAGCACTGGGCGTTCTCGCCGCGTTATGAAGTCTACGACGACAGGGACGGCTTCATCACGCTGCAGAAACAGCGGCTGCATACATTCACGCTGACCGGCGAATACAAGTGGCTGGAAGGGCTGCTCGCGCGCCTTGAGTTTCGTCACGATCGTTCGAACCTGCCGTTCTACGATCGCGGGAATGAGCTTGCTTCCGCGAAAACGCAGAATACTTTGACGCTTGGTATTGTGGCGTATTTCGGGCCGAAGCGGTAAGCCGCCCTCGTTTGATTCTCGGTGGGGCATTGCTAGCCGGTGGGGCCGGCGATCGTCTTTCGTCGCCTGTTGGGGAGGGCCTACGGCCCGCGAAACTTCATGAAAAACCAAAGGCGGCAAATGCAGGCTTGGCCCGAGCTTCGCTTTTTTGGGCTCTCGTGTTTTCATGGGGTTAGGTTGGTTTTTCGACCCTGCCTCTACCGCGCAAACGGCAGGCCACGAACGACGATGGCCTGCCCCACCGGCCCTTTTCCCTTCCACGTTTTGCCTCTCTCCCGCGTCTAACTCCCTGTGAGGCTGTTCTTTATCGTTCTGGCGCTCGGCCATTGCCTGTCCGCGGAGGGCTTCGATCTCGCTCCGGCGCTCGCCAAGGTTGAGAGACGCTATAACCGCGCCCAGACGCTTCAGGTCAAGTTCAGCGAGTCTTACAAACAAAGGGGGCGGGCCGTGCGCACCGAATCCGGAACCCTTTATCTGCGAAAGCCCGGGCGCATGCGCTGGGAATACACGGATCCGGCCGGCAAGCTGTTTGTCTGCGACGGAAAGACCTTCAATCTGTTCAGCCCGGCCAGCGGGCAGGTCGAGAAAATGAAGGCCCGCGAAACCGAAGATATGCGCGCTCCGCTCGGGTTCCTGCTCGGCCGCCTCCATTTCCAAAAGGATTTTCAGGCGTTCACCACCCGCGAGGAGCGCGGCGAAGTCTGGATTTCGGCCGAGCCGAAATCGCCTAACCTGCCCTATTCGAAGGTCGAGTTTCTGGTGACGCCCGAGGCGCGTATCCGCCGGGTTCAGGTTACGGGACAGGATCAGTCGGTCCTCGATTTCAGTTTCGAAGAGGAGAAACTCAACCCTCCGCTGAAAGCGGAGTTGTTCGAGTATCGCGAATAGCATGGCCGAATGGATTCTGAAGTACGCGGACACCCGGGGCCAGATGCACCAGCAGGTGGCGAACGCCTCGAGCGAACAGGAGTTGCGCGACCGCTTCTCGCAGCAGGGGTTCCTGGTGTATTCGATCAAGCCGCGCGACGCCATCGCGGGCATTTCTTCGGTGTCGTTTTTCCGAAAGCGGAAGAAGCTGGACATCGAGAAATTTCTGATTTTCAACCAGCAGTTCGTGACGCTGATCCGCGCCGGCCTGCCGATTCTAAAATCCCTCGACCTTCTGGCCGACCGGCTCACCGATTCCAAGCTCACCGGGCCCATCAAAGCCGTCCGCGACGAGGTCCGCGGCGGAGTGCTGCTTTCCGAGGCTTACCGCATGCAAGGTATTTTTCCGAAAATCTACATCACGACCGTCATGGCGGGCGAGAAGAGCGGCAGTCTGGTCGAGGTCATGGACCGTTACATCACCTATCAGAGAATGTCGATCGCGGTTCGCAAGAAAGTGCTGGTTTCACTCCTCTATCCGTCCGTGCTGATCGTGCTGGTATTGCTGTTGATTGTGTTCCTGGTGACGTTCGTCGTGCCGAATTTCGGGGAGTTGTATAGCAGCATGGGCGCGGAGCTGCCGCAAATCACGCGCATTTTGATTGCCGTCGGAACCACGGCGCGCGCCTACATCGTGGTGGCCATCGGGGCTCTCATCGGGAGCGTCATTCTGTTCAAGTATTGGGCGCGAGGGGAAGCGGCGCGGGAGAAGATCGACCTGGTGAAGCTGCGGACGCCCGTGCTCGGCCCCATCTGGATCAAGTTTCAGGTGGCGCAATTCTCGCGGGTTCTCAGCACGCTGCTCACGGGCGGCATCCCGCTCGTTCAAGGCCTCGAGACGGCCGCCGATTCGCTTGGGACCGCGCTGTTGCGGAAGTCCCTCGACAAGGCGTCGAAGCTGGTCCGCGAGGGCCAGGCGCTTTCGAAGTCGCTCGACTCGACGGGAATTTTCCCGGATCTTGCCATCGACATGATCGAAGTCGGCGAGTCGACCGGCGCCCTTCCCGCGATGCTGACCAGCGTCGCCGAATTCTACGAGGAAGACGTGAACACGCAGATGGCGGCCGCCTTGTCGCTCATCGAACCGGCGATCATGATCTTCATGGGGATGTTTGTGGCCTTCGTCCTGGTGGCGCTCTACCTGCCGATATTCTCGCTCGCCGATACCATCCACTAAATGCGGGAAATTGGATGCGCGCCGGATGCCGGCAACAGTGTGGCCGGCGGCGCGGTCTCAGGATGGGCTCTCGGCGATCTCCTGCGGGTCGTTCGATCGCGCGATTGCAGGGGTCTCCTGCACCTGCTCGGTAAGGTAATGCCGCATCAGATTCGCCGTCAGAATCTCGAAAGCAGTCCGCGGGTCGTCGGCTAATTCGACCAGACTCAGATCCTCCCGCGAGATCATGCCGTACTTGACGAGGGCGTCGAAATTGACGATCTCGCGCCAGAATTCGGTGCCGTAAAGCAGGATGCTCATCTTCTTCGCCAGCTTGCGGGTCTGCACAAGCGTGAGGATCTCCATCAGCTCGTCGAGGGTTCCGAATCCTCCGGGAAAGACCACGAGCGCCTTCGCGAGATAGGCAAACCAGAACTTTCGCATGAAGAAGTAGTGAAACTCGAACGAGAGTTCGGGAGTAATGTACGGATTCGGCAGTTGCTCGAAGGGGAGCCCTATGTTAAGGCCGATCGTCTTGCCTCCGGCGTCGCGCGCGCCGCGGTTGGCGGCCTCCATAATCCCGGGTCCGCCTCCGGTACAGACCACGAAGTGGCGGGCGGTCTTTTCCAGGCCATCCGACCAGCCCGTAATCAGGCGGGCTAACTCGCGGGCCTCTGCGTAGTAGCGGGACATCGGGCCGGTTTCCGCAATGCGGGCGGAGCCGAAGAACACGACCGTGTCACGGACACGCTCCCGCCGGAAATGATCGAGCGGCTCCAGGTATTCGGAAAGAATGCGGAGAGAGCGGGAACTGGCGCTCTTGAGGAACTCGGGGTTCTTGTAGGCCACCGGCCTGCGTTGACCGAGCGGCGTTTGAGGCGGCGTAGTCATTTGCCCTCCAGCTTTTTCTTTAGTTCGCGGACCGTTTTCAGGATCTCCGGAAGCTTCTGAAACGCCGTGATGGCGCGCAGCCATTCATTCGCGGCGAATGCGGGCGACCCGGAAATGCGTCCGCCCGCGGGGACGTCGCCGCCGATGCCGCTTTGCGCATAGACGATCGCGTTCTCGTGCACCGTCAGATGCCCGGAGGAGCCCACTTGCCCCGCGAGCAGGACGTTCCGTTCAAGAGTGGTGCTTCCCGCCAAGCCAACCTGCGCGCATACGATATTGTCCTCGCCCACTTCGCAGGCGTGGCCGATCTGCACAAGATTGTCGATCTTCGCTCCCCGCCGGATGCGCGTCTCACCCACCGTCGCCCGGTCGACGGCGGTAAGACTCTGGATCTCCACGTCGTCCTCGATCACGGTGACGCCCGACTGCACGATCTTGCGGTGACTTCCGTCGGCGCGCTTCGCGAACCCAAAACCGTCGCCGCCCACCACGACGCCGTTCTGCAGCACGACCCGGTTTCCGATGCGGCAGAACTCCCGAACCACGGAATGCGAGTGTGCGAGAAAATCATCGCCGATACGGGCCCCCGCGTAAATCACGACGTGCGGATGCATGACGGCGTTGCGTCCAATGACCACATCTTCGGCGATCGAGACAAAAGCTCCAATCGACGCCCCCTCGCCGATCAACGAACCCGGTGCGATCGAAGCCATCGGGTGAATGCCGGAAGCCGGGCGCGGCGGCTGGTAGAACAGCTCGAGAGCGCGAGCGAAATCGAGGTAAGGGTTTTTCGAGACGACGCATGAAATCGGGAGGTTGGAGAGCGGTTCGGTCACCAGAATAGCCGCTGCCCTCGTGTGCTTGACCTTTGGAGCGTACTTCGGATTCGACAGGAACGTAAGATGCGCCGGACCCGCCTGCTCCATCCCGCTGACGCCCGAAATCTCGATGTCGCCGTCTCCGTGGACCGCGCAATCGAGAGCCAGGGCGAGTTGGCTGAGTTTCATTGAAGGCTGGCGCGGCTAGGCGTGACTCTTGTGCTCGCAGCCGAAGGAGACGGGGATCCGGCCGCCCTTGTTCAATTCCTTGAAACCGATTTCCGTCGCGTAATAGATCCTTGATACGAGAGACTTCGCCGCGCCGAAGAAATCGTCGCCTCCGCGCTGCAGCGCCTCGATGATGGCGGTTTGTTGCGCCGGAGAACAGCTTGCAAAAGGCCGGCCGTGACTTCGGATGGCATCCCCGTCGAGCCCCGAAAGCCCCTGGATAAAGTGCTCCTGACTTTCGGCCGGTCCGTCGTTCAGCAGTCGCTCGATGTGTTTCGGAACCTCGGCCGCCTTCGCGCCCGGAGTATCGGTCGCGGGAATGATCAAATCGGCCAACGCCGTCAGCGTGAGGAACTGATGACCGTCAAACAGGAGTCTGGGGGGCTTGGCGGCAGCGGCCGGGACGGCGCCCTGCTGTGCTCCCGCCTGAGTGGCAGCCGCTGAGGCGGTTGCTCCCAGCCTGAGCAGATCTCTGCGGTTCATGGATATCTATCGTAGCGGATCACAACCAGTATTGCCACTGCCCGAAGCGGATCACGTAGGCCGAGAGACATGCGTTCGTCACCGCGTGAGCTAGAATGCAGTCGCCGAGGCTTCTCGTGCGGATCATCCACCAGTTGTAAAGGACTCCCGCAAGCAAGCCGACCTCCCAGAACGAGCCGTGTTCGGAGGCGAACAGCACAGCGACGATCCAGAATGCCTTTCTGCTGAAAGTGCCCACCGGCAGCGTCCAGAATTCGTGGTTGGTGATCCAGCGCGGCAAGTAGCTGCGCCAGAAGAGTTCTTCAAGAATCGGGACTGCGATCGAGGCGCCTACGAAACGAAACGTCAGGAAGAGCGCATTTGCCTGCATCCCAGTGGGCAGGGACGTCTCCGGACGCCCCAGGATTGCGTTGCTGAACAGCCGGTGCGTTCGATAGTCTGGCCAAAGGACGTCCGGGGCGATCCAGATCGCGAAAACCGCGATTCCCATGACAATACTCCCAAACTTTATCCGAGACGCGCAGCGAGATCACTTTTCGGGAAAAAAAGAACAGAATCGCCAGCACCGATACGCAGCGAATGGGATAGAAGATCTCCGGCGGAAACTTGAATTCGCGTTCAACCGCGAGAAAGACGACAAAGGCCGCGAACGGAATTACGTACGGTAAGGCGCTCTTGACTTCGCCGGACTCTTGAGCGCCTTGATTCAAGCCGGTCGTCCTCGCTGTGCTTCGCGGAGAACGGATATCCGCTTTTCCGCCAAATCTATCCATTCGATTTCCTTGAAATGAACGAGGAGTTACTACGAGAGTGCACTTCCATGTTCGCCGACTCCGGAGGCGTTGTCCAGTCAAGCGGTGTAAACTCACTCACCAGCCGGATAACTCGGTACCGGTACGCCGGGCCTCGCCGATTGGCGTATCCGCGAAAGTACAGACGCTTTGTCCGTGACTTTATCGCCCAGTTCCAAGATAATCGGACTCGCAGTTCTCTTTGGTTACGGCTACGGCTGGTTAGTCTAATTGCAGTTCGAGCGGACGCTGCTCATAGCCCGGTGGGGGCTCCGCGTTGATACCGAAATCGCGGATCAGGGCGGCGAGGCACGCGTCGAACGGCGTATTATTCAGACCGAGCGCCTCCGTGCCGAGCCGGTTGTCGAGCGCGGACATCCATGGCTCGCTGAAGGGCGAACAGTTGAGCATGAGGCCGCGTTCCCAGAGAAACCGAGCGGGAAGGCGCGAGATTCGGGCCGCGCCGATCCCGCTCAGGAAGCCGTCAATACTGAGGGTCTCGTCCTGTCCGGCGTTGAAGGCGCCGTCGATACCGGCGGATACCGCCCTCATCACCGCGCGGACGACATCCTTGCCGTAGACGCGGCGGAGCGGCAGATGCGGACCATCGGGCGCCAGGATCGGGCCGCGATCGCGAACGCGCGCCAGGTAATTGCGGATGCGATGGAAGTGATCGCGATCGCTGTTCACCATGGGCAGGCGGAGGATGGTAACGGGGAAGCTCGCGGCGATCAGCGCATCTTCGGCCGCGCGTTTCCCCATGCCATAGGACCAGTTGTCGAGATCGAACGGGGAGGTCTCAGGCGCAGGGATGGTTGCGCCGGCGTAGTCGCGCTCGGCGAACGGCCGCTCGATCCCCACGCGAACCAGATACACCTGGCCGGTGCTGAGCATGATGTAGCGGCCCGTGCGTCCCGCAAAGCCGTTTGCGTTACTCCGCGATGAAAAACGGCTGTTGCGAACCCGGAGTCCAACAGAGCCGCGGCAATGTCCGGATCCAAGTTGCGCGTGCCGCCGATGATGAGTGCCGTCGGCAGGCAGCCCCGGCCTCCTACTTGAGTTGCTTAATGCGGATGTTCTTGTAGTGAACGGTGCTACCCGGGTCATGCGCCTGCAGAGCGATCGTACCGGAGGTGAGAGCGCGGTCGGGGAATTCCTTAGTTCCCTTCCAGTCAGCCGGTTGGTCCCATTCGGAAGCCTTCTTGCCGTCGACGAAAATGGTGACCTTTTTATCCTTGACGACGATATGCTCGGTGAACCACTTGCCGTCTTCGGCCACCTTCTCTTTGTTGTCGGCGATGGAATAGAGGCCGCCCGTACGTCGCCAATCGCCGTGGCTATTATTGACCTGCACTTCGAAGCCTTTGGCCGGCCAGCCCTTTTCCTGATAGGCCGTGTTGAAGTAGATGCCTCCGTTGGACTTCTCGGCGGTCATCACGTCGACCTTCAGTTCGAAGTTCTTGAAGTTGGCGTTCTTGCCGGTGTAATAGAGATGGCAGCGCGGGCCTTTGGCGACAATTGCACCGTCATGCACGGAAAAGGAGTCCTCGTTCTCCTTGGCCTTGGTCCAGCCGGTAAGATCCTTACCATTAAAGAGGGACTTAAAGCCCTTTTCCGGCTTGTCGGCGGCCAAGGCCAATGCGGATGCGAAAGTAATCAGAGTCAGTATGCGCATATTGTTTCCTACGATTGTGTCATAACGGGGGGCCGTTAAGGCCATTGGGGCGCCCCGAATCGAACGGGCTCACTCTCCAGGCGTTCCCGTCAACCGTCACCGCCACGCTACAAATAAATCGGCTCGAGCTTCTTCACAATGTAAGCCCCGGAGCGCTCATAGCTGAGTCTCGGCCCCTTGCGCGCCGTATCGAGGTCCACACAAATCCACCCTTTGTACTTGATCTGCTTGAGCACCCGGTGCAGCGCGGGGAAGTCGATCTCGCCGTCGCCCAGGTCGTAGATGCTCTCGAAGAACTTCGCTTCCTTGGAATTCGCCTTGAGGACGCGGCCGGTATCGAGGGTAACATCCTGCGAGGGCGTCGTCCACTTGGCGTCCTTGTAGTCCATAAATAGCAGGCGGTCCTTGTACTTCCGGTACATCTCGACGACGTTGCTCCCGCCCAAATGGAGGTGCGCCGTGTCCGGCGAGAAGTGAAACAGCTTGGGATTCGTCATCGCCATGAACTTGTGGACTTCTTCGGGCCCCTCCACCATCTCGTCGAGATGATTGTGAAGGCCGGCCGTGAAGCCCATCTCACCCGCCGCTTCACCGAGGCGGTTGTAACAGTCGCACATCGCCTTGAACGCGGTCTCTACATCCGCGCCCGCCTTCAGGCGGCCCGGCGGAAACACCACCAGGTGGTTCGCGCCAAAGATCTTCAGGAAGTTCATCGCGGCTTTGGCGTTCTCGATAACCTTCGCATGCTGCGCCGGGTCATGCGCCGGGCCGCCGAAGGAAATCGTCGCCACATGCAGATTGCGCTTCGAAATCTCCTTCTCCATCTGCGCCGGCGTCATGTCGTACGCCTTGAGTATTCCTGGAAAACCCGTCAAGCGGACGCCGATGAATCCAGTGTCCTTCATCACGTCCAGGATGTCGGTGAACGGTCCCTTGCGGAAATGGCTCCACAATCCGGCGCTCAGACCCCAGCGGATATTCTTGTCCGAGGGCAGTTTGCCGGCCGCGCTCACGAGCGAGGCGGAAAGCGAGGCGAGAAAGGCTCGTCGATGCATGGTCAGTCTCCTTACTAACAAACACGATACTTGTTCAGCGCGTCTTCGTCCAGCTCAATTCCCAGTCCCGGCGCCTGCGGGATATCCAGATAGCCGTCCCGCGCCCGCAGCGTCTGCCTGGTGATGGATTCGCGCAGGTTGGTCTCCTCTTCTGCGACAAACTCGCAAATCAGCGCGTTCGGAATCGAGTTGAGCCAATGCAGGGCGGCGGTGACGTTCACGTATGTCGTGAATCCGTGATTCGCGACGGGAAGTCCCCGGTCCCACGCCAGCGCGGCGATCTTCATGGCCTCCGTGAATCCGCCGCAGCGCGTGAGATCCACTTGGACGACGTCGATTTTGCCGCGGTCCATCAAGTCCAGGAAGGACTGCCGGTTGCTTTCCTCTTCACCGGCCGCGATCCGCACGGTGGTCAATTCGGCGAGCTTGCGGTAGCCGTCGTAGTCGTCCGGACGCAGCGGTTCCTCGAGCCAGAAAATGTTGAAATCGGAAAATGCCCGGGCGCGCTGCTGCGCCGTCTTCGAATCCCACACAAGGCCGGCGTCGATCAGCAGGTCGGCATCGTCTCCAAGTCCCTTGCGGGCCTCCCGAACCAGGGCGATATCCGTCTTCTCATCCCGGCCCATGGGATCCCATCCAAACTTGACCGCGCCGAACCCCTGGTCTCGATACCGCCGCGCGAGCTCTCCCGTCTTTTCGGGGGTGTGTCCGAAAAGCGAACTCGCGTAGCAGCGGATTTTCTCATGAAACCCGCCGCCGAGCAGTTTCCAGACGGGCATGCCGAGCGCTTTGCCTTTGATATCCCAAAGCGCGATGTCGATGCCGCTCATGGCATGAAACCCCGCGCCGCGGCGTCCGCCGTATATGTTGCCGCGGTACATCTTGTGCCAGATCTTCTCGGTCTCAAACGGGTCCTCGCCGAGGACGAGCGACGCGAGGCCGGCCGCCGCCGAATGGGAATACGGCCCGTCGATCGCGCCTTTCACGGCCATCGGGCTCGAGTCTACTTCACCGATGCCGCTGATGCCGGCGTCGGTCTCGACGCGGACGATGAGCGCGTCCTGCCCGCTGTCGCACTGAAATTTGACATCGGGCTGACGGACATAGATCGCTTCAACCTTCGTGATTTTCATCTGTTGCAGTAGTATAGCGAAGTCCCGGCGGCTCGAAGACGCCCGTCGCGCTCGAATTGCCGCTCCGTAGACTCAACTCGCCGTTCAAGTTCCTTCGCTCGTTCCGAGGAGCTACCGCGATTGGGCGCTCGCATCCATTTGACGATGACATAAGTTTCACTCTTGTCCAAAACAGGTTTGACTTCCGTCTGAGGAAAAGAAGAGCCCCCCTATAATGAACGTTGGCGAATCGATCCTGGCCGGAGCGTCGCCGTACGTCACCCACAAGGAGGGCAAGGCCATCATACAAGTCGCGAGTCTGTT
>CAMDED010000093.1 GCA_945893365.1 Candidatus Sulfopaludibacter sp. SbA3 | reverse complement strand
CTGTCTTCCGTGCCCACCGGGGGCAGGATGCAAACCACTACCGTATCTTTGTGAACATCCATGCCGCAGGAGCGGCGGTATTCCTTCTGCATTCCTCACCTCCCGCCGCCGGTCGAGGAACGCTCAAATAATTGGTCTTTCCTTACCGGGCTTCCCGCCTCGCGGCGGGAGCGTCACTGTTCTGTTCCCCTCACGCGTTCCGGCCACATTCACAAACAGCCTCGAATTGCCAGACCATAACCAGTCTCAATCGCCAGCGGCATACTTGTAATCTCTCTCAAATGGAACCCGTTTTCATCCCTCTCTGTGGCTGAGCGTAGCGGCCGCCATTTCCCATTCACAAAGTTTGAAGAAAAATATTCCCCTCCGAATCAGCGGCTTACGGATTTTGGCGCCAAGTCTCCAGTAAGACGTGCGCTACCTTTTGACTAGAAGCACTGGAAAATTTGGTCCGGCTTCTTTAACCGTATATGAGCGATGATCCGATTGTCATCATCATTGACGGTCTGTGGTTGTAGTCCTTCCTTCGGCCACAAGCTGAAGTGAAACGTCCTCCCAGAGGCGTGATGAAACGCTTGCCGTAACTTCGGTTGCCATCAAGATGGCATAGTCTGGTATCATCTTTGGGGGTCTCTCTTGCGAGGGCCCCCAAAGACGCCAGCATCCATGCGCGCGTCCGCTTTCATCCTCGGTCTGCTCTCCCTTCCGCTAACCGGTATCGACACCCACATTACCGCCCGCCGCATTGAACTCCGTGAAAAAAACACCCAGGCGCAAAAACTCTACGCGGCAGCCCGCTACGTGGAAGCCGGCGCCGCTTTTGAGCGCGCCGCGAGCGACGCCCGATCCCTGAATCAGCGCGACCAGATGGCGCGTTATCTGGGAAACCTTGCGACCTGTCGATTCCTCTTGCACCAATATAAAGAAGCCCTCGACGCCTACCTCGAAGCCAGGAAAACGTCCGAGGCGCTTGGCGACAAGGCCAACGTAAGCGTTCTGAGCTCGAATCTGTCCTCTCTTTACTCCGAGATGGGCCTGCTCGAAGAAGCCGTCCACGAGGGTGAGCGGGCTCTCGAGGCGCTAAGCGGCGTTCCCAGCCGCGCTCAGTACGAAGCCAGGCTGCTCATCCAACTGGCGGATTTGCGGGGACGTCAAGGGCGCGGGGAGGAAGCGCTGGTCCTATTTGAGCGTGGCGTCGGAGCGGCGCGGGCCAGGTCGGATTTCGCGACGATAGCGGTGGGCCTCGATCGGCTTGGCCAATTGCGCCTCAAACGGAGAGAGTTTCCCGCGGCCGAATCCGCGATGCTCGAAGCACTCGATCTGCGCAAGCGGAAACAGGCGCCGTCACTGGATCTCGCGCTCCGTGAGCTCGCCCTGTTGCGTCTCGAGCAAGGCAATCTGGCAGCCGCGTCCCGTTTGGCCGATGAGGCGATCGAGGCAGCGAAGGGTAACGTCCGGCTAGGCCGGTTGTTCTTGAATTATCTCGCCAGGGGACGCGTCCGGCTCGCTGAAGGACGCCTTGAGGATGCGAAGGCCGACTTGCGGACAGCCCTCGACAACGCGCGCCGCTGGCGGCTGGGCGCTTTGCCCGCCGATTCGAGCCGCGTCGGAATTGAAAGCGGTCTTCAGGACGCCTATTCGTTGGCTATCGATGCCGGTAACCGGATGTATCGTAAGACCGGAAAGCGGGAGTTCGCCCGCGAAACCTTCGACCTGGCGGAGGAGAACCGGGCGTCGAGCCTGAAGACTCTCCTGTCGGATCAAGGAGACTGGCGCGGCGGCCTTCCCGTGGAATACTGGCAGACGCTCCCGGCGTTCCAATCCGCGGAGGCCAGGCTGCTGGGCCAGGATACACCGGCTACCCGCGCCGAAGTTCGGCGCCTGGAAACCATTCTGACCGGTATCGAAGCTAGCGCGGGCGCGACCCGGAATCCCCAGTCTCGCGCCAGTCTCGATGAGATCCAGAACGGGATGCCTCCCGGCTCCGCACTCTTCAGTTTCCACCTCGCCGCGAAAGGCTCGTCCGTCTGGGCGATCACACGGACCGATTTTGAGGTTTACCCCCTCCCACAAGCCGCGGAAATCCCGGCGTTGACGGCGCGCTTCCGGGAAGCTGTCGAGAGCGGCTCCCCCAACTCGACGGACCTGGGCCGCAAGCTTAGAGAAGCCCTCTTCGGGGGCGTCGGCCGGAAGTTTCTGGAAAAGCCGGGCTGGGTCCTCGCGCTCGACCGGAACCTTTTCGACGCCCCGCTCGCGGCGATTCCGGCCGGGAATTCGGGTGAAACTGCCTCTTTTTTGATCGAAAAGCACTCGATTCGGATCGTTTCGGCTGCTTCGGCGAGATCTCCGGACGACTATTTCAACCGATTTTCCGCTCCGTTCCTCGGCTTGGGCGATGCGATTTACAACGGAGCGGATCCGCGGCTGCCTGACGGGGCGCCTCGTTCAAGTCAAGCTCTTCCCCTCACGCGGTTGGCCGGCAGCGGGCGCGAAGTAGAAGCCTGCGCCCGCGTCTGGAGCGCGGAAAAACAACCGGCTGTGCTGCTCGCGGGCGCGGCGGCGAATCGCCGGCGGCTGGTTGAAGAAGCCGGCCGGAACCCCGCCGTGATACACCTTGCCGCGCACGTGCTCCGCGCGGCGAATTCCCCTTCCCACGCGCTGATTGCGCTGTCCCTCTCTCCAACGGGCGAGAATGAATTTATCGGAGCCAGGGAGATTTCGACGATTCGTACAAAGGCAGGCTTGGTGGTGTTGAGCGGCTGTAGTTCGGGAGCCGCCGAATCCCTGCCCGGCAGCGGACTCATGGGCCTCACGCGCGCCTGGCTGGTGGCCGGCGCCGGGGCCGTTATCGCAAGCCATTGGCCTACTCCCGACGACACTGGGGAACTATTCTTATCGCTTTACAGTCATTTATCCGCGATGCGAAAAGCCGATCCGGCGGCGGCGCTGCAAAAGGCCCAGATCGACATGATTCGCTCCGGTAACTGGCGCGCGGCCCCGAAATATTGGAGCGCCTATTTTGTTTTAGGCAATTATTAGCCGATAATGTTGCCGTGGAGGATAACCAATCGCCGGAGCCGCCCGATAATACGGTCGAAATACGTCCAGCGGAGCCGGACCCGTCCGGCAAGCTGGACTGCGCCGGGTTGGTGCGCCGAATTCAAGCGGGCGACGACGCGGGCGCGGAAGAACTCTATCGGGTATTTTCAAGAGGCATACGATTCTACCTTTTCAGACAACTCGGCCCCCAGGATCTCGACGACAAGGTACATGATACGTTTCTGATCGTACTCCAGGCGATTCGGCGGGGCGAACTGCGCGAACCGGAGCGGCTGATGGGATTTGTGAGGACGATTACCCACCGGCAGGTAGCCGCGCGCATCCATGACGTGGTGAAGGATCGCAACGAGATGACGGAACTCGACTCCGGGATGGCGATATCCGACCGGCGGCACGATCCTGAGGCGGCGGTGATCGCGCGCCAGCGGGAAGAAATGATGCTAGCGGTCTTGAATGGAATCTCACGGCGAGACCGGGAAATCCTGACACGGTTTTATTTGCAGGAGCAGAGCCAGGAGGACATCTGCGCGGAGATGAATCTCACCGACACGCAATTCCGGCTGTTGAAATCGAGGGCGAAGGCCAGATTCGGCGAATTGGGAAGAAAGAAGTTCGCCGTCAGGGCGCGAAATGTCCTGAGAAGTGCCGACGGGTGAAGACACTATACGGTTATGGGTGGGTGCGGCCCGATTTGTGAAACGTGGACTTACTATATGCCGTTAGGGACCGGAAATCACATCGAATCGGAGACTCTGGAGCAGTACGCAATGGAAACGCTGCCAGAGCCGCAGATGGCTGATTTTGAAGAACATCTGCTCGTCTGCGCCGGCTGTCAGGACCGGCTGGAGGAAACGGACGCCTATATTCAGGCGCTGCGCGCGGTTGCGCCGCAACTCAGGAAGGAGCGGGCTTCGCTGCTTGCGCGGATACTGCCCGGATGGTTGAATCCATTGAGAGGGCGCTCCCCCGTTTGGGCCGTTGCCATGGCGGCGCTAATGGTTGTCGTGGGAACAGAGTGGTCCGGGCGCCAGGTCACACAGACAGAGCTTGCGGTGGTAGCGCTTGAGACGTCGCGCGGCGCGGATGGGATTTCCCAGGCGCACGCGGTGGCGGGAGCGCCGGTTGCCTTGTCGTTCGATCTTCATGAACTGCCCGTCTACACTTCCTACTATCTCGAAATCGTCGATTCCGTGGGCAGCAAGGTGTGGGCCGCGTCCGCTGAAGCGCGCGCCGGCCAGATTCTAAAGATCTTGGACCGGGCTCTCGGCAAGGGAAACTACTTTGTGCGCCTCTATGCCCCGAACCGCGAGTTACTACGGGAGTACAGCCTGCGGGCCGAATAGGATCAAAACACCCTTCGTTTCAGCCGCTCCACGGTAAACTTAGCGGTGTCGGCCACCGCCATTACGGCCATTACTCCGGCCTGAACCGGGTCGCTCACCACGAGGTCGGCGGCGTCGGGAACGCTCCCCGCCATGTTGAGGCTGATCACCAGAAGTCCCGTTCGCCGGACCTCCCGGACCGCCGTCTCGATCTCGCCGCCCATGAGCGAGCCGGCGAGCACCAGCGCCTTGACTCGCGGCAGCCGGGCGATGGCCCGGACCGCGCTCGCGAGGGGAATCTCGCCGACCAGCGGGATGGTGTCCACCGAGATACGCTCTCCCCGGATATTATGCCGGTCGGCTTCGGAAACCGCCCCGATCGCCACTTGTCCAACCTGCGCGCCACCGCCCATAATGATGATGCGCTTTCCGTAGATTTTTTCCAGGCTGTCGACGACTTGGGCGCTACGGACTATATCCAGTCCTCGCAGGTCGAGCAGCATGGCCTCCAGGTTGCCCGGCAGCTCGACTTCAAAGTAGATGCGCGCTTGGGGCGGTATCGAGTCCAGAATCGCGACCGAGGTAATGTCGCCTCCGTGCTGCGCGATCACTCCAGTCAAGCGGTGCAATACTCCTAAACCCGCTTCCGCCTGTACCTCCAGCCCGATGGTCTCAGATCCCATGCTTTCATTCTGCCGCAACCGGCGCCAGATGCGCGACCACCCGGCTCCAGCCGATACGGTCGCCTCGTAAGGAGAGGCGCTTTGGGACCGCAACGCGCGGTTGCGTCACGCACTCCCAGGCGGCAGGCCGGCGGCAAGGGCTGATGCAGCCTTGAGCTGGATTTTATTGGACCACCCATACCGCGAATCTAACTCCTCGTGATAGCATCTATGCAAGAACTGGGTCTCCGTCGAATCTGGTCATCGACATATAAGGAGTATTCACATGCGCAATTCCATCGCGGTGTTATGTATTTCCTCTTCCCTTTTCCTCGCATCCGTCAAAGGGCAGGTCACGACGGGCGAAATCCTCGGAATTGTACGCGACGCGAGCGGCGCCTTCGTGGCTACAGCTCAGCTAACGGTCCGCAACCTCGACACGAACGATGTCCGGGAGCGCCTGACGGCGGCTGACGGGGCCTTTCGTTTTCCGCAACTGCCGGTAGGCAATTACGAGGTATCCGTGGAGGCTAAGGGTTTCGCGAAGTACGTGCAGGGTCCAATCGTTCTGCGTCTTAACCAGAACGCGGATCTGCAGATCAAGCTCCAGGTGGGCGGTGTTACGGAAACGGTAACTGTTTCGACCGATGCGCCTCTCATCAACACTACAAACGCCGAGGTTGGGGCCAGCTTCGACTCGAAACGCATTTCAGAACTGCCTCTCGCGCCGAGCCGGAACCTGATGAATCTTGCGCTTTCCGTCGCCGGCGTCAGCCAGCTTTCCTCGGGCCAGACCAGTTTCGCGAACAGCGGAAATAACGGAACCGAGGTTGGCATCGCGTTCTCGGTCAACGGGATGCGTCTGAGATCGAATAACTTCATGATCGACGGGCAGGATGCGAACAGTCCGAGTGTCGGCGGAGCCTCGCAAGCCGTCAACAATCCGGACATTGTCGCCGAGTTCCGCCTGATCACGAACCAGTTCGCGCCGGAATTCGGGCGCGCCGCCGGTTCGGTGGTGAACATTATCACCAAGAGTGGAAGCAATAGTTTTCACGGTTCCGCGTTCTGGTTCCATAACGACAACCACTTGAACTCGCGCAGTAATCTGGATAAGGCGGCGCGTTTTACCGCAGCCCCGTTCCGGATTGAGAACCAATTCGGCGGCACCTTTGGCGGCCCGGTGATTAAGGACAAAACGTTCTTCTTCGGCTCCCTCCAGCGTTGGACGGACCGCCGTCTGGGCAGCGGTAGCACCATCAACGGAGTCCCCACTGAAGAGGGCCGGCAGTTGCTCAGCTCCCTGGCGGGCACACGTCCGGCCGTAAAGGCGCTGCTTGAAAACCTGCCGGCGGCCACGGCCCCGATCGGCAAGACCGCCACCGCCACCGCGGACGGCCGTACGATCGCGGTCCCGCTCGGCAGCCTGACCGGTTCGACCGCGCAGAAGTTCAACGACTGGCAATGGTCCAGCCGTGTCGATCATCGTTTCAACGATAAGCATAGCCTCGGCGGCCGCTTCCTGTTCGATACCTATGCTCTTTCCGGGTTCGGTCAAGCCACTCCGGAAGGCCTGTCGAGCGTTTCGCCGCAGCGTTCCCAGGCTGCGAGCGCATTCCTCAACAGCTCGATCTCGCCGACGATCTTCAGTGAGCTGCGCACTTCCTTCGGGCGCTATTCGAACAGCACGAATGCCGCCGACCCGACGCGGGCGCTGCGTATTCCTTCGATCGAGGTAAACGAACTGGGGCTCACCGGCTTCAATTCGGCGACGTCCCGCACCGGGATTGGCTTGGCAGTGAACCTGCCCCAATACCAGACGACTAACAACTATCAGATTCAGGAAACCGTTGGGATCCTTCGCGGCGGGCATTCCATGAAGTTCGGGTTGGATTTCCGCCGCCAGGAGCAGTTCCAGAGCTTCCTCCCCACGGTTCGAGGCCGGCTCCAATACAACACTTTGCAGACGCTGGTCGACGATGTGGCAAACGCCGCGACGATCAACGCTCCCCTCAAGGGCGGCGAGGCCATTCAGTACTACCGCTATTACGACTACTTCTTCTTCCTTCAGGACGAGTGGCGCGCGGCCAAGAACTTCACGCTCACCTACGGCGTCCGCTATGAAACGCCGGGCAATCCGATGGCGAACCTGGCGTATTACAACCAGCGCGTCGTGGCGGCCGCGAACGGCGATCAGCGTTTCGCCTTCAGCCCGGTACCGGCCCGCGACAAGAACAACTGGGCGCCGCGCCTGGGCTTTAATTACCGGCTCGGCCAAGCGCCGGGCGTTCTGGGTAAGCTGACCGGGGACGGCAAACTCGTCCTCCGCGGCGGCTATTCGCGCACCTACGACTTGATCTTTAATAACATCGCGCTCAACATCGGCAGTGCATTCCCGTTCGTCAATGTGTTCACGCTTCCGGCGAGCGCGCCGAACGCGTTCGCGCAGATCGATCAGGTCCGCTCCAATCCTCTCCTGATTCCGCCTCCCACCGATCCGAATTCGCTTACGCGCACGATCGTCTCGAAGGATTTCCGGTCTCCCTACGCCGAGCAGTTCTCGCTCAACTTTCAGCGCGAGCTGGTCGACAATTGGGCTCTGACCCTGGGCTGGGTGGGGACCAAGGGATCGGCTTTGTTTCAGAGCATCGACGGGAATCCCGCCGTTCCCGGATCACGCGGATTGAGGCGTGTCGACCCCACGTACGGCGTCATCCGCGAGCGCTGCAACTGCACGTCGTCGATCTACCATTCCCTGCAGGCAAGCCTGGAAAAGCGGCTTTCCAGGAATTTCTCGATGGGGGCGCACTACACGTTTAGCGCGTTTATCGACGGCGCGTCGGAAGTATTTAACCCGTCGAATTCGGGCGAGGTCGCCGTTCCGCAGAATTCCTTCGACCGCAGGGCGGACCGCGGCCGTTCCACTTACGACCGCCCGCAGCGCATCACGGTCAACGGCGTCTACGAACTGCCGTTCCAGCGTTCCCAGTCGGGGGTGCTCGGAAAGATCGCCGGCGGCTGGCAGCTTAACGGATTCCTTACCTTCCAGTCCGGCGCGGCATTTTCCGCTCTCAACGGAGCGGACCCGGGATTCAACCTAAGCGGAATTAACGCGCTCATCGGCGACGCCACGCGGCCGAACGTGAACACCAACCTGAACCTTTCGACCATGACCGTGCCGGACCTGTTGAGCGCGGGAGGTTCAACGCTTTTCTCCCAGGTGACCGCGGCGAGTCCGCTCGGTAACCTGGGGCGTAACGTGCTTCGCGCCGATGGCATCGGCAACCTGGATCTCGGTATTTTCAAGAACACGAAGATCACGGAGAAGAACACAATTCAGTTGCGGATGGAGATGTACCGGACCACGAACACACGCAACTTCGGTATACCGGAAGCGCGTGTCAATTCGGCGAACTTCCTGAATCAGTGGGGCACGGACGGCGGAAACCGGCGGATCACAATGGGACTGAGGTACATTTTTTAGGCTAGAGCTCAGGCGGCCGTAAAGGTAGATTTCATGTTCGACAAGATTCTTTTCGCCCGAATCGGTTGGGGGAGCGAGTGTAAAGGTGAGGAACTGGTTGGCAACTTTCGGGAGCCAAACGAGTCCGATTCGTGGTGGGAGCGGTTCAACTTCATGCCGAGCATCAATGGACTTTGCTACGGGTACGTGGTGCCGATGGGCCCCTCTGAGGCATAGGCGTTAAAATAATGCCACTACCAAAATAACCTCGGCTGCACTCGATCAGTCTCGAACCGCGTTTTGTTGCAACTTCCAAGAACGGGACTTGAGGACCGCTATGCCGCGGACCAGTTTCCGAGTGGCGCGTAACACGGGCGGAGCAATTCCGGTCAGCGCCCACAGTCTTCTTTTCGGGTTTGGACACCGGGTAGGGATGTGACGCGTGCTCCAGGCTGAACATTTAGCAATGCGAATGGGACCCATGCCGTCAAGACAAGGCGGAAGCCTGGTCCGGGGGCCTTAGGTTGAAGCGAAGCGTCTCGGCAACAACGTAGGAACCAGCCTGGTTGAGGGCCATGGCTCTGCCAACAACAGCCAGACCGCTAAACTTGGGTCGGGCGGGCCAATTCCGAAAGCAGCCACTGTAGTTCGCTTCGAGCGCGGCTCACGAGGCCTGCGTAGGACAGGATCTGTACATTCTGCGGAGGGTTTAGGTCCATTCGGGTATCATGTTGGCCCCCAATGACCAGAATATCAATGGGCTGAAATTTTGAGCCCAGGTCGTCGCGATACTGTTCGGCTTGGTTGATGTCCTGCCTGTCAATGGTGTGGCTCGGGCGCTTGAACTCGATGAGGGAATAGTGTCGTGTCGGGTGATTGAGTAGCAGGAGGTCGGGCCGCCGGTTGGCACGCGGTCCGGAGAATTTTTCGCTCGTGTACTGCTCGATGACCTTGGCCAAAGTCTGGTTTGAGGCCAGGAAGCTAAACTCTGGGCCGAGCATCCAGAGGTTGGTTGCCAGCGCTTTGTGCACGACGGCTTCAGTGGTCTCGGGGTTAAGCACGAGCGATTCGAGCAAGTCTAAGAACTCCACGCGCACGCCGGCTTGTTGCGCGATCATACTAAGTTCTAATAGGCCAAAATCCGAAAGTGCGTCGGCAAATGCTGAGACATCGCTGCGGCTGGCCTCGTAAATCCTCTCCAGGACCACGCGGTACTCGTCCCGTTCAACTGCGTCAAGCACGACTGAAATGATCGGGCGTACCCGCTCTTCTGGCTCATTGTACAGCTTGAGCATAATGCGCTGTATCGCCAACTCAGCGAATTTTCGACGGTGTTCCGGCAGTTTTTCGAGCTGCCTGTTAATATCCAACTGCAGCCGAGCGCGTGCAAGGCTCATTTCGCGCTGGCAGGTGATGTTCAGCAACTCCCGAATCTTGCCTTGAGCCCAAAGTCGTACTTCATGGTAGTTTCTGTTGTTTTCAATAAAAGAGCCGAAGTTGGCGGTCACAGCATCACCCGAGGCTATCCGCTTGGATTTCGCCGTAGAGCCGCTTGAGCACCGATGTCGGTATGTCCTCTGCCTCTTCGAGCCCCAGGTACGAAGGCAAGCCGATGATCTTCCCTTGTACCCTGATCACTACTCCCGGCAGTTTGCCCCGCTGCTTTGGGTCGGTTACTGTAAATGTGGCCTTGACCGTCCCGGCGTTCTCCAGGATGACTTCCTCTTTCGCGACCTCGCCAGGAATGTCTTCCATGGTGAGCTGTTCGTCATTGATAAGGACGCTAAAGTCATCCTCTCGGCCATACTCAAACACGAGCATTTGCTTGAGCCTCTCCGTTGAAGGAAATACTTGGTTTTGGTGCAGGTTTGCTAGCGTTATCGTGGTTCCATGATCTGCCGCATCGCAGGGGCTCATCAGTATCGGGAGTTCGATGCGCTCGAGGTCCGCGGCTGCGGACTTGAGCTCAGCGCGAGGAATTGTCAGGGTTGTCTGCACACCGCGCGCCCGCGTTTCTACGGTCATCACGTCAGCAACCATCAGGCCGGCAAACTTCCCAATACCTTTGCGGCCCTTCACCAAGCGACGTTTGGTAGGCGTCCGGTCTCCTTTGGAGGCGCGGCGATCTCTGGCGACGCGGAGATACTCCTGCCGGATCTCACCCTCGATCATCCCGCTGCCATCATCCTGAACGCGAATAGGTTCGGTACTCATAGGTTTAGGCAGACGGATGCTGACGCGTTCGGCATCTGCATCCCACGCGTTGTCTACCAACTCCTTGATGGCCTGTTCCGTGGAGCGGTAAGACTCGCCGAGCAGGGTTGCCAACCTGGGGTCTACTTCAAAAGTGGCAAATGCCATAAATGATCTCTAAGGATACACACGACCACGGCCGTCGGCTACCGCGAGGAACCTCAGTTCTCGGACCACGAGTTCCTTGTGCGTCAGTCGGCCTGATGGGCTCACCTCTGGCGGACTACTTCCAATACGCCGTCTGGAAGGCCGGGCGCTCCGGGCGCGTCGTCGGCATTCCGTACAGAGGCATTGACGAAAGTATTCGCCGTGTGGCACGTCATCCACTCCGAGTTTCCCGGAAGCCGACTCGGGGGCCGATCCCAACGCGTGAGCGGATTACTGCCTGGGAACGTTCCGAATCAACTGGAAATCACCTGGCCTGTTCCCGGCCCGCACCACCCAGCCCGGAGCTATTTTTAGCGTCCATCCATCGCCTTCGAGCGTCGAGCCCTGCACACTGGCCGGAGCAGGCAGGGTAATGTTGCTCCAATCGTCGGGCCGGAGGACTTGGGCCGCTTGCAGCACGCCCCACTCCGCGGTTACATGGACTTCCGGAAACACAGTTCCGGCGCCGGGGATGGGTGTGATGCCCGAACTCGAGAATGAACCGCTGGCATTCGGCAACACGAGTACTGGACGATCCACGAACCGCTTTCGTAGTTCTGTCACCTTCGCCTTCTGCTCGGCGTCACGCTTTTCCTCAGCCTTTCTTAGAGATGTTGAGTCATACCTCAGAGCGGCTCGCTCGGCCGTTTCCCGCGACTCGAGGCCGCTCGCCGCGATGCCGCCGGCAATTCGTAACCGTTCCGCCAGATCCATGGGACCCTTCACCTGCCTGGTCCAGCCCGGAGACCACGCATCCAGCAAAACCCCGTATGCGCTTCCTGACGCGTAACCGAAGTCGCGCACCAGGCTCTCTCTTTGGGCAAAGTCGGCGAGTTGCAGAATCGCCTTCGACGCTGCGTCTTCGGGCGACGAAGCAGTGATTACTGTTGCCGTGTAGTGGGCCAGGCCCTCCCGAATCTCCTCGAGCACTTCGTTCGCCGCCGCGGCAGGAAACAATTGCCGCCGTGCGAAGCGGAACGCCAAAGCGTCCTGCACGGCAGCGGTTCGCTCCGTCCCCGAAGATCCCAGGGCCCTGGCCAGTGCCCGCCACTCCAGCAACTGCCAATAGCGACCTTCCAGAGTGTCCAGGTGGCCATTCTGCCCGTCGTTGGTCATCAATCCAAGAGGCCTCTCCACGCGATGGAAAAGCTCGTGCATCATTAGAAGGCCGCGAGACGGCTTGTCGAACGACGCCAGGACTTTCCAGGCAAAGGTCGACCATTCCACGCCGCCCCATTTAGTTGTCGCGTTGGCGAACCCGAGATTTCGAGGCCGGGGTCCCTCCGGCGCCGGCTGATTGGTTGCAATGGTACCCGTCGCCGGATCGGCGATCACCATGGGACCGCACAGCGATATGCCCCACAGCCTTCCGCCATCGCGATCACAGAATGCCTGGGCCTCTTTGAAATAAGCCTCCGCGCGCAGCGGGTCTACCTGGCCAGAGAGTGGCAGAGTGGAACATATCGCCACGGCGATCGCTAGAGTTCTTGGAAGGTGCAAAGTGCCTCGCATTTCATGACCATGGCGGTACGGGCCGTGGCACTTCCATTCTCTATGTGCGTTCCCCGCGGCGCAACCGTTACTCGGCCGCACAAACGAGGTTCTTGGGTGCATGGACACTCCCGCTCCCGCCGTGAGTCGAAGACCACACGAGAAGTTGACCGAAAACGGCGTTGTGGGAAACGCCCTCTGCATCTCCGAGTGGATCGTCGGCCACTCGGAAACTGGCCCCAAACGGCCTTCGAGGAGACGAGCATCGGACCGAGGCTCCTTGAAAACGGCGGGAGGAGCGGAGAGATCTAGCCGCGGCACTGAAGGACTCGCAGAAATTCTTCAAACCGGTGATAATCGATCCACTGCGGCTGCTTTAACCGCTCAGGCAAATCCCGTGGGTCCAGTCGCAGAATAATCGGCGTAATCATCCTTCCTAAGACCCAGGCCGCGCCCCACTCCGTCTTTACCCACTCACTTTCCAAGCTCTGCGGGGTCGCATGCACGGCCAACTCCCGGCTGTTCAAAAGGCCCTGCCTGATGACCTCATCCCATACCACGCCGGGCTGAATCGCCTTCTCATCCAGAAAAACGCGGAGTCCCATCTCACCTGCACGCGTTTCTATTGCCCGCGCCTCATCGCGGTTCATGGACGAAAAGCTCAGGAACAGATCGTATTCGTAAGCTCGCTCATTCGTTTCCTTGGCCACCCAGCGCACCGCGTTTGTTGCGACCTTCACGAAATTGGGGTTGTCGTACATAGCTCCGAAATGCCCCAACGAGAACCACGCCAACCGACCATCACCAACTGCTGTGCATGCCGCGACGGGAACGGGCCCTTCTCGAAAGCGTTCTGGAGCGAAGACGCGATCACCCACGTCGGCCGATAAGAGCGGCCGAACACCGGGCGCAAGGTTCTGTGCCCACGCCTCCTCAGCCAGCTCAAACGTCTTAATCCCTTCAAGAATTGGATGCCCAGCCCCCGCCGGCATCGGGTCGATCGGAAAGCGTGAGATCGGGTCCGCTTGATTCGGCGTCGCCAGGTTGACTCGGAGGAAGCTCTTCTCGGCCTCTACCACCAATTGCATCGGACCATAGGCCGCGCGGATACCACACGCATCGATGAACCTCTTGTTATACGCGTACGGGTAGACCGAATCATGGATCGCGAAGACGCCTCCGCCCGCCCGAATGAACTGCAGCACGCGCTCTTCTGGTATCGAACCTGCCGCGCTCGGGATACTGTTCAGGACCAGCACCTCACCCACGTCAAGTTGCTCGGGTACGGCCGCAACCGTCCGGACGGTGAAACCCTCGATAGCCGCCAGTCGGGCTCCGAGAGTCCTCGGCGCTGGGTGACTCGGCGCTTCGACAATGCAGACTCGCGGCATAGCGATAGTTGAGCCGTCATTATGGCGAGTTTCCCGGCCGCCACTTCAGGCGATATTCAACGTCACATCATCCCCGACAACTGGCCCGAAACGGCATTCTGGGAGGTTGCAATCAATCGGGAGCCCGAGACTGGATCGCTCGCAGCCGAGGTCAGTTTGGCTACGCGCTTATTTTAACGCCTATGACCCCTCTGAGGCTCCTCCGCGCCCGAGGGACAATAACGGCTGGCTGGTGGTCTTCGCTGCCACTGAAGACGGACGCCGGGGCGGCGCGCTTCTGCCGGTGGGCTGGTATGAGGAGGCGACGATTAAAGGGCGCTATATGAAGCGGCCTGAAAAAAGCTTGGCTAAAGATTACGAGTATATCTTAACCACCGAGACCAAGAACGCCTATCTGATCCCGAAAGAGGAACGACCATCATACCCAACGATACCTACGGGGCAATTCAAGCACTGCTTCATCTACGCTCGTTCACCGTTCCATCACGGAGATTGGCGGCAAGCCTATGGGAGTCTTGCGGAGGAGATAGTTTCCCGGCAACGCATCGGCAAGCGAGTCGGGTGATTTGGTCACCGATACCGGTTGAGAGCGCAGCGCACGATATCGAGAACGCCGCCGTTCGTGACAGACACCGTTCGTTGCCGCAGTCGCGCAGAGAGCAACGTCATCCTCCCGGGATCCGTGATGGAATTAGACCCAACTTCAGGCCCCAGACCACCATCGCCTTTTGCCAGTATCAGGCGGCCTTTCCGGCTGCGACGGGCCGGTACACCGGGAACAGCCATTTCCTGTATTCGGAAATCCCGCCGCGGGTGGCTTCGAGATATAGCCGGCGAAGCTCGGCTGCGACGGGCCCAACCTTGCCAGTGCCTATGGGACGATGGTCGACGCGCACAACCGGGGCCAATTCGACCGCCGTGCCAGTGAAGAAGACCTCGTCCGAGACGTAGAGTTCACTCCTGTCCACGCGCCGCTCAATGACGTCGAGGTGCAGCTCGTTTTGCGCAAGCTCGATGATACTGTCGCGGGTGATGCCTTCGAGTATTCCTTCGCTGACCGAGGGCGTGATCAACTTGCCGTTCCGGACGAGGAAAATATTGCAGGCCGCGCCTTCCGCGACGTGACCGCTTTCGGTGAGGAAAATAGCTTCGTCGTAGCCCTCGCGGCGCGCTTCGTCGCTCGCAAGCGCGCTGTTGACGTACGCGCCGCAGATCTTGGCGCGGCATGGGATGGCCGTATCGGAAATCCGCCGCCATGACGACACGCCGGCATGCACGCCATCGCGGCTGTGAAGGTAGTCTCCAAACGGCAGTACGGCAATGGCAAAAGCGTCCTTATCGTCGGGGCTCACGCCGATCCGTTCCGCCGATTTGTAAGCCAAAGGGCGGACATAAACGTTCGAGTGGAACTGGTTTCGCCGCACAAGGGCCGACGTAATTTGGCACAGCACGGACGGCTTGGGCCGCACGTCGATGCGCAGGATGCCGCAATTCCGTTTCCATCGCTCGTAGTGCTCCTGGGGACGGACCAGGAAGAGCTCGCGCCGGCTCTCGTCCCAGTAGCCGCGGATCCCTTCGAACACGCCGGTGCCGTAGTTGAAGGCGTGCGTGAGAATTCCGACCTTTGCGTCGCGCAAAGGGATCATGCGGTTGTTGAAGAAGACGATGATATCCTGGTTTACCTCAGCTTTCATGGCTGACTCCTTTGATAACGGCTTCGATGCCGCTGTCGAGGGCGCGTTGGTCGATCTCGAGCCAGCGCCCCGACGAAACTTTCCGGCGGAGGGCGGTGAGTACGCGCTCTTCCGTGAGCATCCCGGTGGCTCCAAGAAGAGCGCCGAGCATGGTCATGTTGGCGGCCCGCGGATCGCCAACGCGGTCGGCGATCTCCGTGAAGGGCCGGACAACGGCCTGGACGTCCGGGCGCTCGCATCCGTCCGGGAGCTGAGTCCCGTTGTAGAAGACCCACCCGCGGGGCGCGACGGTGGGAAGGAACTTGCGCAGCGACGGCTCATTCAGCGCCAGCAGCACGTTCGGCCGCGAGACGAGCGGTGAATCGATCGGCCCGCTCGACAAACGCACGTGGCAATTGGATGTTCCCGAGCGCATCTCGGGCCCATAGGACGGAAGCCAGGAGACGTCGAGACCGGCCTCCAGCCCCGCTTCGATCAGTATCTCGCCCAGCATCAACACGCCCTGGCCTCCGAAGCCGGCGACTCTGATGCGCCAGTCGGAGGACCCTGCGGGCTGCGAGGGCGTCGATTCGCAGCCTTCGGTCAATCCGAGAATCCGCGGGATCTCAGCGAGAGGCGGAGCGGGTGGAGCCGCGGGGCGGACCGTTGCGCTTTTTGTGCGGTCCCGGAAAACTCCCAACGGAAACGCCTCCGTCATCTCACCGAGAACCAGGCGCTGCGCCTCGACCGGATTCATCTTCCAGATGGTGGGGCAGGGAGAGAGGATCTCGACCAGCGAGAAACCGAGACCTTTGACCTGGTTCTCGATCGCGCGTCTTACGGCGCCGGCGGCTTTCATGATTTGCCGATTGCCACCCAACGCCACGCGTTCGATATAAACCGGCGCTTCGAGCGATGCCAGCAGTTCGCACACGCGCAGTGGATACCCTTCGTTCCACGCGTTGCGGCCGAAGGGAGTCGTCGTGGTCTTCCGGCCGAGCAGCGTCGTGGGCGCCATCTGGCCGCCGGTCATGCCGTAGATTCCGTTGTTGATGAAAATCACGGTGAAGGGTTCGCCGCGGTTGGCCGCGTGGACGATTTCGGCCGCCCCGATGGCTGCCAGATCCCCATCGCCCTGATAGGCGAGCACGATGCTCTCCGGACGGCTGCGCTTGACGGCAGTGGCCACGGCCGGCGCGCGTCCGTGCGCCACCTGGACGTTGCCTGTGTCGAAGTAGTAATAGGCGAAGACGGAACAGCCGACCGGGCTGATCATCACGGTTCTGTCCTGGATTCCCAACTCGTCAATCGCCCGGGCTATCAGCTTGTGCGCGATCCCGTGGCCGCACCCGGGGCAGTAGTGGGTCTGATGCTGAAGCTCCGGCTTGCGCTCGTAGAGCGAGTAGAAACTTCGAGGTTTTTCATGAACCACGGCGTATTCAGGCACAGCGTATTCAGGCATGGGCCATATACTCCCGTGCGCGCTTCTCCCGCGCGCAGATCCTCCGCACAAATGCGAGGACTTCCTCGGCGGCCGGAACATTTCCGCCGGCGCGGCCGTAGAAATCGACGGGCCTGCGCCCCTCAAGAGCGAGACGCACGTCGTCGAGCATCTGGCCGGTCGAGAGCTCAACGACGACGAACGCCAGGGCCCGGCGGCTCAGCCGGCGCAGCTCGACGGATGGGAACGGATAGAGGGTGATGGGACGCAGCAGGCCCACGGCGAGTCCTTCCTCGCGCGCCTGTTCGACCGCCGCCTTCAGGACTCGCGCGACGATTCCGTAGCCTACAAGAACCACTTCCGCGTCTTCGGCGCGCCACGATTCGAAGCGCACCTCTTTCCGCTCGGCGCGGCGATACTTCGTCTCAAGGTGGCGGATGTGCGCTTCGAGCTCGTCCGGATCGAGGTGAATGGAAGTGACCAGGTTGCCGCGGGAATCGGCCGTTCCCGTCACGGCCCAGTGCGGAATTCGCGGTTCGGCGACGGCGGCCGGGAACTCGACCGGCTCCATCATCTGGCCGATGCAGCCGTCCGCCAGCACAACCACCGGGTTGCGGTATTCATCGGCGAGATCGAAGGCGAGCTCCGTGAGGCTAGCCATCTCCTGCACTGAATCCGGCGCGAGCACGAGCGTGCGGTAGTTGCCGTGTCCGCCGCCCTTCACCACCTGGTTGTAGTCGCCTTGCTCGGGCGCGATATTCCCGAGGCCGGGACCGCCGCGCATGATGTCCGCGATGACGCAGGGCAGCTCCGCGCCCGCCAGATAGCTCATCCCTTCCTGCATCAGGCTCATGCCGGGGCCGCTCGATCCGGTCATGGCGCGCACGCCGGCGGAGGCTGCGCCGTATAGCATGTTGATCGCGGCCACCTCACTTTCGGCCTGCAGAAACACGCCGCCCACTTGCGGCATGTAGAGCGCGGCGGCCTCGGCGATTTCACTCGCCGGGGTGATCGGATATCCGTAGAAGGCGCGGCATCCGGCCAGTATCGCCCCTTTGACGATCGCTTCGTTGCCCTTGATCAATTGTTTTGGCATGCCCCGCCTCCCCTGCGGAGTACGGTGATCGCTCCGGGCTCCGGGCAAACGAAAAAACAGATTCCGCAACCGGTACAACCCGAGCCGGCGTAGACGGCGGGACGATAGCCGTAGCGGTTCAGAAGCCGGCGCAGGCTCAAGACTTTGGGCGGGCAGGCTTCAATGCACAGACCGCAGCCCTTGCATTCCTCCGAGTCGAGCGCCACGATACCGCGATCGAGCGCCGTCATTGGGCCCCCGCTCTCTGCGCTCCCGCTTTCTGTATCTCCGCCTTCTGTGTCCCCGCTTTCCGTAGCGGATGGACGTACTGCGCTTCCTGCAAGTCCTCCCACGCGGCGCGGAAGCCGAACTTCCGCAGTCCCTCCCTGGCTGCGGCATTGCTTGAATCGATCAACACCCAGATGGCGGACATCCCGGCTGCCTCCGCCTCTTTCACGGCTTGTCCGGCGAGCGCCAGCGCGACGCCCCGGCGGCGGAAGTCCTGGTGAACGAAGCAGGCGAGTTCGGCAATTTCCGGGCCCGGCATCAGAGCCAGATGTCCGGCGAGCCGGCCGTCGACGAATGCCACGAGGTTGATGCCCTTTCGGAGATCGGCCAGCCAGGCGCGCCGCTGCGCGGGGTTGCTCGACGGAAGACCCATTGCCGCTTTGTGCGGCACGAAGTCATCGTACATCCGCTCGAGCAGAGGTTGGTCCTCTCCGGTGAGGAGCCGGACGGTAATCGGCATAGTCCCTCCTTACGCCATCAGCTCCGCGCGCGGCCCCACGTAATGCGCGCGCGAGGCGAAGTCATGCAACTCGTCCCGAAACCTGGGATCCGCAATGGCGATCAGCGCCTCGGCGCGCTGCCGCAGATTCTTTCCGTGAAGATAGGCAATACCATGCTCTGTGATGACGTAGTGCACGTCGGCCCGGCTCGTGACCACGCCCGCGCCAGGGTCGAGCTCGGCCGCGATCCGCGACACTGTCCCGTTCTTCGCCGTTGAGGGAAGCGCGATGATCGGCTTGCCGCCCTTCGACCGGGCCGCGCCACGGATGAAATCGACCTGCCCGCCAAAACCGCTGTAGGGTTTGACGCCGAGCGAGTCGGAACACACCTGGCCGGTCAGGTCCACCTGAAGCGCCGAGTTGATCGCAATCATTTTCTCGTTCTGCGCGATGATGAACGGGTCGTTCGTGTAAGCAATCGGGTGGAATTCGAAGATGGGGTTGTCGTGAATGAAGTCGAACAGCGGCTTCGACCCAAGGACGAAGCCGGTCACCACCTTGCCGCGGTGGAGCGTCTTTTTGTCGCCGTTAATCACGCCGGCCTCGATCAGTGGAATCACTCCGTCCGAGCACATTTCGGTATGAACGCCGAGATCGCGCTTGTCCCGCAGGCAGGAAAGCACAGCGTCCGGAATGCCGCCGATGCCCATCTGCAGAGTGGCGCCATCGGGAATCAGCGAAGCGACGTTTTCCGCAATGCGGCGCTGCAGCGCGGTAAAAGGCTCCGCCTTGTGTTCGAGGAGAGGGTGCGACGTCTCAACGATCGCCGAGACCTTGCCGACATGGAGGAACGAGTCGCCGAGCGTCCGCGGCATCTGCCGGTTCACCTCGGCGATCACGTGGCTTGCGCAGCGCGCGGCGGTCAGGGTGCAATCGACACCGACGCCCAGGCTCATGTAGCCGTGTTCGTCGGGCGGGGAAACCTGCATGAAGACCACGTCCAGCGGCAGCGCGCGGGAGATGAAAAGGTCTTCGATCTCGCCCAGAAACACGGGCGTATAGTCGGCGCGGCCCTCTCCAACCGCGGCGCGGACGTTTCCACCCATAAAGAGCGCATTATGGCGAAAGACGCCTTCGTAGCGCGGCTCCACATAGTCCGCCCGCCCGAACGTCATCATGTGGACGATCTCTACATCGCGTAGCCCAGGCGCGCGCCGCATCAGAGCCTGGACCAGGATTTCCGGAGTCGCGCAGCCGGGATGGATATAGACGCGGTCCCCGCTCTTCACGGCCTCCACCGCCCGCTCGGCGGTCACCAGCTTTTGACGGAACTGTTCGAGCCAGATCATAACGCGGCCACCTGTTTGGCGCCGGTAATCCGGGCCTGATCCAAAAGCAGCGCCGGATTCACGCATTCGCCTCCTGCTGTGTACGCACCCCGGGCCAGATCGCGGCGCTCGTCCAAAGCGGTTTTGACGCCCTTTGCCGCAATTTCAAGGATGTACGGGAGCGCGGCCTGCGAGAGCGCCGTGCTCGCGGCGTGAGCGATGTCGGCGGTCATGTTGGGAACGCAATAGTGAAGCACGCCGTTTGAGACGAAGACCGGGTCCGCTAGAGTAGTGGGCCGGCTGGTCTCGACGCAGCCACCCTGGTCGATTGAAACGTCCACTATGACGGCGCCGCGTTTCATGACTTCGACCATCCCGCGCGTCACCAGGTGGGGCGTCCGCTCTCCGTGCAACAGGACCGCGCCGATCAGGACGTCCGCTTCCCGAACGGCCTCGCGGACGGTCTCCGCATCAGCCAGGCCGGTTACCGCTCCAGGCGCCATGGCCAGCAGCCGGCGTAACTTGCGAACTTCGTTGTCGAGGACGAGCGTCACTGCGCCGCTCGCGGCGGCCGTCCGCGCGGCCCAGCTTCCGACGACTCCGGCGCCGAGGATCACGACCTGCGCCGGAGGAATCCCGGGCGCGCCGCCGAGAAGAATGCCACGGCCGCCGGACGTTGAGCGCAGCAAATGCGCCGCGACCGCAATCGACATCTGACCGGCGATCTCGCTGATCGATTCGAGCACGGGCAATCTCCCATCCGGCGTTTCAATGATCTCGTATCCGATCGTCGTGATGGACTTTTCCAGGAACTGCTGAATTTCGGCCCGCTCCGCCAAAGCCATGTGAAAGAAGGCCATCACGGTTTGGCGAGGGTGCAGTTGCGCGGACTCCGCCGGCGTCGTGCGCTCGACCTTCACCAACAACTCGGAGCGGTCGATGACTTCCGCGGCCGAGAAGGCGATCGAAGCTCCGGCCAAGGCGTAGCTCGAGTCCGGAAAATGGCTCCGGGCGCCTGCGCCGTGCTCAACGTGCACCCGATGCCCGTTTTCTGCGAGTCTGCGAACCGAAGCCGGCGTGAGAGCGACGCGCCGTTCGCAGAAGGTTGTCTCCGTCAGCACTCCAATGTTCATCGCAGCGGCCTCCGGGACAAATAGAGGAAGAGCATCTTCGATGCCACTCAAGAGAGACGTAACTCATTGAGACAAAAAGGTTGTGATCCGGACTGCGGATGGCGGTGCGGCATTTCCCCCAAAGAGGTGGTGCTTCAGGTGGATTCGAGCGCCAAAACGAACAGTGCCCGGGTGACGGTTGTGCGGCCGTGGGGTTCGCGGGCGTGTTGCGTCGCTGGTCGTTTTGCCGCCGCAGTCCCAGGTTTGCTCGAGTGAGGCGCAACCTGTCACTCACTCCGAACTCGACCGGCCCGGCTACGGGTTTTGCGCGGCAAACGGCGAGGGTGCGGTTGGCAAGGCGTTCCGTTCCAATCCCATCGCCGTCACGCCGCCGGAAGGCCGACGACTGAAATACCCCAGGCGTCGGCGCGCTCGATCATCCGCTCGCGGTCGAGCAGGAGCGTGCGCCCGGCGTCGATTGCGAGCGCGGTGGCGCCGGTTTCGTACATCACTTCGATCGACCGCGGGCCGGTCACCGGCACGTCGTAAAGCAAATGCTTACGACGGCGCGAAGCCTTCACCAAAGTGAGCGGACGGCCATTCGAGAACTGCGCGGCGCGGCGCAGGGTTGCGTCCGTACCCTCCATCGCCTCCACCGCGACGCAGGCGCATTCGCAGATCACGACGGACTGACCCACGTCCAGGCCGGACAACGTGCTCGCGATCGGCCTTCCGTAGACGATGTCCGCTTGTTCCTCCGCTGTCGGAAATCTCTTCGTGAGCGGACCCTCCTCCGCCAGTAGAGCTTTCAGGAGCAGCGTCGAATCCATCAACTGAATGCCCTCGCCTGCCAAGACTTTCGCCACGGCGCCGATCAGGGCGTCCGTGTTGCGGCGCGGAAGAGACGCCAGCATCTTGAACAAGCGCCAGTCCGGACGGATGGAAGAAAAAATGCTCGCGTGCTTCACCTGCCCGGCCATGGTGATCTCGGTGATGCCTTCGCTCTTGACAATGTCGATGAGGCGGCTCAATTCGCCGAGCGAAATCCAGTGGCAGCGCCAGGCGAGCGATTCCACTTCCACCGCCGCTTCTTCTTTAATCGCCAGGACAACCACCCGATGCCCCGCCTGGCGGGCGCTTTCGAGCGCCAGAACGGGGAACCGTCCGCTGCCGGCGATGAGGGCATACTTCATCCCTTCACCACGCCGCGCTTCGACGAGCGGATGAACTCGACGACTTCGTCGAGCTCGGGGCAAGCGCCCAACTCGGCGGCGATGCGCTCGATCGCCTGTGACGTATTGAGTCCCGCCCGGGTGAGCAGCCGCATGGCGGTTTGCAGCTTCTCGATGGTTTCGGTCGCGAAGCCGCGCCGCTCAAGCCCGGTCTTATTCGCTCCAAAGACCTTGATTTCACGCTCGCTCACGGTATTCGAGAACGGGATCACGTCCTGCGTCACCACGCTGTAACCGCCGATAATGGAATGCCGCCCGATACGGCAGAATTGATGCACGCCAGTGAAGGCGCCGATCACGGCCCAGTCCCCAACCGTGACGTGCCCGGCGAGCGTAACGCCGTTCGCGAGAACGGTACGATCGCCGATCGAGACATCGTGCGCGACGTGCGTGTACGCCATCAGAAGGTTATCGCCGCCGATGCTCGTGACGAGGCCGCCGCCTTCGGTGCCGCGATGAATCGTGACGAATTCGCGAATCCTGTTGCGGCTTCCGATGCGGGTTTCGGCGCGCTCGCCGCGATACTTCATGTCCTGCGACGCCACTCCCACCGTCGAGTACGGATAGAAGACGTTATCTTCGCCGATCCAGGTTGGACCTTCGAGATAGTTGTTGGCCATGAGGCGCGTGCGCGGCCCTATCTCCACTTCCGCACCCACAATGCAGTAGGGGCCGACATCCGCGGATGGCGCGACGCGGGCGGCCGGATCGACGATTGCGGTGGGGTGAACCGGCATCGAAGGAACCCGGTCCGCCTACGGCGTGGTGGTTGTTTCAGCCTTATCGACGAGCTTGCACATGACCTCGGCTTCGGCGACGACCACGCCCTCGACCGTGGCCTTTCCCGCCATCTTCGCTACGCTTGCCTTACGCTTGAGCAGGATCATCTCGATGCGCAGCTGATCGCCGGGGACGACCGGTTTGCGAAACTTCGCGAATTCGACCGAAACCAGAAGCACCAGTTTCCGGTCGCGGTCCGGGATGCTCTTGAGCACCAGCACGCCCGCCGTCTGCGCCATGGCTTCCACGATGAGCACGCCCGGCATGACGGGAAAATCCGGAAAGTGTCCCGCGAAAAAAGGCTCGTTCGCCGTCACGTTCTTGATGCCTACGATTCGCTCGGCCTCAAGTTCGACGATGCGGTCGACCAGCAGCATCGGATAGCGGTGAGGGAGTATCCGGCGAATCTCGTTAGTGTCCAAAATAGGCATGGAGCCCTTTATTATACAGTTTGGAGCCAGTGGCGCCGGAGGACCACGCAGCGCGCCCCATGGGCTCGGACGCCGTGAAAAGGCGTGCGGAGCCAAATACAAAGCGCGAGTTCGCCGTCCGGCTCCGGCACGTCTCCGGGACCTCTCTGGACCTCTCTGAAAATATTTGTATTTTCCATGCCGCTGTGCTATAGATAGCAACTTAGGTAAAAATCATATGGCCTACATCATTGCCGAACCTTGTATCGGGACGAAAGACACAGCGTGCGTGGACGCCTGCCCCGTAGATTGCATCCACCCGAAGAAAGACGAGGCGGCGTACGCCACCGAGGAGATGCTCTACATCGATCCGGTGGAGTGCATCGACTGCGGAGCGTGCGTGCCGGTCTGCCCGGTTTCGGCGATCTTCGCGCTTGACGACCTCCCGGAAAAGTGGACGGAATTCACTCCCAGGAACGCAGCCTACTTCGGGCGCTAGTTTTCACATGCAGCGGGAGGCTCCGCGGAGCTTCCCGCTCGCGTACTTTTGCCGCGTCCTCACCCCAAGAAGCGAAATAGCCCCTCCGTTCCCTGCCAACTCCACCTCGACATCAAGCTCCCCAGCCCGGTTGACGACAGCGCAACGATCAGCAGCAGGAATCCGAAATTTGCCAGCTCGTTGTAGACGGCCATAGGCACGCGCGCCGCAAGTAAAAGCTTCGAGCCATCGAGGGGCGGCACGGGCAACATGTTGAATATTGCGAGATAAAGGCTTAGCGTAACGCCCTTCGAGCAGTACTCGGCAAAGACCGGAATGAGATTCGCGGTTATCACCGAAAGCGCGGCCAGAATCACGGCGAAGATCACATTGCTGGCCGGCCCGGCGAGAGCAACCAGCGCCAAGCCTTGCAGCCCGCCGCGCAGGCGGTTGATGTTCGTGTTGACGGGCTTTCCCCATCCCAGGAAACCCATGCCCATGAGCGATGTGACCGCCGGGAGAATCACGGTTCCCACCCAATCGACGTGGGCCATCGGGTGCAGCGTCACACGGCCTTCCCGCAGCGGAGTATCGTCGCCGAGCTTCGTGGCAACCCAGGCGTGCGCGAACTCGTGAGGCGTGGTCAGAATCCACAAGAGGGAAACGTTTAGAAAAGCGCTTTCAAAGTCCATAAGTTTCAGCGGCCGCCGGCTTTCAAAAAGCCTGGCCTTCAAAAGCCGGGTTCTCACAACACGCCCGCTACTTGCGTTGCAGGATCAGACCCCACAGCACGAGCAGCGCGAGCACAATGAGCGCGGCGGCAATGGGCATCGTCGGATAATGTTCATTGTATGCACATAACGGCGGTCGAAACCATTCATCCGCCGGGCGGCATCGCGGTTCACGCCGTGATGCACCGGTCGCTCGCCCCGGTTCTGCGGGGACGCGACCCGTCGCGGATCGACCGTCCGTGGCAGACGTGTTTCAGCCGATTTCGTACAGCGGGTGCGCCGGCGCCGATTTGCGCGCCATCGGCGCCGTGGACATCGCCCTGTGGGATCCGCGGGCAAGGCGGCTGGCATGCCGCTGTACAAACCGCTCGGCGGGGCGTCCCGTGAATCCATTCGAACCTCCAACGCTTGCCACGACCACGTCGACTTCCACACGGACCCCATCGCCAGGGAAACCGGCGGGCAGCACATTATAGTGGACCAACTGCGCCGGGGCATGGAGCCGCTGCGCCTCATTCGGGAAAGAACCCGGAGATTCCATGGACGCGGCAATGGAGCTTCACGGCTACTGGAACCTGCCAGCCGTGAAAATCGCCAAGGCCCTTGAGCCGCTCGATCCTATGCGGCTTGAGGAGATGCCGCCGCGGGACGGTCCGGCGGCGTATGCGGAGCTTGCGCGATCCACGCGCCTGCCGCTCTGACTGAGCGAGCGGCTGATGACCCGCTCGGCTTCCGCGAACCGATCGAGAACCGCGCGGCCCGCGCGATCGTGCAACGCGCTCGCGGCCATGGATGGCTAGATCCGGCTGCCTCCGGGCCCCCGCTTTTCGGATCGACCGCTGGAGGACCTGAGAGAGTTACCATTAGTCCTGCATCCCATGCGAAGCGCAAGCACGAGTGGACCCCGAATATTAGTTGCCGACGACCAGGTGGACGTTCTCGAAGCTCTCCGCCTGCTGCTAAAGGCCGAGGGGTATCAGATCGAGTCCGCAAACTCGCCGGCGGGCGTTCTCTCGGCCATCGAATCGCGTGAGTTCGACATTCTTCTGATGGATCTGAACTATGCGCGCGACACGACGTCCGGGCAGGAGGGGCTCGACCTGCTTACAAAGGTTCAGAACACGGATGGAAACCTGCCCGTCGTAGTGATGACGGCGTGGGGCAGCGTCAACCTGGCCGTCGAGGCCATGCGGCGCGGCGCGCGCGACTTCGTGCAGAAGCCTTGGGAGAACGAGCGGCTTCTCGCCATCCTGAGGACGCAGACGGAGCTTCGGCATGCGCTTCAGAAGGGCCGGCGGCTCGAAGCGGAAAACCGGCTGCTGCGCGCCGAAGGGCGTCCCCACCTGATCGCCGAGTCGGCGGCGATGAGGCCGGTCCTGCAAATCGTCGCAAACGTGGGACCCTCGGACGCCAATGTCTTAATCACCGGCGAGCCGGGCACGGGAAAAGAAGTAGTGGCGCAAACCCTGCACACGGTTTCGCCGCGCGCGGCGCGGCCAATGGTGGCCGTCAACACGGGAGGTCTTGGCGAAGGGGTATTCGAGAGCGAGCTCTTCGGCCACGTGAAAGGCGCGTTCACGGATGCGCGGACGGACCGCGTGGGCCGTTTCGAGCTGGCCGACGGCGGGACGCTCTTTCTGGATGAAATTGCAAACGTACCCGTCAATCAGCAGGCGCGCTTGTTGCGCGTGCTCGAGAGCGGCGAGATGCAGCGCGTCGGCTCTTCCCGCACGACTCGCGTCGACGTCCGCGTGCTCTCGGCGAGCAATTCGAATATCCTCCAGGAGGTCGCGGCGGGCCGCTTCCGTCCGGATCTGATGTTCCGTCTCAACACGATCGAGATTCATCTGCCGCCGCTCCGCGACCGCCGCGAAGACATTCCGCTGTTGGCGAGTCATTTCCTGCGGGCTCACGCCCAGCGTTATCGAAAGAACCTCACGGGCTTCGATAGCGCCGCATTGCAAGCCATGTACGACCACCCGTGGCCGGGCAACGTGCGCGAGCTGAACCATGCCCTGGAGCGCGCCGTTTTGATGGCCCAGGGCGCCCAGGTGCGAGCCGCGGACCTGGCGCTGCGGCGATCGGCGGAGAGCCCTACCCGTCTCGAAGACATGAGCCTCGAAGACGTGGAAGCCTTCCTCATCAAAAAGACGCTCGCCCGGTACGGCGGCAACGTGAGCCAGGCGGCGAAGCTTCTCGGCTTGAGCCGCAGCGCCCTCTACCGCCGCTTGCAGCGGCACGGATTGTCGTGACGCCCAGGAAGACAACCCGCGCCGCCCGGCTCAGCTACGACGATCGCATTCTGCTCACGGCGTTTCTGGCGGGGATGCCCGGAGCGTCGGTTGCGCTCGCGCTGCTGTGGACCGGCGAATACTCCGCCAAAGTGCAGTGGACTCTCACGGTGCTTATCGTAACCCTCTCCTGCGGCTTCGCGTTTTCGCTGCGGGAAAAGGTGACGTTTCCCCTGCAAACGCTCTCCAATCTATTGGCCGCGCTTCGCGAAGGAGACTACTCGATCCGCGGACACCGCGCAAAGCCGGATGACGCGCTGGGAGAGGTGATGCTCGAAGTGAATGCGCTGGGAGAGACGCTTCGCGAACAGCGTCTGGGCGCTCTCGAAGCGACCACGCTGCTGCGGACCGTAATGGCGGAGATCGATGTGGCCGTCTTTGCGTTTGACGGGGAGAGCCGCCTGCGCCTCGTGAATCGAACGGGCGAGCGGCTGCTTGCCCAACCGGGCGAGCGGATTATCGGGCGGAGCGCGGAAGAGCTTGGCTTAGGCGAGTGTTTGCAGGGCGAACCCGCGCGCACGCTGGAACGGACGTTCGCGGGCGCGGCCGGCCGGTGGGGCCTGCGGCGCACGGCATTTCGGGAAAAGGGGTTGCAGCATCAGCTCCTGGTCGTTTCCGACCTCACGCGCGCGCTCCGTCAGGAGGAGTTCCAGGCATGGCAGCGTCTGGTGCGAGTGCTTGGGCACGAAATCAACAATTCGCTGACGCCGATCCGCTCGATCGCCGGCAGCCTGGACCGTTTGCTCACGCGCGATCCGCAGCCTGGAGATTGGCTTGAGGACATGCACCGCGGCTTGAGCGTCATCGGTTCGCGCGCGGAAGCGCTCGCCCGCTTCACGGCCGCGTACGCACAACTTGCCCGGCTGCCTCATCCGCGGCTGGAAACGCTCGATGTGGGCGAACTCGTCCGGCACGTGGTGCGGTTGGAGCCGCGGATGCCGGTCGACCTGCGAACGGGGCCGGAAGCCAGGATTTCCGGCGACCGCGACCAACTCGAACAATTGCTCATCAATCTACTTCGGAATGCGGTAGACGCCGCGATCGAGACAAGCGGCGCCGTGGAAGCGGGCTGGCAGAAGGCCGGCGCGTTCGTCGAGGTGAGGATAGCCGATCGCGGTCCCGGCCTCGCGAACACGGCGAATCTGTTCGTACCTTTCTTCACGACAAAACAGGGAGGATCGGGAATTGGATTGGTGCTCAGCCGGCAGATTGCCGAAGCGCACGGCGGGGCCTTGACCCTTGAGAACCGGAGCGACGGGCCGGGATGCGAGGCGAAGCTGCGGCTCCCTGCATCCACCGGGGAGCAACTGGAATAGTGCGCTTGAACTCTAGCTTCCGGCGCCGGCAAGGCATTGGGGTCGCCGACTCGGCAGCCGTCCGGTGGAACGGCCGCCTAAATTCCTCAGTTTGCCGATCGGCTTCATCATCGTTTGGCGCCGAACCACCACAGTTCTTTCCACTAAGGGCTCGTCGGGAAACAACTCCACATTTGCCGATGGAACTGTGGCGCCGGTGGGGCAGGCCATCGTAGTTTGTGGCCTGCCATTTTCGCGGTAGAAAGGCAGGGTCGAAAAACCAACCTAACCCCATGAGAACACGAGGGCCCAAAAAGCGAAGCTCGGGCCAGGCCTGCATTGCCGCCTATCGGTTTTTCATGAAGTTTCGCGGGCCGTAGGCCCTCCCCAACAGGCGATACGATTTGGCGGTTGGTGCTCCCCCGCCACTGGTGGCGCGGCATGGTTCAAAACGGCTGCCCTCCCGGTGAGAAGGCGGGCCGGCGGCGTTTATTTCGGCATGGGTGGCGTGGGGGGCATAAGATGAGGTTACGGCTCCTGAATGAGTAATAGCATGGTCCAGAGCGGCTAGAAGCGGTTTGGCGCAGAAGTGGTTGACAGGATTGAGGCAAATATCTTTGAAACATTGAACATAGGCGCGGGCGCGATGGGAAATGCGCCGGCTTGAGGAAAAAGCGGTTATGGTCTGGCTCGGAAAACCGTGCGCGGGTGAGCCCGTTCCCTCGCTCGATCCCGCGCAAGCGCCGACAGGCGGAACGTCTCCAGCTCCGCATGGGAGCGGACGGAGGAACCGGGCGGATTGGACGCGGCCCCTTGGCCGTCAATTACTGCGATACGCTGCGATGCCGAGGTCGCCGCGGCTGTCAAATGGCGTGAGTCTGCGGGAGCGCCGCGTCAGGCCGGTTGAACAAGTTAATGAGGTTCCCACACGTATCCTCAAAAAGAACCGCCGTGACCGGTCCGAATTGTTTGGGCCCACCGGGGAATTTCACCCCACGCGCCTCAAGCCGCTTGTATTCGGCATGAATGTCTTTCGAGGCAATTGCAAAATTCTGGAGTGCGGACATCCATTCTGACACCAGAGTGGCGTAGTTTGGCTGCTGAGTCTACGTTGCCGTGAATACCGGGTGGTTGAATCAATATTTCGTGGCTCCAGCCAGAACGTTCCGGATTTTCGGCACGCCGCAACCATAGCGTTACTGCTTCCTTCGATTTGTTTTCGGCGGCAGCCAAACCGTTTTACGTGATCAGCCGCAGGATCTGGTCGCAGGTGAGCGCCACGATTCCGAAGATGAGACCATCCCGGAAGGGGTGTTGTTCATCGGTAAAGCGCAAGAGAAGACGTCGGTGTTCCGCGCGGAGCGGCGGCGCATTGAACAGACCGGAGCGACCTGCCCCTGGCTGGTACGGTCCACGGCCATGGTCAACCACTTTTACGTCTACTGCGTGGATCGGGATTTTGGTCCCTTCTTCCTGAAATTCTGCACTTACTTCCCCTACAACGCCAAGCTCTGCCTGAACGGTCACGAATACGTGAAGCAGCAACTGACCAACCGAGGCATCGGTTATGAGGCTCTGGATAACGGTATCCTGTCGTGCAACGAACCCAAGCGCGTGCAGGCTCTGTGTGACGGCATGTCGGGGGAGAAGATCGATGGGCTCCTGCGGAAATGGTTCCGCAAGTTGCCGCACCCATTTACGGGGAAAGATCGACAGGCCGGGTACCGGTATCGGATCTCGATTCTGCAAGCCGAGTTCTCCCTCACCCAGGT
>CAMDED010000092.1 GCA_945893365.1 Candidatus Sulfopaludibacter sp. SbA3 | reverse complement strand
GCGGCAGGGCTCGGCGGCGATCTGCTCGGGGTGCCACCAGCCGACGCCCGGTTACGATCATCTTCCCGAGCGCCGTTTTGAGTTCATCCCTTTCTGGGGAATTCTGGTTTTCTTTCTCTACCGGATGAGGCGCGTCCATTGCCGAAACTGCGGCATCGTGGTGGAAGAGGTGCCTTGGAGCGATGGCAAACACCAGTCGACGAAAGCCCATATGCTCTTCCTGGCCGGCTGGGCACGCAAGCTCTCCTGGAAGGAAACCGCCGAGACGTTTCACACTTCCTGGGACAAGGTGTGCGATGCCGTCGAGTATGTGGTCGGTTGGGGTCTGGAGCATCGCACGCTGGAATCGATCCGCGCCATCGGCGTGGATGAAATCCAATATGCCAAGGGCCACAAATACCTGACGCTGGTCTACCAGATCGACCAGGGGTGCACCCGCTTGCTCTGGGTCGGCAAGGAACGCACCATCGAGAGCTTCCGTGGATTCTTTACCGTCATCGGAGAGCAACTCGCCTCCAAGATCGAGTTTGTCTGCTCGGATATGTGGCAGCCGTACTTGGACGTGATCCGCGAAAAATGTTCCCAGGCATTGCACATTCTTGACCGCTTCCACATCGTGGCCAAGATGAACAAGGCATTGGACGAGGTCCGCGCCGCCGAATCGCGCAAGATGGCCCAGGATGGCCACGAGCCGCTGCTGAAGAAGTCACGGTGGTGCGTGCTCAAGCGCAAAGAGAATCTCACCCCGAAGCAGAAGTTCCGCCTGCGCGATCTGCTCCGCTACAACCTGCAAACCGTTCGCGCCTATCTGCTGAAAGAAGACTTCCAGCAATTCTGGAAATACAACTCGCCGCGTTGGGCCGGCATGTTTCTGGACTTCTGGTGCAAGCAAGCCATGCGCAGCCGCATCGAGCCGATGAAGAAGATCGCCCGCACGCTACGCTCTCACCGCGCACTGCTTCTCAACTATTTCAAGGCCTGGAAGGAGTTTTCCAGCGGCGTGGTCGAGGGGCTGAACAACAAAGCCAAAGTAACCATGAGAAAATCGTATGGCTTCCGCACCTTCCGCATCCTGGAACTCGCGCTCTATCACTCATTTGGAAAGCTGCCAGAGCCAAAGGTTACCCACCAATTCTTCTGACGAGGCTTGTTTTCAAAGCCCAGGAGTTGGAATGATTGGACACATGCAATCATGCAATGTAGTTGGCCACGACCACCCAAATGTTCAGGCCGACCATCATGGCTGCGGCCACAATCCACAATGCAATTCGCGTGAGAGCACCGAAGTAGAGTTTTGCCATCCCTAATCCGTCGATAGCGTCGCGGACCGGGGGCGGGAGGGATAGATGGGCAGTCCCGAACATCTCTCCGGCGTCGATTCAGCTTCGTCTGAGCCAGTGCGGCTCAACTTGCGGGTCTCCCGCCGGGCATTCAGGGGAACTTTGCGGCCCCTCCGCACGCAAGCATACGCCGTTTTCGCTAAAAAGGGCGTGCAAATCCGTCGATAAGCCCTAAACTGTTGAAATCTCACGCCTGCGTCAGATCAGACGCAGATCGGCAGCAGCCTCGCCGCTTCCAGCCATTCCACGATTCGCTCCGCCGTCGTCGCCAACCGCAGCACGGTTCTCCGCGCATGATGCACCAGCCGCCCCGGTGTGTTGAATATCAGGAATCGCAGACGCTTCGGCCGTGCCGTCAGCAACTCCGCCGGCAACGCCAACCGCTTCAGCGCCGTTATCACGTTGTGCGAGATCACCGCCAGCCGCAGCCACGCCGCATTCGCTCCGAAATACTTACACGGCATCACTCCCCCGGCCAGTTCGTTCTTCACCACATCATGGACCCCCTCCACCGTCCCCGCCTTCTCCCGATGCCATTGAATCAACCGCCCCGCTTTCCACTCCCTCAGGTTCGTCACCACCGCAAAGTGCTTCACCGTGCTGCCGTCCTCAAACAATGTCTCCTGTCTCTGCCGTATCCGTATCGCCACATACCGTAACGGCTGTGTGTCTTTGTGTTCCGATTTCTCTCCCGGTACAAAGCTCACCTCCGCGCACTCCCGTATCTCCCTGGCATGCTCTTTCCCGTACCCTTCCCACCCCTCTTCCGGTACTTTCGCGATCTCCTTGTGCAACGCCACGCTCATCCGCGCGCTGATCGCAAACCCGATGAATCCCCGCGGCCCCCCTTCCCTCTCTTCCTTCCTCAGCCAGTTGATCAATTCGCTTTCGTGACACGCCGAATCCCCACGAAAGTAATATTCCTTCACCGTTTCAGGCAGCGCCGCGAAGGACTCTTTCGCCACCGTCAACGGTTCCATCATCGCCGGCACATTCCCGTCCCGAAACTCGTCCGCCAGCACCATGTTCGTCTCTGCCCATACCGCCAACATCGGCTGATAACCCCGCTCTCCTTCGTACGCCCGCAATGCTTCCTGCTTCCGGCTCTCGATGATGGTGGCGTCCTGGTCCACCGTGGCGATTCGTTGGTCCGGGCAGCGCCGCCCCAACTCCCGCACCAACTCCCGATTGACCAGTCCCAATCCCCGCAACGCCTCCGTTTCTTCCGGTATGTAGGCGATCTGCTTCGCTGTACGCCCCTGCTTGGCCTCCTCGATTTTCCCTTCCTCGTGGAACTCGTACAGGAATTTGCGCGCCACGGAGGGCGAGGGCATCTGGTGGCCCACCATTTCGCTCAGTCCGCCATCCTCGCGCAGACGCATGAAGTCATCGAGGCACTCGCCGCCCACCGCGTTCAGGATCACGAAACTCTCCACCAACGTAGCTTCGTCGTAGCCACTCTGACGCTCCTTGATCTTTACGTGTTTCATCACCCACGCAGGCAACCCCAGCGATCGAAACGCTTGCACCACCAGAGGCACGCCGCCCACCGCCGTCAGGGTTTCCGGCAGCGGCTCGGGATCGACATCAAACAGCAGCGGGGACTCGGTGGGGGAGGGCTTCCTGGACTTGTTCACTCCTTCATTCTACCGGCCCATTCACCTCGCCGGTGCGAAAACAAATGCACACCCATTCGGCGGACATGCCTGTCCTCACCTGTCCTCACCTTGATCCACGGGCCTCGGAACTGCCGTCATTCTACCGCCCACCAATTCGAACGCTCCTTATCGACGGATCAGGGCATCTCACGTTCTCGCGAACCGCGGTTCAGCAGTAAAAGCCAGGCGCTCCCGATCCGCAAGGTCCGACCGAAGACCACCCAGACAACCAACAAAACGGCAACGGCAACAAGGCTGATTGAGAGTAACAGGACGCCGAGAGCAACGAACATGAGAAATCGCACCCATGAGAACTCTTTTTCTTCGGTCCGCTGATCGATGCTCAGAACTCGGCCCTCCACGCCAGCGTTCGGACAGCGTCTTGGCTCATGTAAAGCGACTTGGCGGCCGGTCGGCGAAGCGCACACTGGACAAGAAGGACCAAGGAGTCCGGCGAACCCGCACCTGCCGCAAGTGGAAATGGGACTCATGATGTCAATACGTCGGGGCAGCCCGGAATCTTAGGTGTTTTTCGAAACGACCTGTGGGCGAGCTAACATCCATCAGCCGAAGCACTGTCAGCTTCTGTCGCCTCGCTCGAATCCCATGCCAGACTCGCACCTTGATTGATCGCCGGCACTAGATTCTTGGATCGAAGATCGTAAACAAGAATACTTCAACATTTGTCTGGGTAGGATCATGCTGCGGCAAGGAGGTTCACGATGTTTTCGATAGCCTTGTCGGCCTTGTAATAGGCGGCTTCGAGTTTGCTGTTGGGGCGATGGGCGGGATCGGGCTTGTGGTGGAAGCGGCTGTTTGCCAGGGGGCCGCAGAGGCGCTTGTGGAAGAACAGGAACAGAAGCGCCACCTGCACGCCCTTTTCGGTGAGGCGGTAGGCGTAGCGGCGGCCATCGCGTTGGAGCAAGCCGTGGGCTTTTAGTTTGCGCAGGTCGTAGCGCAGTTGGTTCAAGCCGTAGTTTTGGGCGGAGAGATGGAAGGTGGTGAGAACGGCCTGGTGGATTTGTTTGGCGGTCCAGCCGCCGACGGTGTTGCCGCCATGCAGGAGAACTTCCAGTAAGCGGATCATTCGCGCGTCGTGGATCTTGATGCCGGGAAAACGGATTGAGCCTTGGGTGACGGGAAGGGCGATCCGCTGGAGCAGGGGGAAGTCGACGTGGACGTTGAGGCACTGGGCTTGGAAACCGGCGAAACGATTCGGTGATGGACAGGAAACTGCGGCGCACCGCATCCAGATGATCGAGTCCTTTCTTCAGGCCGAAGTCGCGCAGATTGTTGGAACAGAGTTCGTTTCGCAGGTAGCGGGAGAACTTTTCGTATTGCTTGAGAAAGGCGTGCTTCCAGTAGGCGCGGAAGACGTGGTGGCCGTGTTCGATCTGATCGATGACAGTGGCGAGTTTCCCGTTGAGCCGCTTGTGGAGGCGGACGCCGAAGATCTCGCTGATGCGGTTGGCCGTTAGTCTCCAGAGTCCGATTTCGCAGCTTCGCTCGAAGATCTTGTGGATGGGGAAGTGGCGTTTGAAGATGAAGTTGCGGCAGTACTCGATCTGGGCGATGGCGTAGAAGCGCGACAGGTTCATCTGGCCGCGCTCCTTCTTGGAGAACTTTGGCCCCAGGATCAGGGTCCAATAATCGAGTTGTTTGCGGATGATCTCCGGGCTCAGCCGGTCGGCGGCAGCCTGAAGGGCGGCGGCATCATCCACGGCGAGGAAGGCTTGTCGTCTTTGCGGAAGCCGACCTTCTCGCGGGTCAGCTCCTGTTCGATGAAGGAGTGGCCGTTGAGGTAATAGGTGGCGTGGAACGGAAAAAAGCTTGCCACCCGAACCAGGATGGGACCCAGCGCCTCATCCCGGATGTAGAAGTAGTAGTGGGTAAAGCGGCTGCGCTGGTGCGCCACGATCCGGTAGTTCGGGTCCTTGGTTGGGTACTTGGGAGCGGCGATCCGGAAGGTGCGTCCCTGCTCCATGCTCTTGAAAATGAAGTACACGCCAAAAGCGTTGCGCTTCTCCATCCGGCGCAAGGCGGGCTGAACGTAGTCTTCCTTGCGCACGCCTTTCTCGGCCCATTCGACCGGAATCCGGTGATTGCGGGCATAGGCCTCCACCCACTTCCGGTAGTCGTCGGTGCGCTGGCTCAGCACCTCCTTGCTCACCACCGGAATGCCGAGAATCTCCCGGAAGAACCACACCACCTGCTCGGGGCGGGACAGGCCGCTCAAATACCCGTTGATGACGATCCGGTCAAAACAGTGGTATACAAAAACCAGCAGGCTGCCAAACAGCTTTGTGAACGTCTCCATCGGTCGTCTCCGTTTGCTCGAGTCTTGACAACAAGATCATCCGACAGACGACCGGTGGTTTCAAAATTTCAAATATTTTTGGCTAGCCTTGACGGCGCGAACGGCGTCCCTAAAACAGGTGAGCGAATGCGGCAACCCGTCCTCGTTTGGCCCGAAAACTCGATCCGCCCAATCCCAAGGCCAACCATGGGTTACATCTCTGTCCGAAACTTCGGAACTTGAGCCGGCGAGTGCCCCGGAAACTCCACTGATCACGCAGGAGACGCCAAAATCGTGGACACGGCGCATACCTTCGGCGCGCCAACCGCTCATGACTGATGCCAGCGTGGCTGCGGTCACGACTTCGCGGGCTCAGGCGGCGGCGCGGTAGTAGTAGTTCAGCATGCCGCCCAGGCGTCCTCGGCGTTGGACCTCACCTGCGTTGCCGAGATGGCCAGGCTCTGGGCTGATCAGTTGGTTCGCCAGGCCCTGGTGATTGCGCTCGCTGTGATAGTGGGCGACGAAGTTCTGCATGGCCGTCCGCAACGACTCTTCCCCGAAGAAGATCATGCGCTCCAGGCAGGACTCCTTGATGCTGCGCACAAATCTCTCCGCGTACGCGTTCAGATTTGGCGAACGCGGTGGCAGCTTCACTGACTCCACTCCAGCATCGGCAATCATGTTCAAGAACTCGGCGGTGAACAGCGGGTCGCGGTCGTGAATCAGGTACCGTTTTCCCGTCAGGATTCCCTCCTCCGCATCTGTTAGATTCCGCGCGATCTGGCTCATCCACAATCCGTTCGCTCCCTGCGCGATGCCCGCAATCTCAACCTTGCGGGTCGATAGCTCGATAAAGAACAGCACCATGAACCGCTGCAGGCCTCGCCCGGTCCACACTTCCACAGTGAAGAAGTCCGTGGCCACAATCAGCTCCCAATGCCGGCTCAGAAACTCTTGCCACGTCGTCTTCCGGCTCCGCTCCGGCGCCGGCTCGATCCCGTGCCGCGAGAGAATCTCAGCGATCGTGCTGCGGGCAATTTCGTGACCCAGATTGGACAACGCTCCCTGGATGCGCCGATAGCCCCAATCCCGGTTCTCTTCGGCCATTCGCACGACCAGGTTCTCGGTCTCCCCGGCGGTGCGAGGCCGTCCCGGTTCGCGCTTCCCACTGCCGTCGTACTTCTGGGCAATCAGCTTTCGATGCCAGGCCAGCAACGTCTCGGGCGTGACAATCGTGGCCACCTCGGCCAGTATCTTCCGTCCCAAGCCTTTGGCCTTGGTCGCCAAGCGACGGCGCTGATTGTCATCGAGCCGTAGCCGCCGGCCACCGAGTTGCTCGCGAAGCACCCGGTTCTCCTCGCGAAGGTAGTCAATGACCTGCAGTTGGCGTTGATTCATCCACCCGGAAACGGCGATCACCACAAACCGGAATGGGTCGAGAACTCTCTGCGTCTTCAAAGCCCATTATCCCGAGTACGGGGCTATGGCAGGAAAACGTCGCAGATTCATGCAGATCCAGTTTTCAGACCATACGAGGTGTACTTCCACGTCGGTGGACGCTTCCTTTTCGATCTGATTCAGGAACTTGACGAATTCGCGGCCACGGTGACCCGGCTGACGGCGCCCATGACCCTTCCATTGAGAATGTTGACGCCGAGAACAGAGTGGTTGTGCCGTGACGCTTATAGTCGTGAGTCTGCCTCTCCGGCAGGCCGGGCCGCAGCGGTAGGATGGGCGCGGTACGATCCAACGCCTGAATCTGGCTCTTCTCGTCCACACACAACACCAGTGCGCGGTCGGGAGGATTCAAGCAAGTACAGACCCGCGATGTCGCGGACCTTTTTCTCGAAGTCGGGGTCCTTGGGCAGCTTGAACCGCTCGACGATGTGCGGTTGAACGTCGTGGCGCCGCCAGACGCGATGCACGATGGCCCTGGAGATGCCCAACTGCTTGGCCGGGGCTCGGACACTCCATACTGCGCCACACCCGGTCCACCAGGCCGTTGACTGCTATTTCGATCTCGGGAGGCAGGAATGCCGACTGAGGCGGCAGTGGCCGGTTGAGACAATGATAGGTTCGCAATACGAGTGCGGCTCCTCTGCCAACCTAACACACGCTGCAGTGTGTAATGTTTTTCTTCGCCGCGCGTTTTCGTCAATATGAACGCCACCAATTCACTGTTCGCGCTGCTGGTCGGCGCGGTCCTCTTGATCGCCGCGTGCGGGGAACACCGCGCCGAAGCCGGCGTCGAGCCGGCCGCGCCCGAGGCCCCGCAAGCTGAAGCGGCCCCGCTAAAAACCGCCATCCTGGTCGACCAGACCGGCAGCATGACCTGGAGCAACACGTCGCAGGTGACGCCAGAGAGCCTGCAGCCACTTCTCGATTACCTGCGCACCGTTTCCGGCGAGCTCGCCCTCGGTCTTATCCGCGATCGGAGCGCGCTTGGCCTCGTGCGTCTGCGCATCGATCCTGCGCCCGCCGCCACGGCCGCTCCAAAGCGCACCGGCAAGGCGTTCTCCGACCAGCGGGCCATGCGCGAATACCGAAAGCTCGCCGCCGAAGAACAACGCCGGCAGGCGGAATGGGAGGAAGAGACCAACCGGCGCGTCGAACAGTTTCTCTCCCAGGCGCGAGCCCTGCTCGCTCGGCCAGCTAGCGCCCGCTGCACCAGCATCTGGGAAGCCGTCAGCCGCGCCGATGCGTTTCTCGCAGAAGACGAACCGCAATGGCCCAAGGACTTCGCCCGCGTGGCGATTCTAGTCTCGGACGGCCAGCACAATTGCGGGCCCGCGCTCTCCGCGCCGCCCCGCTCCCAGGCCGCATGGCTGCAGGTCCACGGTGCCGGGACGGCCGGAAGCCTCGACATTTTGAAACCCCGCCGGTTTGAAGGAATCGCCGCGGCCCTGCGTTATGTAATCAACGGCTCGGACCGCTAAACAGGAGAATCGCCCATGCCACTCACCATCACCGAATCGCGCAGCCTCGCCGCCTTGGAGAAGGCGCGTGGGCGCGTCGCCGACACCGCCCACGTCGTGGCGGAGACGCATCACGACCACCAGGCGCGCGAGCGGAAACGGGCCGCGTTCGAGGCCGTCAACGGGACGCTCACTCAAGCCGATACCTCCACGCACTTGCACCGATGGCTGCTCGTCCTGGCAGTTGCCGCGGCCTACTGCGTGGACTGCGTGCTCGCCGCCTCGATGACCGATCAGGTCGCGGACCAGACCGGCGCGGGCTCGGGGTTTATTCGCGGGTTGATGCGCTTCGGATTGCCGGCTGCGATCGTGCTGTTCGAGGTCGTGATCGGCGATGCGCGCGCCCGTGCGATCAACGACTCCCACGGCCAGCCCACTCACCGCGCGCGCGGTCTGCTCGCACTCGGCCTACTGTTGGCGTTAGCGATGCCGGCATTCGTGGTCGCGACCCAGGCGGCCGCCTATCTCGCGCTGCCGGAAACCGACCGGTCCGCCACGGTTCTGGCCGCGGCTGCCACCGTGGGTCTCCTGGCGATTAGCGTTTCCCTGCACCTTTTCCTGCTCTTTTTCGGTGGGGAGACCATGGAGGCCAAGAGCCATGTCGTCGGTACCCTGACTCGCCGCAGCCTGGCCGCACGTGAACTGCAGTCCGAACGTCGCGTAAACGCGGCATCGCACCGACTGGACCAAACGTACACGACTTACGAAATGGTGCGTCAGGCGCACAACACCGCCTTTCCGCATCTGCATCGCGAGCAGGGCCCGTTCGCGGCCCAAACTGTCCGGCTTGTGAACCAGGTCCTGTTCGACAATCAACCGGCCGTGACGCCGGCCGCACCGGTGCCCGTTCCCCCAGCAGCTCCGGCCGGACGGCTGCCGGACGACGAGGTCGTTTTGTAATCCAACCGGTGGAAATATTTTCGAAAGCCATTCGTTTACTTCAACAGGAGGATTCATCGTATGTCCGAAATCGCTTCCAGGCCCCGTGTTCGCTCCATCTCCGCCACCGCTGCCAGTTCCCCGGTGGTTACCGCGTCCGCGCTGTTCGCCACCGCTTGGCGATCACTGAGCACCGCGGCTCGCGCCGCCTATTCCGCCGGCACGCCCGTGCCCCATCTGGCTTCTGGAGAAATCTCCGCTCGCCCCGTCTTCGTTCGCGCGCCGGTCTCTCTGCCGGCCTCTCTTCCGGCCCCAGAGAAGATTAAGGTCGCGGCGCTGCGCGTGTTGGCGTCCGGAAACTGCGTGGTTGACCCGGACGGCGGATGGCGGGCGCGACTGGAGACGCTGCAGAGCGCGCGCACCGAAGCCGAAGCGGTCGAGGCGCGCCATGCACTGTTCACCGCGCTCGAGCAATCTCACAGCAACCTCTTCGCCCGCACGCTGTCGCAGGCGTGTGTGCGCGCTTCCGCCGCGGCCGGCTTCACACGCCTGGAGGAAACCCACGCCAGCCCCGTGCTGCGTCTGGTCGCGAGCGATGCCGACGGCCGCGCCCTGGTCTCCGAGATCCGTTCCAACCCCCAGGGAGAATTCGATCTCGCCACGGAAGTGGTGGGCGTCTCCGACGGCTCCTGCCACGCCATCCTCGACCGCTTCGACCGGGCCCTCGACCAACAGGGCGTGCGCGGCGGACCGCCCGAGCGCCGCTCCACCGGCGGCGTCTGCCAGATGCCCGCCTCCCGCGACGCCGCCTCCCGCTCGCGCCGCAAGCGTCTGCTGGCTGGTAACGCGGACGCCAAGGTGCGCGCATGAACCCGCTCGAACCCATCTTCCGCGCCTGGCTCGAAGGCCACGCCGCGCTGCTCGTCACCGGCCGCTCGCTCTACGATCTCACTGTGGATGGTGATGCCGGGAAGCTGCGCCCGCTGCTCGAAGTCCTGCGCCGCGTCTGCCGCGAGGAGCACGGCATGGCGCTGGTGACCTATTCGATGGCCACCGGCGTCGAGTGGGAGCCTGGGCTGCGCGACGACAACGAGAAGCGCCGCGTCCGCGAATTGCTCCAAGCGCACAATCTGGTGTCGGTTCCGCAGGACGAGAACGAGGTCGTGCGCGTCATCCGCGGCGTCAGCTCTCTGTGCCGCACCTCCGCCGAAGGCGCGCGCTGGCCGGATGGCAAGCCTCTGCGCTTCTGCTTCCTGTTTCAGTTCGGCGAACATCTGACGCCCCGGATCGCCACCAACGGCGCGCAATCCGACAACCAGATGGTGGCCGTCGAACTGGCCCACATCACGGCGCAAAGTCTCGCCCTGCGCTCCAGCGGCAACCTCGTCTTGTTCCAGGGACGCGAAGGCCTGGTTGACGACCTCGTGCGCGGCGCCCTGCGCCACATCCGCCTAGCCCAGCCGCTGGCCGAGGAAAAGCAGGCCTTCCTCACGGCCGCCTCGGCGCTCTACAACCAGGCGAAGTTGGCACCCGGACTCGATGCCGCCGCCGTCGTTCATCTCACGTCCAACACGCCCAACCGCGGCCTCGAAAGCCTGCTGCGGGCCTCGCACCGCGCCTCGCGCCCGCTCACCGCTCACGAGTTGGTGGCGCAAAAAAGCAGCGATGTCGGCGAACTCTCCGAAGGTACGCTCGCCGTACTCGACACCGTGGACGCCGAGACGGTCGAATTGCACGGCATCAACGCGCAGACTCCGCTGCGCATCATCGAGCGCTACGCCGCCGGGCTGCGGAAGGCTGACCGCACCATCCCCGCCAATGTCCTGCTGGCCGGCCCTCCGGGCACTGGAAAGACCGTCATGGGCACCGAAACGGCGCGACGGGCCGGCGTCTCCGCCTTCCGCCAGTTCAGCCCCAAGGACAGCCTGGTCGGCGAGACCGAACGCAAGGCGCGCCTCCAGCAGGATATCCTGATGGACTCAGCGCCCAACCTCTCGTTCGTCGATGAGATTACCGAAAGCCTGCCGCTCGAGCGCTCGGATTTCGACGGCGATTCCGGCGCGAGCAAATCCGTGACAGCCGCTCTGCTCACCGCGCTCGGCAACGAAAGCCGCCGGGGCCGATCCCTGCTGGTCGCCACAACCAATTGCCCGTGGAGAATGGGCGCGGCGATGCGCAGCCGGTTCACCGTCATCCCGGTGCTGCATCCCGCCGAAAGCGACTACCCGGGCATCCTCGGAGCGATGGTGCAGCGGCTCAACCCGGGTGCCGCCTTCGACCCGAAACACCCCCGCGTCGCCGAAGCCGCGCGCCTGTTCTATGCCAAGGGCGCCAATCCGCGCGAGGTCTACGCCGCGCTGAGCGCCGCCGTTTTGTGGGACCATGGGCTCGGTCCGGATGCCATCCTCAACGCGGCCGAGGACCTCGAAGCCGGCGCCGATCTGGTTTCCGCAATTTACGCCGATCTGTGGGCCATTCATGCGTGCCGTCACCGCCGCTTCTATCCCTGGAGCGCGGATCCGGGTCATTATCCTTATCCGGCGTACTTGCGGGAAATCGTTGACCCTGCCACCGGCGCCGTGAACCGCGACGCCCTGGCGAAGCGCATTGAAGAGTATCAGCCCCATGCCAAGCTCTGATTTTCAACTGGCCGGGAGCGGTGCCGTGGCGCGCCTCGAAGCCCTACTGCGCGCCCACTACGGTAAGCGCCATGCGTTGTGCGTGTCCAACGCAACCACCGGCTTGCTGGCCCTAGCCGTGGCGCTGGAAATGCGCGGCCAGGAGTTCCTCACGACGCCCTACACCTGGGGCGGCACGCTGGCCGGATGGCTGCTGCTCGGCAATCGGCCGCGCTTCGCGGACATCGACGAACAGACGCTTGGCATCGATCCCGAATCGGCGCGCACTCGCATCACGAAGAACACTGCGGCGATCCTCGCGGTCGACATCTACGGCATCCCGTCCGATACGGCGGCTCTGCGCCGCCTGGCGCTCGAACACGATCTGCTCTACATCGCCGACGCCGCGCAAAGTCTCTTCGCCTACAACAGAGGACGGCCCGCGTCGATCGACGCCGACGCACTGGTGGTTTCCTTCGGGCCAGGCAAGGCGGTGGACGCCGGCGAGGGCGGTGCCATCGTCACCGATGACGACCTCCTCTACGAAAAGCTGTTGTGGCACACCCAACATCCGCGGCGGCAGCGGCGCGAACTGGGGCTCGGGTGCGACAACGAGTTCGCGCTCAATGCGCGCATCCATCCCGCCGCTGCCGAAGCCGTAGCGCTGACTTGGGACGATCGCTACGCCGAAACCGGCTGCCGCCGCCGCGACTGCATGCGATGGATCGAGCGCCTGGAGGCCGGGAACAGAATCGAACCATCCAGGCTGGCTCTTCGCGGGATCGAACCCAGTTTCCCGCGCTGCACTGCGGCGTGGAAGGGCATACAGGAGGATGCGGGCGGTTGGCGCATTTCCCCCGCGCCAGTTCGCCTGTTGTACCGCCAACCCGCATTCCTCGCGCAATACGGTCCCATCGACCCGCCAGAGTGTCCGCGCGCCGAACGCCAGCAGGCCGTCCGCGTCTGCGTGGAGCCGCAGCCGGAACCAGCAGTAAGAATTTGGCCGGAAGAACGTTATCCCCAGTGCCATGAAACTGCTTTGGATGTTGATTCCCGATGAGCTTCTGATCCTCGTGGTTGCTGTGCTGGCGCTCGGCTTTATGGTCGGGTTAGTACGCGGGCGGATGCTCGCCGCTGTTCTCGGAGGTGTCGTGCTGATGGCGCTGGCCGGCCCCATCATCGAAGCGCTGGTGGACGCCCTGCCCGGCTGGTTGCTTTGCCTGCTGTTGATCTGGATGGGATGGTGGTTGCTCCGGGCGGTCGCGGAATTGATCCTCGGAAAACACGCCGCCAGCCACATGGTGGGCATCCTTGCCGCCGATGTGGTGCGCGCGTGTTTCCGCGGCCTGTTCTGGCTGCTGGCGTTGCCGTTCCGCCTGGCCGCCGCCGGCCTCAGACGCATTTAGTGATGAAGGAGATATTACGCATGACTCGAATCGCCATTTTTCTGCTTGCTCTCGGACTGGCTCTGCCCGGACATGCGGCCGTGGGCCGCGCGATCGCGCGGGGAACGGCGCGCTCTGTCGCCCGCCGGGTTTCGGTCTCGGGGGCCCGCCGCCAGACCAGCTTGGTGCTGCGCCGGGACGCTCTCTCTCATCTCAAACCCGCGCGCCCGCTTGCCAGGCCGCTCACCGTGCAACGTTACACCAGCGCTCGGCGCGCCGCCTCCGAAGTGCGCTACGGAATCCCGGTCGGCCGTCACATGACTTCTCCCGCGCGCCGCGGCCCGCCGATGAATGCGCAAAGCGCCGTTCGCCGCTTCGGACTGGTGACGAGCCCGGCGCCCCAGGTGAGAGAGACGATTCATTTGCCCAAGGGCTTCCCGCTTCGCTCCGGAAAAGTGAACCACGGTTTGCATAACGTCGTCGAACGCACCTCCTCGCGGAGAGTACCGCCCCGCGCGATCACCAGTGTTACACGGGTCCGTTCCGGGAGGTGACGCGCATGAACAGAGAAACTCCACCCCGCCCCTCGTCCGAAGGGCGCGCGCAACCACCGTGCCCGGTCTGGCCCAAGCGTTGGCCGAACTGCGCCGCGCCTATCCGCTGCTATCGCCCGAAGCGCTCGAACGTATTTGATTTTGCGTCTGCCGCCGGGCACACTGGACGATTCCAATGAAACTACCTCACCCACACACGCGTGAATCCGAATCCGGCTTCGTGGCTTCCACCGCGCTCTCGCTCACCGCGCTCGATTTGGAAGGCTTCCATCCCGAGCCGCGAACCGTGGCACAGCGTGTCGCTCTGCGGCACCACGATACCGAAGGCCAGCTCTCCGCGTTCTCGCATTGGAGCGGCACCGCCGTTCTCGAATTGCATCTGATCAGTTCGCCCTCGCTCACCGAAAGAGACTCAGGCGCGAATCGAAGCCGCCCTGCAACTCCCGCCGCGCACAGCCGTCACGCCGGAAGGCGCGGGCACACTCCTCGGTGTCAACCGCCACCGCAGCTCGGAACGCCCCGTCAATGTGCCGATTGACCACCGCTTGAAACACGCCGTCGTCGGAATAACCGGCACCGGAAAATCAACCCTGATGCTCTCCTGGATGTTGCAGGCCTTCGTCAAGGCCACGGCCTGTGCCTGGTGGACCCCCGCGGCGAGCTGGCCTGCGACCTGCTGGCGCGCTTGCTGAACTCCCGCGCAGAAGACCTGATCGTCGTCGATCTGGCCGACCGCGCCTTTCCGGTGCCGCTCAACCTCATCGCCTGGTCCACCATTGAGGGACGCGATTTCCTCATCGGCGACTTGCTCGCCTCGCTCCTCCGCATTTACCCCGATCCGCACATGTTCGGCCCGGTCTTCGAAACCAACTTCCGGACCAACTTCCGGGCCATCTGAAACTGCTGATGGGCGACCGGACGCGAGCCTGTCTTCACTCTGCTCGAGTTCCCGCGCCTGTCCGCCAGCCGTCCCCCGCGTCACCGCCTGCGCGAGCAGACCACCGACGAACAGATGCGCGACTTCATCCGTGAGATCGAAGCCGTCTCCTTCGCCGACCACAAGCCTGAGAACCTGGCCCCTACATCACCAGCAAGCTCGGCCACTTCATACACGACAGCATGCTGCGGCGTATTATCGGCCACGGTGACATGGCCCTCGACTTCGGCCGCATTCTGGCCGAGGGCAAAGTCGTCTTACTCAAATTGGCACGGGGCCGCTTCGGTGCCGCCGTCGCCTACCTGGTCGCTTCGCAGTTGGTCTCCCGTATCCGCGCCGCCACGCTTCCGCGTTCCCCGGAAGGCGCCCGGCCGTTCTTTGTCTACATCGATAAAGCTGGCTCCATGGCTCACGATGAAGCCGTGGCGCAGTTGCTTTCCGAAGCACGCAAGTTTCGCGTCGGCATGTTTCTCGCCGCTGGATCGGCAAACCGGCGTAATAATTTCGCAGGCGGCTCGTTACTCACCTGGGAGGATTTTAAATCGATGACTCTGCAACGCGTCTTTGCGATCTGGTTGTCCGTGGTTCTGGTGAGCGCACAGGCAGCCCCGGCTGTGGTCGGACCCGACGAACTGGCGGAAGCCGCCCGCCTGGCCGCCCACGCGCAGACGCTCGAAGACCAGTGCCAGTACCGCGAATCGGGCGTTTGGTTGGACAAGGCGGTGAACCGCCTCAAAAGTTTCCGGTCCGCCGACGTGAGCCAATCTAGGGCGGCCGGCAGCTTGTTGGCGCAGTTGGAGATCCGCAAGCGCGGCCCTCGCTATTACGACTGGCAAGAGCAGAGCGCCGCCCGGCTGCTGGCCGCCGCGCGCGCCGAGTCTGCCAGCCGAATGCTTGGCGACACCGCCGCGCCTGGCTGCGACGCCCGGTTCGCGCGCCTCGAACAGGAAACCGTCCGCCGCCGCGCCGGAGCTCGACAACTGATTGCCAAGGGCGAGCACGCCGTCAGTCGCTACGAAAAAAAGGACGCCATCCGTTTGTTTGAGCGGGCGGCGGCCCTCAATGCCGAAGCGCCTGGCTTGGCCGATGGCTTGGCCAATGCCCGCGCCCTTTCGTCAAGCCACCCCGCCCTCAAAGTTGTCGGAGGGCTCCTGATCGCCGGCGGAATCGGCACGGGCGGCTACTACGCTTGGGATAAGTGGGGCCGGAAGGCACGCCGGTAAGAAACTTAGGCGGCGCGCATAAATAAGTTGGTCACTTTGGTCTGGGTGAAATACGGTAGTTCCATTCGCCATGGAACTCGGCCTTCTCAATACAGACTTGGGCCAGATCTTCGTCGCTGACTTGAATTCCGGTAGGATACTTGCCGGTGTCCAATTCAGCCTGGATCGTCAAGCCGGTTTTGGTAGTGGTGTTGCCGATCAGGTTCACGATCACTTCGTGGCTGGTCAGCGGTTTCCCCCGCCAGTTCGCCGTGATGTGGCAGAACATACGATGTTCGATCTTGTTCCATTTGCTGGTACCGGGAGGAAAGTGAAAAATCGAGAGGCGAAGACCGGTGTGGTCGGCCAATCGTTGCAGAGCCACCTTCCACAGCCGCGTGCGGCTGCTGTTGCTGCCCCCGCTGTCGGCCATAATCAGTAATTCACGCGCCTCCGGATAAGTCTGGGAACCCATCCGGCACCACCAGCGACTGATGGTTGCCGTGGCGAACTCGGCTGTGTCGTGGTCTAATCCCACGCTCACTCAGCCGCAGTTGCCGCCCACGTCATAGACTCCGTAACCCTAATCCGTCGATAGCGGAGCGCACCGGGGGCGGGAGGGAAGATGGCGGGGGAGTTGGCGTGGTCCCTGACATCTCTCCGGCGTCGATCCAGTTCGTCAGCGCCAGTGGGACTCCGCTTGCGGGACTCCCGTCGGCATACAGGGGGCTTTGGCTGCGACTCCGGACGCAAGAATACCCGTTTTGGGCAAAATATGGCTCGTAAGGAACTCCCTTGCCCAATTCCTTGTCGGGAAAATCGTGGGTTTGAACTGCCTCTGGAGATCTTTATGGGTTGCCATTCCCGGCCTCCGTTCTTGAACTCGCCCACCAATTCTTTCTTCTTCGTGTCCACGGAGATGACGGGTTGCCCACGTTGCTGAAACGCCCGTGTCTGTGCCGCAATGTGCTCGAACTGGGCGTTACGATCCGGATGAGACGCCCCCTCTTTCGTTTTGCGGTTGGCCTGTAAGCTGTAGTCCAGATCCTTTTGCAGTAACCGTGCTACAGTTCGTGCGCTAATCGCATGTCCCTTGCGGCGCAGTTCTGCTGCCAATTTGCTGGTGCTCTTGCAGGTCCAGCGGAGCGGAGACATGGGATCCCCTCGCGTCGCAGGAGCTACCAATTGCTCCAACTCTTTCAGCACTGCGGGCTGTTGGAGCTTGATCTGCTTCCTGCCTCCCCCCGCTCCGCGCACCCGCTCATCGGCAACCAGGTCTCCCTGGAGTTCCCGCAGACCTCTGTGGATCGTCGTCCGACTCAGACCGCTGGCCGCTGAAACCCGTGATATCCCGCCGCGACCAAGCAGTTGCGCATCCGCTGCGGCTACCAAGCGCCGTTGACGCTCATTCAGGTGAGGACCCAACTGAGCGAACTTCTTCTCCAGAGCGGACTGCGCAGCCACACAGGTAGCTTAGAATGTTTCGGTCCAAATGTCCAGCTTATTCTGCCGCGGCTCCTTAGCATGCGAACGTTTACTCGAAGAAGGAGATCAAAACCATGAAATACATTGCGACCGTGTTCGCCGCTGCGGCGCTGTTGGCCGCCCAGGGAAACATCCCGTCCGAGCCGGAGACCATTGAGACTGTCGGGGATCCCCATGTCGCCGAACTCAAGAAAGCCCAGGACGAAGAGCGCAAGTGGAAGAGCCTGGACATTAGCTTGAACCACCGTCTGGAAGGGGCGGGCGTCTGCACGTCCGACCCGGGCAATCTCATCCGGGAAACCTCAACCGCGCGCGTCCAGTCGCTCAAGTCGTTCGCCGCGTACTTCGATTTGCACCGGACGCGGTGGCGCGACTCCATGGACCGTTCCGTCGGAATCGCCTCCGATCGCGCTCCCGACCGGCACGAGATCTCGACGGCCATCGCCGCGCTGCAACGCGAGAAGGCCGATCTGGAACGCCGCCAGACCGGTCTCGCGCAGGCGCTCGCCAGCCAGGATACGCCAGAAGCGAGCAGGACCTCAGCCAGCCTCGCCGCACTCATCGCCCGCAAGCGCAGCCAACTCGAGCGCTCCACGGAGACCCTGCGTCAGTTCGACACCGCGCAGGACTACCTGAAGCAGCGACGGGAGTTTGCGCGCGTCCGTCTGCGCGACATCGCCGAACTCGTCGAGGATCTCAAGGGGGAAGGAAAGTTGTGGGAGCACCTGTACAACGGGATGACCCACGGCTGGGAACTGCGTTGTGACAAGGCAACGCCGAAACCAGGAACCTTCGACGCCGGCTACTGGCGTACGCGCCCGTAAACCAGGAGACACGCCATGAACAACCATTTTGCCGTTGCCATCCAAATCGCCTTTCTGTCCGCTGTTGCCTCCGCACAGCCGGTCAGCGTCGATCCCTCCTCCGACATCGCCGCGGAAATCAAGCGCGCCGACGCTGCCTGGTCCGCCTGGCGCTCTTCCGCCAACCACAAGTTGGAGCAGACCATCCTGACCAATCCGAAAGCCCTGGCGGATATCGCACGTGACGAGAAGGGGGCCGTCCAATACCTGGATGCGCGCCGCCGACTGTTCGAGAAGATGGCTGGCGCTTTCGGGGTCCAGATCGCGGCATTGCGCGCGAGCCCATCTTGGAACGGTGCCGCGCTCGAACAGGTGGAACGCGGCAAGTTGCAGGCCCTGCTCGCCGCCGAAGAGCGCATACTGGCGGCTCCGGCTCGCTCCGGGCTCGACCCGGTGAAGCAGAGGCTCGACCGGGAGCAGCAGGATCGCGACTTGAAGGACATCGCCGAGCTAAAGGCTTCCGTGCGGCGGCGCGTGGACGGCTTGGCCACGCTCGACCGCAAGGAGAGCGACTCGCGAAAACAGCTCGATGCCCTCACCGCCAGCCTGGAGCAGGTTCGCGACCATTTCCGCGATCTCGCCGATTCCACCGACGCCGAGAAGGCCGAATGGCAGGCCTATTTCGACGGGCTGCGCCAGATTGCCCGGCCTGCGGCGGGGGAGCCGAAGGGTAAGCACCAATGAGGACCTCGAAGTTGGTCAGCTTCGCTCTGCATGCCGCGGTCTTCGCATCGTTGTGGGTGCCGTGGCCGGGTGGGTGCGCCGGCCAACCCTTCGCGAAACAATCCCAGATCTTCGTGCCCCGGCCCTCGGAGGGCCGCCCGGCCGAAACAGAACACCCTTGCCGCCGTCCGCCGTGCCTGGGCGAGCAGCCGCGGCCCACCGGCCGCAACCAAATCCCGTCGCCCCCAGGGGAAGATCTGGAATTCGTGGACGACACCGATCGCGTCCTGCTTCCGGCACTGCGGCGCGCTGGCGGGTGGGTGGCGTTCGTTTCGCGATCCGACCGCGCGCGTGCCGTGGCCATCTACGGCGTTGCGGACGGCCAGAACCTGGGCGCGGGCACCGACCTCGGGCGCTACCCGTTGCGCCTGGTAGTGCACGAACCGGAATCGTACCTACAAATCGCCACGTGGATGGGAGGGCTGGGGCTGCCGACCGAAACCCTCCGCACGCTGGCTGTGTTTCCACCCCAGACTCAGGCGCGGTTGCATGAAGCGATCGAAGCCGAAGCCAAGCGGACCGGCCTGCATGCGGGACCGAGGCTCGCCCGACTCAAGCTTTCGCCAAACGACGCGATCGGGATCGCGGTGCTGTCGGTCGTCGGCAAAGAACCGCGGCCAACATTGTTCACTCCGTAGCTCGCCCCTTTTCCCGTTCCTTTTGCTTCTTCTTGAGTTGCGCGGCTAACCGCTTCCCGACCTCTTGCGCTTTTTCGCGCAACTTCTCCTGCACCACATCCGGATGCAGAGGCAAGATAGGGTATTCCTCGCCTGCTTTGTGAAGCCTACCTGGAAAATTTGCCATAACCTTTCGCATGTCGAATACGCCTCCCGCCTTCCTTTGATGGTCGTGTTCAGCGACCGTGTTACTTGCAATGGGGTTGCCCGCCTTCATTTCGCGCGCCAATGGGATTTGTTTGTCTACCAACCCCCGAAGAAACAATTCGGACTGCGTGGATTCGCCGTGGGTGGCAGGGATCGAGAGCGATCCGCTCTCGAACTCGGCTACAAAGCATTGCACTCATTGTAACGGATCGGCGCGGGATTTCTTTCGCTCGCGGCTCAGGGCGCACCTCCGTGCCGCGCTTCAGCGGTTCAAAGAACGGGCTTCTGGGGTCATCTGGTAGTATCCCAAAAACTCAATCTGGTTGAAAAGATGTGACCTGATGCGTTCGGATTCCAGCTCGGCGTTAGTTGTGTTTTGAAGCCGCACAGAATCCTCGACCACTTAGCGTCAATGGGCTCTACATGACCTCATGACGCAAATCCTAATTCCCCCGCTTGGTTAACATCTCGGAGAAACCAGCTCCGCCCAGATTCTCCATTCGCATGTTCGTATCTGTGTGCCACTCGGGGAGCCAAACTATTTCCCTCCACTGATTTAGGTGCCCGTTAGTTGACGGCATCGTCCTCCGCGTCGGCGTAGTCTTTCGTAGAACTTCGAGTCTCCGTTCGTCTCTCCGTTCGAGCCCACCACCGTCGGCCCGCCAACTCTGCCTCGGTTCCACTCCCTCTCCGCGCCCCGTCTCTCCGTCTCTGGTTCCGTCTTTCCGCGTTTGTTAACGCCGGCGCGAGATCGCAGACCCCGAGTGAGACATCCTCCACGCCGAAGGCGATGGCAGCCTGCTGGGCAGCTCCGAAACGTCCGCCACTGCCTCTAGCGTCGGGCCGCGGTCCGGCGCAGCATTCGCTTGACCTCCGCGATCTCAAAGGGTGGATCTCTGCGGTGAATCACCGCGTGGCAATTCGGACAGACCGGGCGCAAGTCTTTGATCGGATCTAAAACGTAGGAGCCACCCGCTCGTGCTATCGGCTTGATGTGGTGGACCTGAATGTAATCTGCGGCGTCCGCTCCGTACGCTTCCATGAAGTTGAACCCGCAGATGATGCAACTCCGCCCGTGGTGTCGTAAACACTCCTCGCGAGCTTCCTGATTGCGCTCATAGGCGTTCACGGTAACCTGGCGTACTGCCCCCTCCTGGTATGCAGTTCCGCCTTCGACTTCGCCAGCCGAAAGCTGATCGGAGCGCCGGGTGTAGGGGTTCTTGGTTCGTGCACGCGCAGTGTCAGCCGACATGAGGATCAGGTGGCCGGCCCTTGTCAGGTCCTCTTCTCCCGCGATCTGGAAGACCGACGGGAACCGCGCGGCCCAAGTCCGTGTTGATGGACTCGGCTTGAGGTCTGGTCCGGCACCCGAATCCAGTGTTAGGAAGACTCGAATACCCACGTGCGATGGATTCAGTTGAGCAACGGCCCCGGCTGAGCCTGCCTTGAACGTCGCCCAATACTTCGTTTCGGTGTAGTCCAACGTTGGAATCCGTTCGTGGAGCCTCCGCAGCCACGTTCGCGTCGTGTTGCTTGCTCGAACGAGTTTGGATTCCTTTGCCATCGCCGCCGGAAGAATCGCTAGCGATTGTAGCGGATCGACCGTCGTCCATGGGAATCGGCCAGCCAAGTGAGACACTTTCCAAAATCTCCGCGTATATAGTTAACGGACGCGGAAAAGATCCGCGTCGATAATCCCACCAGACGGCGCTCGACCGCGAAGCGGACATCGTCGTGGGTGGCCTCCAAGGAGACCGCTCATGAACGACCGCGACCCTGATCGCGCCGGGGCAATCCGCGAAATCGCCGCCGTGCTGGCCACCGCATACCTGCGGCTTCGATTCCCAGAGCCGCCACCGCTAGTAGTTGACTGTCCCGAGACAAAGAGTGAGTCATGTGACGGAGGGTTAACTACATGATAAAAGAGATAGTTAGCTCGACCGCCATGCGCGAGGGTATTGAAGCCCTGCGCCACATGACGGTCGGGCAGCTCAAGGACAAGTACCGTGATGTCTTCGGCGAATCGAGCCGGTCGAATCACAAACAGTTCCTCTTCCGGCGCGTCGCCTGGCGCATCCAGGCGAACGCGGAGGGGGGTATCTCGGAACGCGCGCGTGTCGGGGTACAGACCAGCACGTTCGGGCGCGGCGGGCTCTGTTTGAAGCCTTCCTCCGCCTTTAACCGCTCTTCCTCCGTAACCGCCGCCGAATGCTCTCCCGGCAGCAGCGTCGGGGCAAACGATTCGGCGATCAGCCTAGCGTTCAAGCTGCCTTCGGCAACCGGACCCACGTACGGCAACATCGCGCCGGAACATCGTGCCCTGGCGCAGCCGGAGTTCGGTGTGCCGTTGGCTTCAATACGGCCGCAGACCCTGCAGCGCGTAAAGCTGCGAGCGACGGATGCCTCCAGTGCGTCATGGCGCAGCAGAATTCCCTCCACTTCCTGCGCGTTGCGTCCAATCCTGCCTCGGACAAGAAACCGGCCACCGGCCAACATCCACTGCATCACGGCTTCGAGCGATTGCTCCGTTGCCCGGTTGTCGAGCGTTTGCAGCCAGATGCTCTGAGGTCCCGCCGGATTACCCGTGCGGTTCCAGCAACTGAGAAGTTTGTAAGTCTGCTTACGATCTGACGACTGCCCCACTTCGCGATAGGCCACCGGGATACCGACCTCCCGTCCCGGCGTGATGTTGTATTCCCGCGCCAGCGGGTCATTGCCACGAAGGTAGCGTTGCCTCGCCTCGTGCGCGATGGCACTTCGAGTCCGAAACAGATCCAACAGCCGCTTCACCCCGAGGCAAGCCAGGGCGAAGTCCAGTTGGTGATCTCGCACCACCTGCGCGAAATCGTCGCCGTGGTTCTTCGTCTAGCTGGGAGTAGCGAATCTCCACCAGCCCCAGCCGTTCCATGCTGTGGCGAACATTGGGAGCGATCACGAACTCGTGAAGCAGGTCGCCATCCAGCGTGTGCCGGCGCCTTTCCCGCTCATCGCGAGAGCAACGCGCCGTGAAATCGCCCGCCTCGACGTATTTTTGGTAGACCCGCTCCTCCAGCCAGCGCAAATCGTGAGGCTCCGGCGAGGACTCCAGGGTTGCGTGGATGAAGCGCCGCAGACGGAGCAGCCGTTCCGCTCCCTCGATGAAGCGCGCCTGGTGAGCGGCATCCTGCCGGCTATCGGTGAAGATCAGCAGCTTGCGCCGTTCCGGAGGCAGTTCGCGGAGCAGCGTGCGCGCTACGTGAGTGAGCGCGGAGGAATTGCCCAGGCTGACCGGCGTAATGACATCGAAGCGGCCATACCGGCTGCGGCATACCGGGCAGTTGGTACCGCGGCCCCGCAGCAGGCAAACGGCACGCAGCGGCGGTTCACAACCACAAATTCGATCATCGGGGTCCGACGTCAACACCAGACACTGCGGGCACAACCAGTGCGTGGCTTCGGGCGATTCCGGAACAGCCTCTTCGTTCGGCTCTACCGCCTCCTCCTCGCCGCCCTCATCAGGCGATTCCTCGGGATCGACCTCCACCGTCCCTGGCGGATCATAGACAAAAGTCGTCCTCCTTGTCGAGCGGCGGCCGAGCCACGGCGCAACCGCAGTTGCCGCTCCTGCGTAGTCCTCTTCGCGCCCGACAAAGAAATCCCATCCGCAGGTGCGGCAAAGGGCCAGCGGCAGCGACCGGCAGCCACAGATGTCGCACGTGCCTACTCCGGAATCGAGCAGTTTGCCGCAGGTGGAGTTCGTGCAACGCCAGAACCGCGCCAGTCCTCTCAGGAAGCGATGCACGCGCGGGCGCAGGCGCAGTGGGTCTTTGAGATCCAGGCAGGGCCCTACCAGCAGCGCCGCTTGTGCCTCCCGTGCCTGGGCCTCGTCTGTCACCCCGGAGCGTTCGACCCGCTCGGCCAGCCTCTCCACCACGCCGGAAAGCGGTTGCGGGTCCTTCAGCCAGTTCAGCAGAAGATAGGGCAGCGCGGTGGACGCCCAGCACGCTTCCAGACTGCCCGCATTGGAACCGGTCAGCTTGCGGGCCAGGACGAGCACGCGCTCGGGATCTTCCGGCGAGAAAGCATCCAGATCTTCCGGCGAAATATCGGGAGGCGGAGCCAGCGGCAGTCCTTCGGGAAGCGCGGGAGCGGCTGTTCGTTCCCGAATGACCGATTCCGGCGGCGTGGGCTGTCCCGTCAGTCGCGCGAAGAATTCCGCGACACCCGTGCGCGGGCCGCCTTCGCCTGCCTGCAGCGTGGCCGACGTACCGATGAAAAGCGGGTTGGCTTCACCCAAGGGCGCGCGCAACCGCCGCATCAGGCAGGCCACGTCCGTGCCCAGCGCCCCTTTGTACGTGTGAATGGGAAATGGCGGCCGCTACGCTCAGCCACAGAGAGGGATGAAAACGGGTTCCATTTGAGAGAGATTACAAGTATGCCGCTGGCGATTGAGACTGGTTATGGTCTGGCAATTCGAGGCTGTTTGTGAATGTGGTCCGGAACGCGTGAGGGGAACAGAACAGTGACGCTCCCGCCGCGAGGCGGGAAGCGCGGTAAGGAAAGACCAATTATTTGAGCGTTCCTCGACCGGCGGCGGGAGGTGAGGAATGCAGAAGGAATACCGCCGCTCCTGCGGCATGGATGTTCACAAAGATACGGTAGTGGTTTGCATCCTGCCCCCGGTGGGCACGGAAGACAGACCATTCGCAAGACTTACGGGACCTTCCGGAACGATCTGATCCGGATGCGGACCTGGTTCAAACAACTCAAAGTGACGGAGATCGCCATGGAATCGACAGGCGTGTATTGGCGGCCCGTGTGGAATGTGTTGGAGAACGAAGGCTTTCATCTGTTGCTGGTCAATCCGGCGCAGGTCAAAGCGCTGGCCGGGCGCAAGAGTGACGGACGCGATGCGCAACGGATCGCCCAGTTTCTTCAGGACGGACGTCTGGATGCAAGTTTCGTGCCGACTCCGGAAATGCGCGAACTGCGCATGCTGCTTCGTCACCGCGTGTCGCTGCTGGAACAACGCAACGAGGTGCACAACCAGATCCGCGACCTGTTCGAAACCGCGAATGTGAAGCTGTCTTCGGTGGTCAGCGATCTGTTGGGAGTTACCGGCAGACGCATCATCGAAGCGCTCGTTGGCGGCGAGAAATCACCGGAGATTCTAAGCTGGAAGGTGCGCGGGAGCCTTCGTGAAAAAGAGAAGCTGGTGAAGGAATCGCTGAAGGGATACTTCAACGAATTTCACCGCACGATGCTGGAAGCCTACTACAAGCACTATCAGTTTCTCACCCAGCAGGTTGCCGATTTCGAACAACGCATCAGCGCCAGGATGGAACCCTATTCGCGGAAGGTGGAACTGCTGGTTACTATTCCCGGGGTGGACCAGATTGTGGCCTGGACGATGATCGCGGAACTGGGTGTGGATCAGAGTGTGTTTCCCGATGCCGATCACTGTGCCAGTTGGGCGGGTATGGCGCCGGGCGAGAACCAGAGCGCGGGAAAGAAGAAAAGAACGCGATGCCGGAAAGGAAATAAAGCCCTCAGGCGCGTGCTGACACAGGCTGCATGGGCGGCATCACATTGCAAGAAAGGCTACCTGCCACGCTTCTTCCGGAGGGTGAAGGCAAACGCCGATTGGGGCAGGGCGATCATCGCCACAGGACACAAGATCCTCATCATCGCCTTTCAAATGCTCAAGACCGATACTCCCTACCGGGATCTGGGTGATGATTACTTCGACAAACGCAACCCCGTCCGTACCACACGTAACCTCGTCGCTCGTCTCGAAGCTCTGGGCCACCACGTGCAGCTCACGAAAAAGGACCTCTCCAATGCGTAAGCAACTGAATATTAACGGCTCAGCAGCAGTAGTTTTCTAAGGACTCAACTTCACGGCCCTGTGGGGCCGTTACGGGACGGATGAAAATGGGCGACGCGCCTCAGCGATTTCATGGTTGAGTTCGGCAGTGGCGCCGGCAATGTAACTCATTGATATGGCGGGCCCTTCGAGGACGGTTCGTGACCGGACACGATGGCCGCTAAAGCTCTGCGACGGACGGGATGAAAACCGGTCCGTTGGAGAGACATTGCATGGATGCCGCTGGGGATCGAGCCTGGCAAACTGTCTGGCAAGACGAGGTTTTGCGAATGTGTCCGGGGCTGACAACCGAGGCGCCGAAACAGGTGGAAGTCCAGACTCATCCATGCCAGGCGCCCATTGTGGACGAGGCCGCAAAGCGCTCGCCCTGGCGCCGCCGGATTGTTCAATCGCGGCTGAACCGTGAATCGATCCAGGTAGCCACGTAGTCGAAGAAGTTCTTCACACTGTTGGAGTACTGGCCCGGAACCGTCTCACATTCCTTGCAAGGCGTGGCTCCGTGCGTGGCTCCCTCAACTACGATGAAGTCCTTGTCCTTGCTCGCCGCCAACTCGAAGTGAATCTCGTTGTCGCGAATAAAGGTATAGCCCCCCATGGCCGCGAACAATACCGGTACGGTGATGCTCTTGACCGCGCAGGGAACCGAGTTATTGGTCGAGCAGTAGTCGATGCCGTCCTGCGAATTCTTGGCGCGGATTGCGTTGGCGCTCAGGAACGACCGGACCGTGAGCACGCGGGCCGTGGCGCCGAATCGCGGCGCGCGCGGCGGCGGCGCACCGTAGGGCAGGGCGCTGTCGACGATCCGTAGAGAGATGGTTCCGTCATTCCGCAAAAGTTTGCGCGGCTGCGCCGTTCGGTCGCGCAGGCTCGGGTCGAAGCCGATCAGCCGAGCTCCCTGGCCACCCGTTATGACAAACACGTCATCGTCGGAATACGCGTAGCTGCCGCTGTTCATGCGCTTGACCTTGTCGAGCGCCGAGTCGATCAGACGGTTCATTCTTTCCGCTTGCGCCCGGAAGTACCGCTGCCTGAACTCGGCCGGATAGTTCGAAGGCCCAGCCGGATTGAAACCGTTCTTCGGATTGAACGGATCGAGGGCCGGATCGATCTTCCCCGGGTCGTTATCGATTACGGCCGGGTTGATGCTGCGCAGTCCGTTGATCGAGTTGCCGGGATGCGCGTCCATGAACACCACGCCATCGCCAGCCGGCAGGCCCGCAAGCATGTTGCCGCAGGGCACGAGCTTCCCGGCGCCCTGGCAAATCGCGGGGCCCTTCTCGGCCACGGCTTGGTAATAGCTCATCGACGTTCCGCCGCCGCTATGGCCGAACAGCACGACCCTCGCAATGCCCGGCTGCCTACGCATAAACTCTACGCCCGACTTGATGTCGAGTGCAATCTCATCCCAGATCACCGCCGATTCGTTGTTCTCAAACCTCGGATTCATCGCCAGAACCAGAAATCCGCGCCTCGACAACTCGCGGGTTGCGATATGCGAGAGAAAGTTGGCGGTACGGTGGGTGAGCACTACGCCCACTCGGGGCGGCGGTCCCGAATTGGGTCTGTAGAGCGCGCCTTTCGTGGTGGAAGGACTGAATTGAACATAGGTAGGGTTCGACTGTGCAAGACCGATGGAGGCTGTCAGCGCCGCCACTACCGTTACCGGGATTTTCATGGTTGAGGCCCTGCCCGCCTTCACGCTTGAACTTGATCTCTCCACCCGAAATCGTCCCGCTGCAGATCTACTTCCCACGTTCAGACCCCTCCTGGAAGGACACGGGCGTCGCCAGTGGTTTTACCTTCGGCGATGGACCATTCGACCCGCCGGCGCGACATCGCGCCGTTGAGAGCGTCACCTTGCCGTCTTGAACCTGGGCGTGGTTTCTTACTCGCCGTTGAGACCCGCAACGATGGCGGTCCACCTGCCGGTCATCGTCCGCGGCGAAGCAAGGGAAGGTCGACGCAAAACTGCCGAAGAGGAGAGTGAGAGGCCCGGACCTCATAAGCGTTTCGTTTATCTCATACTCATCGCTCTCATGCAAGCGGCGGTTAATGGACCTGGAGCCTTGTAGCGGATGTGCAAAGGTTCGGCGTCCTCGGGCGCCGAGGTCCGCGAAGTCCGAGGTGTCGAGCATGTAACCGCCGTTGGTCCTTCAGATATTCGACGATGCGGCGGGCGATGGGCCGCGATAGAGCGCGTCGCGCCGCCGGCGGCGGTGGCCATGCGGTTGATTCCTCTTGAATACCTTCTGCAAATTCTCGCTTACGACGAAACCGCGCTCGGCGAGCTCAGCCGAGGGCGCGAGAATCTGGCGTCCGGTTCAGGCCGGCCGTACTTTTGCGCGGCGAGCAGAAAACGCTGTTCGCACCTGTGCCCGGCCGCAGGACCGACGTGCAAGAGAGCCAGTGGATTGGATGTTGAAGTTGCACACCTACGGACTGTTGCGGGACTCGTTCCGGCTGGAAGAGCGGATGGAGAAGGGCGGACGATCTGGCGGCTGCGTCCCCGGTATGTGAAAGACGCCGGACGGGCGGTGCAGCACATGCAGAAAGCGTTGACGAAAATGAACGTTCCGTCGGCCAATGTCATCAGCGACATCAGCGGCGTGAGCGATCATCGCCGTCATCCTGCAAGGCGAGCGGGACCCCTACAAACTGGCGGATCTGAAGCACGAGCGAGTACAAGCCAGCCGGGAAGAGGGGCGCGGAGTCTGGAGGGGAACTGGCGGGAAGACGTGCTGTTCGAACTGGGGAAGGTGGTGGAAGACTACGGCTTCGCCCACAAACAGATGCGCGAGTGCGGCCAGCGGCTGGAGCAATATCCGGCCGTTCTACCGGCGCGCACCGTCGAGGTGGCCAGCCAACCCTGCGGAGAGGAACAAGCTCCGAAGAAGAAGGCAAGAGTCAAAAGGACAAAGAAATCCAAAAAGCCCCAGGGCAACGCACCTGGGTTCGAGATGAAGGGGGAATTGCGGCGCATCGCGGGCGTGGACTTGACCACTATTGATGGGATCGGCGGAATGACGGCGCAGAGATCCTTTTCGAAGTCGGCACGGACATGAGTAAATTCAGAACCGAGAACCACTCTGCCTCCTGTCTGGGGCTGACGTCGAGCAAGGACATAAGCGGAGGGAAAGTGATCGGGCCGGGCCGTGGAAAAGTGCAAAATCGCGTGGCGATGAGCCCGCGGATGGCGGCCACAACACTGTTGAATAGCAAGAGTTACTTGGGAGCCGGATACCGGCACTCGCGCAAGGAGCTACCATCGAAGACGGCGGCCGTCAAGGCGATGGCCCGACACGAGTGCGCGACATGGAAGTGAGGAATCGGAAGTTTTCTTTTTGTGTGCCGGCGTTCTTGAAGTACATGATGCTGTAAGACAAGGGGCTCCATGCCTGACCCGATCTTGCCCTTAGTCAACGACAGATCCGCGTTGCTCCACCGCATTTCTGAACTCGGCGACTTCCAACCCGGCCCCATTGCTAAATGCTTCTCGGCGCTGCGGAAAACCTGGGCGCCATTGCGCCAAGCCCAACGACCCCGGACACGGCCCCCATTCGCAACTCACCCAGAAGATCGACGGCAGGACCGTTACACAAAACCTGCCTTCTCAAGCCGCCGTCCGTAAGGCGGAAAGGGAAATCGCCGAGTTCCGTAAGTTTCAATCCTTGACGGGGGAGTTGGTCGACGTCAATCGGAAGATCTGCCGATTGCGGCCCATCGAACAGACCGAGTCGACGGCCCAGGAAAAAAAACGGCGCAAGCCGTCCTCCAGGAAGTTGCCCGCGAAGTAGACCGGCTGCTGAGCGTCATCTTTCAGGACCGCCGCAAAGCCGGCCGCTTTGACCTGGAAGCCGTCGAAACCTCCATCCGCTCAGCTATGCACCAAGCGGGGGTTTCTGCTCTGACACAACTGCTGCAATACCCTCCGCCGGAGGAGGACCACCGGCCGCTTCCCTGTTCGTGCGGCCATTCGGCCCATTACAAGGAATTACGTTCGAAGACCTTGCTGACCGTGCTGGGTGCGGTCCAACTCACCCGCCCTTATTACCTCTGCGCCCATTGTGCGACAGGACAGTACCCGGTCGACGTGGAACTGGGTATCGCCGGTCTGGAATCCTCGCCAGGCGTAAGGCGTATGGAAGCCGTCGTGGGCGGCGAAATGCCGTTCGCTTTAGGGTGCGAACCGATGAAGGTGCTCGCGGGCCTGGATATCCCCGCCAAAGCTGTCGAACGCGCTGCCGAAGCCATTGGCGCGCAGATCGCCCGGCGCGACGAGCACGAAATCGCCCGCGCCAAACAATTGGTTCTGCCCCTGGTTTCCAAACAGAACATTCCGGAAATGTATGTGCTGATGGACGGTGTCCAAGTCCCCGTTGTTCCCGCTGAAACCGAAGGACGGACCGGAAGGGCGGAGGACCAACGTGCTCGTACGCGCGAGTGTGAACTCGGTTGCGTGTTCACTCAGACATGCGTGGACCACGAAGGATGGGCCATCCGCGACTCCGATTCCACCACCTATGTGGGCGCCATCGAAACCGCCGAAGAGTTCGGCTTCCGCCTCTATAGCGAAGCCTGGCGCAGAGGATGGGAGTGGGCCAAGCTCAAAGTGGTCATCGGCACCGGAGGGCGATGATGTAGTTGGCGCCGTCGAGGGTCCAGTGCATGCCAGCGCGTTTCAGGCGAGTTCCGATGGCGACTTTACATCCAGCTTCGAGTACGCCAGTAGAGGTACAGAGGTTTTGTCGGCGGAACTGGGGATAGCGCATGCGTTGGCGATTGCGCCAGATGTA